>CAADGT010000161.1 GCA_900696595.1 uncultured Chloroflexota bacterium
CTACCTGGATGATGACCTTTTGGGATTTCTCGAAGAGTATGCAAAAGAAAAGAAGTCGGATTTGCAGACTGCGGTGAACGAAATTTTGAGACACAACGTCGAAATGCTTCAGGCATTAAAGTCGTAAGCCTGAAGGAGCGTATTCATGGATATTCTTCAACTAATTGACCGGCTCGAAGAGCTTTTCAACGACGCGAAGGCGGTTCCTTTTACGCACAACGTCGTGGTGGACGAAGACAAGATGCTGGAATTGATAGACCAGATGCGCATCGCCATCCCCGAAGAGGTGAAGAAAGCCCAGCAGATCGTCGCCCAGCGCGACCGCGTCATGGCGCAGGCGCAGGAGGAATCCAACCGCACCTTGCAACTTGCCCGCGACAAAGCCGATCAGCTTGTGCAAAAGGATATCATCACGCAGGACGCCCAGCGCCGCGCCGATCAAATCCTCGCCCAGGCGCGCCTCGACGCCGAGGGCATCCGCGCCGAGGCGGATAACTACGCCCTGGATATTTTGATGCAATTGCAGGATCAGATCGCCCGGATGAGCAACCAGGTCAACAACGGCATCCGTGTCCTTCAGGAGGAGCAGATGCGAAAAATGCCAGCGAGCGCGCCGGATGATGGGGATAAGTAGGCGAGTAGACAAAAACTCCCCGTTTATGGCGGGGAGTTTTGATTTGGATTTGTTTACGTTTTGTTGAGTTTACCGGCTCGACGATGCGGTTCGTTTCTGTAACCCAAGCCTGAATCCCGTTTCCCAAACCTTCGCCATGCTGACGAAGAACCCCGCGCCGAGGAGCAACAGCCCCAGCCCAATCGCCGTCATGGACGCGTTGAACGCGTCCGCGTAGTTGACTCCGTTCCAGGTGTGGGTCGAAGCCATGGTGTATTGGATCGTCAGCGTCATGATCCCGAGCAGGATCGCCGCCGCGCCGCCCGCGGGTTTATTCTGACTGGCTTTGGCTTTTGTAAAGTCCACGCCCTGCCAGATGCCGGGGATTTTGAAGAGCAGGAAGACGACCAGCGTGAAGAGCGTGGCATATACCACCGCGTCCACCGGCATGGAACTGCCGCGCAGGGCGCGCGACGCGGCAATGTGGATGAAACCGATCACGACGCCGGCAATCAACGCGACCATTGCGTCGCGATAGGACTTGTCCGCGCCTTTGCCAAGCATGATGGCGGCGCGGACGCCCATCACGCCGAGCGCGACGCCCGCGACGACGAATAGAATGTAGAGCCACTGAAACGGCGCCAACACGGCCATGCTTTCGAAATTGGTCGGGGCAAAGGCGGCGCAGGCCGTGCCGATTCCGCCCAGCAGGGTCAAGCCGCCGGTGAGAGCCATCAGCAGGATGCCGATGAAACGCAGGAACTTTGCGAAGAAACTATTGGTGGACATTGTTTACTCCTTTTGTAGAAAAAAGTAGGTCACGCTTCAAGCGTGACCTACTCATTGACCAAATTTGAAACCTGCCACAAAACAAGTCGTTGTCAGCAGGAGCAACCCTGGGAACAATCTCATGATCGTTTCCCTCGATAATATCGGCTTGCCGGTCTTCAAGAACGAGAGCAACAGCCCGCCCACGCCGATTAACGCGCCGCCGACGCCGACGAGGGAGAAGAGCGGCTGGGTCTTTCCTTGAACCGAGAGAATGATCGGGAGCAGGAAGATCGTCAGCCCGGCGATGCCGTGCGTGACGGCGAGGACGATGGTGGGGCTCTTTCCCGGAACGGGGAGGGAGCGGGTCAGCGCTACAGCGAGGAAACCGACGATGGCGAAGATCAGGTACGGGGGCCGAAGAGAGGCGGCGCGCTGATGGATGAGCCCGACCGCCAGGCTGAGGGGGATGATCGTGGAGACGATGGCCACGATGGGGGAATCCAGCGCGTCGAATCCCAGGATGAAGATGAGCAATGCGGCGACGAGCAAAACGCCGAACGCGACGGTGTAGGCGGCGATGGGCAGGGCGTCGAATCCGTCTATGCCTGCCGAGACTTGATAGGCGGCCAGCAGGGCGGTGAGTAGAAGAAGGGCGCGGTCGCGTGTGGAGGGTTTCATTTTCAAGATGTAATGACCGCTGACGACAGACGGCAGACCGCGGTCCGCCGTCGGCGGTCAATGATATTAAATGACTTCCAGCACAACCAGAATCATCGCGGCAAGCATATAAACGGATGCATACTTGAACAAGCCGAAGTTGACGCGCTCGGTGGGTTTGAAGGTCATGGCGGCGGCAAGCGCGAACAGCCCGGCGGAAAGCACGCCCAGCAGGCGCAGGAAGCCCCAGTCCATGCCGATGCCGATTGCGGCGGCGATCATGGCGGCGGCGGCGAGGACGGAGGAGAGGGCAATGGCGAGGCGTGTGACATCGAGCCCGTATGTGGATGGGAAGGTCGGTACGCCTGCGTCGGCGTAGTCTTTTTGAAATTTCATGCTGAAGGTCAGGGTGTGGGTGGGAATCCAGAGCAGGACGCCGAGCGCGAGCATGAGTCCGACCCAGTCTATGAATCCGAGTCCGAGGACGCGGCCGGCGAGGATGGGCATGGCGCCGGAGATGCCGCCCCAGACGATGCTCCAGCAGGTGCGGCGTTTAAGCCAGACGCTGTACACGATCACGTCGAAGAACCAGCCCGCGAAGACGATGAGCCCGTATAGCGCGTCCATCGCAAACGCCCATCCGACTCCGACGATGGAGACAACCGCGCCGACGATCAGAATTTCTTTATCGTTGAGCAGTCCCTTTGCTGTGGCGCGTTTTTGGGTGCGCCCCATCTTTGCGTCTATGTCGCGGTCCCACCACATGTTGAGGATGGTGCTGCCCGCAATGGCGAAAAACAGGCTCGCCGAAAGTTGGAGGATGGTCGAGATGTTGAAGACCGGACAGCGCGCGCTCATGTATCCCGCCAGCCCTGTGGCGAGCAGGAGTCCCGATTGCGAAGGCTTTGTGAGAGACCAGTATGCGCCGATTTTGGATTTGCGATTTTCGATTTTTGATTGGGCGGTCATCGGGAACTCCTAAAAGTAGAGAGTAGAAATCACTTACCACTTACCACTTACCACTTACCACTTACTATTCACTATTCACTACTCTCTATTCACTACTCTCTATTCACTACTCTCTATTCTCTACTCTCTACTCTCTCGATTTTACCTCACACACCTGAACCCAACCCCGGGGCTGAAATACATGGGCGGGGCGCTGTTGCGAACCCAGACGCGCAAATCCATATCGTAAGTGTCTTTCGAGCCGCCTTTCATGAAGCGGTCGCTGAATCCTTCCTGCGGCTGGACATCGCCGACCCACTGCCAGACGTTGCCCGCCATGTCGTATAAGCCGTAGGGCGAGGCGGAGTCGAGCGTTTGATAGCCGTCGTAGGATTGTCCGTTGTAGAAGCCGACGGGCGTGGTGCGCGAGCCGAAGGAACTCATATCCTCGAACGGGTCGCGGCTGGAGTAGAAGTTGGCATTCTCGCGGAGGATTTCATCTCCCCACGGGAAGGGGCGGGCATCTGCGCCTCGCGCGGCTTTTTCCCATTGGAGTTCGGTGGGAAGTTCCGCTTCGTAATACTGACAGTAGCCCCACGCGCCGAACCATGTCACCATCGTCATCGGGTGATTCTCGTATCCTTCCTGAACCGAGAAGGTCGTGCCGTCGAATTTGATTCTCTGGGAGGGGTCGTCGAGCGGAATATATTCCCAGTCGCCCGCTTTGATCTCGATCTCGTGCTTGACGCCGTGAAATGGGTCGCCGGGGTAGTAGCCGAGGGCGGAGTCGCCTTCGATTTTGAGCGTTCCATCGGCGAGCGCGGCGTTGAGATAATCCGCGTATTGCCGGACGGTCACATCGGCGATCATGATCTCGTATGCGCCGGTGGTTTCGATTTTTTCATGCTGACCGAAGTAGACCTCCCCCGCCGGGATTTGCGCCCAGGCGTTCGGGTCAACCCCGGTGTCGTAGACGGGAAGCGGGGCGTTCAGGTCAACGGGGGCACAGGAGGCGAGGACGAGAAGCGTGATGGTTAAGGCGAAGATGATTGGACGCGGACGAGCGCGGAAGAACGCGGAGAAAAAATAAAATCCATTTTTATCCGTGTAATCCGTGTTTATCCGTGTACCATTTGATTTGTCCTTCATTTCGCTGCCTCCTGTGAAAGTTCGTGAGTCGCTTCCTCCGTCCAGCGTCCTTTCGGTTTGAAGAGATCGGTCAGTCGCCAGACCATGACGATTGCCAGCAGGACGAGCAACATACCAAGCCCGAAATCAATCGCGTACATCAACCCGTTGACGAGCGGTTGCTGCTCCGCCTCGCTGATGAAGAGCCGCTTCATCTCGAAGACTGTCACCGCGCCGAGGGCCAGGTCGGAGAGGAAGATGATGCTCCAGCCGTAAATCTGGCGGATTTTTCCCTTCAACCCGATCATGTCGCCGTAATACATCAGGATGATGGTGGCGATGATGGCGGAGAGCGCGTGCCAGTGGCCGGTCAGTTCGATGCGCTCCTCGCGGGCGGGCCACATGCGGAAGACTTCGTCCAGCCGGATCGCCATGAAGATGCCGATGCCGCTGGTGGTGAAGTTCATGAACAGCATCTGCCATGTGGGCCCAAATTTAAGCGGGTCGCTGACCATCGCCCCGAGTTTTTGCAGAAAGGTCGGTTTGGCAATGTGCGCCGTGCCTTCTTTGGCGAACTTGCCCCAACTCCAGATGAGCAGGAAGAGCGCCGCCAGCATGGACGGGGTCGCGCCGACGTAGATGATCATGTGGGCGACAGGTTCGAGCGGCGTGACCACACCCCACACGCCGAGGTTGAGGACGATACAGCCGAGGATCATCAGCGGCATGGCGACCTTGTGCCACGCGCCCTTGAAGTTCAGCCAGCGTCCGATGATGAGCGTGATCATGACGGCGATCAGCGCCAGCATGATGTGCAGATGTCCGATGATCGAATATTCCATCGGCGTTTTGTGCGGCAGGCGGATGATGTTCTCGGCGAGGAAAGTCTCGAAGCCATTGCCCAGGTACGAGCCAGGCACCGCCCCAAACAGCGCGGAGATTACCGTCGTCACGGCTGTGGTGAAGAACGCGACGCGCTCCAGGTCCACGCCTTTTTTCGTGCGGGCATAAGCGGCGTCGCTGATGTAGTATTCAGGATTCCAGGGCCAGAGCGCCGCGCACAACAGAACGCCCGCGAAGAAGATGAGCGACAGACCTGTGATATACAGCCCATGAAACGCCCAGTTGTGGCCGAAATACGCGAAGCCCATGCCGAAGACCATCGTCATCATGTAGCCGACGGTGATGAGCAGGTTGATCGCGGTCTTGTAGAAGGACTTCATCTTCAACAAACCCGTGACCATGTAGGTCTCGATGGCGACCACAGCCATCGCAATCGAATGGTACAGAATGATGATGCGTCCCTCGCGCTCGGACTGCACAATATCCATGCGGAGGAG
Source organism: uncultured Chloroflexota bacterium (assembly GCA_900696595.1). GTDB lineage: Bacteria > Chloroflexota > Anaerolineae > Anaerolineales > Villigracilaceae > Villigracilis. The sequence goes on from CAADGT010000161.1 coordinate 5,458, forward strand.
TTTGATCACAACCTCGCGCACGCCCATCTCCGCCATGGGACCGGACAACATTCCCCACACGGCGGTCGTCATCGCGATCATGGCGGCCGCCACGAGGATCAAGCCCTTTGTCGAACCGAAGAGATAGTTGAATCGGTCTTTCATGTGTTTTCCTTTTCGATAAATGAAGATTGGCGATCGGTGTCTCTCGCCAATGGGAGCCTCAAGAAAAATCCCAACCCGCCAACGACAATCGAACGCAAGAGGGGAGGGATGAGAATCGGCATGACCGGCTTCCTTTATATTGTGAATTATCGCACAATTTGATGTAATTTATCCATGACATAAATCACACTTCTGTTTGACGGGTGTCCTTCCTTCGCTTCAACCCGGACCGGGGGTTGATTCATCCCTTCGTAACTTTTCCTGCTCCTCAGCCTTTATGAACGATCGGCGTCCCCGCCGGCGCGCGAGAACGCCGATTGCTCAAACCGACGTATTCCACGCTTCGAGCATCTTCCGCGTGGAGGGGAGGATTAAGTAAACGATCAGGGCTGTGCTTAATAACGGCGCGGGCGGGAACATCGAGAAGCGATGCACTTCGAAGAGCGCGTTATGCAGTCCGAGCGGATAGCCCGCCATCATGGACATCGTCCCCGCAAACAAGCCGACGGGAATCGCCCACGATTTCTTCGAGAGAGTCGCAAAGATGAACATCGCCCACGCCGCCGCGCCCC
>CAADGT010000162.1 GCA_900696595.1 uncultured Chloroflexota bacterium
AACCTCGAACAGCCGTTTGAATACGTCAACGGCTTGCTCGTCCGCCCCAGCGATTTCGGCGTGACGCGCACGACCTTCGTGGACGGCAAAGATAGTTTCTGGTGGAACTTCATGTCCACGCCCGAAGCGGATAAATACAACCCGACGAAGATGCTGCAAGATCAACTCGCGGAATGGGTAGGTCGGATTGGCAATCCGACCTACAGAGCGCCGTTCATCACCGCGCTCATCCACGAGAATAACTTTTATCGAAGCGGCGCGGAAGGCTGGACTTCAATCTACTTCGAGATGAACGGCGCGAAGAAGGGCAATCCGCTGTCCGCGCCCTGGGACTTATCCGCCGCCGACCCGTCGCGTCCGCGCAGCGAGGCAGACAAGCAAGCCATCTTCGCCGCCTACGAGGAGATGGTCGCTTACGCCGCCGCGAATCTCAACGTGGTCACGTCGGAGGATATTATCGAGCTGGCAAAATAATGACGTACCGCAAACTTCGGTTTGCGATTCGCCTGTCTCCGCCATCATCATGCGTAAAGCGATGAAGTTTAAAAAATAATCCGAGTCCGCTTTAGCGGGCTTCGTAGGAATAGCGCGGGGGTTCATCCCCGCGCGGGCATAGGAAGGAAGAAAACTGCGTCGAAGATTACGGAGATAATTAATTCACTCATGTTACCCACCTTTGCCATCCTCACGAACCGTCCACGAATAAAGTCACGAATTCGCGAATGTTGGCGCGCCTGTTCGTTTGTTCGTGAACATTCGTGGACGGTCACCGACTCATCGGCAAGCGCATTTCCTAACCAAATGCCATCTTGCGTAAGGTGAGTTAATTCACTGCCGTACATCCCAAAAATGGGACGCGGAAAATGCGGATGAACGCGGATTTTCAAGGCATTTTTCGCGTTCATCAGCGTCCAGCATGGGCGTCTGCCGAAGGAGAACCTAAAATGAAACCGCTATCTTTTTTCATCGCGCTTTTGGCGATCATCTCGATGGCTTGCAGTCTCGGCGCGAGTCAACCTACAGCGGCGGTCAAGCCGTCTGAAACAGTCGCCCCGCCCATCCTGAGCGAAGGCGAAGGACAGAGCGAGGCGGGAACTTCGTCCGCGCAATTCGACTCATCCAAACTCGGCTCCGTCGAAAAAGACATCACTTACTGCGCGATGGACGGCGTGGAGTTGAAGATGGATTTATATTATCCCTCTGAAAACAACGGGCGTTTTCCGGTCGTGATGTATGTGCATGGCGGGGGGTGGCATAAAGGCGATAAAGATCGCGGAGCCGGCGCTCTCGAAGTCCCCGCGTTACAACAAGCCGGTTTTTTGGTCGTAACGGTTAATTATCGGCTCGCGCCCGAATATTTATTCCCCGCCATGATCGAAGACGTGAAGTGCGCCATGCGCTCCCTGCGCGCCCACGCGGACGAATACAACCTCGACCCGGATCGTATCGGCGTGTGGGGCGGCAGCGCGGGCGGGCATCTGGTTGCCCTGCTCGGCACAACGGACGAAAGCGCGGGGTTCGATGTGGGCGAGTATTTGGAGTATTCCAGCCGCGCGCAAGCCGTGGTGGATATGTTCGGTCCGGCGGACCTGACCGTGGCAATGGTCGAATCTTCAGATACGGTCAAAACTGCATTCGGCGATTTTGACCTGGCTCTGGCAAGCCCCGTGACCTACGCCTCATCGGATGATCCGCCGTTTTTGATTTTACATGGCGAAAAAGATGCGCTCGTCCCCATCGAACAGTCGGAGATTTTGCTGGCGGCATTGCAGAATGTCGGCGTGCCTGCGGAACTGACGCGCGTGAAAAACGCCAGTCACGGCTTCAAGCCGGATGGCGGAGAGATCAGCCCGTCGCGGCAGGAACTGTCGCAGATGATCATCGCGTTCTTTGAGGAATGGCTGAGGTAGCAGGCGAAACCTCCGGGCGCGACAGCCTGGGGGTTTTATCAAGTTTTCAAGCGCCCAATGGGGTTATAATTGACACACCCTTGATAATGAGGAAGCATCTGTGAGCAGGATTTCCGAAATTCAGGCTTTGGTTCGAAATGGCATTTATTACCTGACCGAACACGCAGATGACGAGGCGCTGGAGGATGGCTTCGACATTTACGATATTGAAAATGGCATTCTAACAGGCAGGATAAGAAAGACCTGGCCGAAAGAAGAAAAATTCGAGGTTATCGGAAGATCATTGGACGGGCGCGCGATCGGAGTTATCTGCCGCCTGACGCAAGGCGGCAAAGTCCGGATCATCACTGTTTATCAAGATCAACCCAAATAAAATCATGGAATCTACAAATTTTTGGCAGGGCGAAACCTGCGAGTATTGCGAAGGGCAGATTGTCGAAAAACGCGTAACCCTGCACCGCAAGGTAAAAGGGGAATACGTTTTGATCGAGAATGTCCCGGCGGGCGTTTGCGCGGAATGCGGCACGCGGTACTTTGCCGCGAATGTGCTTAAAACTGTGGAGGAGAATATTCGCGGGCGGCGAAACGCTGACCGCACTATCGTTGTCCCTGTCTATGCATTTTAGACAAATGCGCCCTGAATAACCAGACCTCCGAGTCATAAGCCTCGGAGGTCTTTTTACATCCCATTAACAACTCCATGACGCGCGTCATACGGCGGAAAGAAAAGTCATGATTGTGGGCGCTCTCGCTAAATTCGGCGGACTCTTACAATGCGAGAAACAGGAGATAACCCATGAAACGCATCCTCGCCTTCCTCTCGCTTCTCATCATCGCATCCCTCGCCTGCGGATTGCCCGCCGCGCAAACGCCTGAAACCATCAACGTTCAACCTGCAACCGAATTACCTGACACCCAAACGCTTGCCCCCTCCTGCCCCGAAGCCATGTGCCTCGCTTCCACCATCTCCCTCGCCAGCGCCCTCGACGAGAACGTGGTCAAACTCTTCTCCGTCGCCGTGGACGAAGAGCGCAACCGCGTTTATGTCGCGGGCATCATGACTCCCAACGTGGCGATCCTCGACGGCGCAACCGAAGAATGGATCGGCATCGTCGAGACCGGCATCACCGAGCGCGGCATCAAATACATCTACTTCGACTCCGTCGCGCAATATTTGTATGTGTTTGAAACCAATACATCCACGCTCCGCCGCGTCAACGTCGCCACAGGCGAAATGGCAACGCCCGCCAAACTCAACAGCGGATTCGCCAGCATCGCCTTTGTAGACGAAGCCCACACCCGATTTTACATCCCCACCAAAAACGGGCTGACCGCCTTCGACGGAAACACTCTGCAAGAACTTTTTGTTGTGCAAGGCTTGGGCGAAAATTCGGGCGCAACCGCCTACGACCCCGCCACTGATTCGATTTACATGCTCGCTTCGCAAAACAAAAACGCCCGCTCCATCATTGTCATCAACGCCGCAACGGGCGCAGTGACAAACGAGATTCAATACGCCGCGCAAACCAACGGACGCGCCCGCGCCTTCTTCTTCGACCCCGCCGAACAAACCTTCATCATCGGTCTTGACCGCACCATCGTCAAGCTCGACGTAAACGGCAATGAACTCAACGCCTTCCCGCTTCAAAACAGCGGCACGCTCGAAGACATTCTCTACGACCCCGCCACCGACCAAACTTTCGCGCTCTCGGTTGCCCAGCCCGCCAACGGTCAAGTCGCGGGCATCGGCGGTCACATGGATGTCTACGACAAGAACGGCAGCCTCACCCACACCTTCGACTTCGGACGCAAGCCGCACAACATGCGCCTCAACGCCGCCAACAGTCGCATCTACATCGCCAACGGCGACGCCTCCGTTTTGTGGAGCATTGACACAACCAACCCCGCGCAAGCCAATCCATTGCGCCTCGGCGACAGC
>CAADGT010000163.1 GCA_900696595.1 uncultured Chloroflexota bacterium
GTTCGTTCTTCGTCTTCCGGCGTGGAGATATAGAATAAACGGGCGATCCAGGAAGCGAGCCATGTGAATGTATAGGCGATGAGCGGCAATCCGAGCAGGAGGATTGATAAAGGTATGGATATCCACCATTTTTGTCGCGCGATGGCAGTAAGAATAAGAGAAAAGACGCTTGTGATAAGAGCAAGAAAAAACGGAAAAAGAAAGACCATGAATATGTCAAGGGATATTTGACTTTTATCCTGAAAGATTGGTCCATTTATCATGATCACGAACAGCATTAATAATAGCCAGCATGTTACTACAATGCCGCTGATGGTAAGCAGAAGAAGAATTATGAAATTTTTTCTAACTGAAAAGGAATGCGGAAATGTCTTCATGGTTCCCTTTATTGGATTCTGCGCGGGCGTCCAGCGTTGCTTGTGGGCGGGCAAGAACAGTGTTTTTGGCGATCGCCAAAAACTATTTTAACCGCGCGACATCAATGAGCGACGATTTCAAAATGATTCATTTGTAAATCCGCCAGGTTGCCCGACAGTTTACATTGCCGGGCGAAACGCCAAACGCGCCGCTTTTTCGACAAGCCTATTCTGGCACAGAATTTATGCTTTGGCAAATCGCCTTGTAAAAACTGGCTTGCAATAACGACCTTTGCCTTTATTTGCTCCCGTTGGCGGGAACTTTGGGTCTGTAAATAATTAACTTCCCGCAATGTCGTTGCGAGCCGCCGCTCTTGGTCTTTGGCGGCGAAGCAATCTCCATATCAGCGAGTGGATTGCTTCGGGCGAAGAGCAAGAGCGCCCTCGCAAAGACATGGCTCGGCGGCGGGTGAGGGAAATTATATTTTTATGAACCCTTTGTGGAATATGGCGTCAAGAATTGCCCTCGCCATTTTGTTGCCGCGATTGCAAAGAAACCGCCTGTTGATCCGTCGAAATTCCTTTAGCCGAATACAAATAACTGTTCGCACGGCGGTTTGAGCGGGGGCATTGTCAACCTTTGCGCGCATACGGGAGAAATGCGGGAAACTTTCTCGCTCAATAAGGGTTGTAATCTTCAAGTCTTTTACTTGTCAAGGAGGATGTTATGCCGCAGAATGGAATGCACGCAATCGTAGGAATCGTCGCTCGACCATGGATGCCTAAAAAGGAATGGCTGTTGCTCGGCCTGGTTCTGGGCAATATATTTCCCGATCTGGATAACATTGCGGTTGCTGTCGCCACCATTACCAAAGCCGATACTCATGGTCTCCATCGCACGTTCACGCACAGTATTTTCACCATCGCCGCCATGGTCATTTTGTTCTACATCATTGGCGCTGTCGCTCGAAATCAGAAGTGGAATAACTTCGGCGTTGGGCTTGGCGCGGGAATCTTCATGCACATTGTTGTAGACCTGATCTTATGGTTCAACGGCGTGGAATTACTGTGGCCCATCAAATATGAGTTGAACTTCTGGTCATGGTTCACCGTCCCGGCATGGCTTCAGACCCTGCTGGACACAGCCGAATTTCTGTTCTTCGGCTTGTACTTCGCGTTGCTGCTTTCTCTCGCCCGACGATATGGCGCAGATTTAGGTAGGCTTTCCGGTTTGAAGATATGGTTCTATGTTCAGATGGGCATGTTCGTGTTGTTTACGCTGCTCTTTTACCTCGCTCCGACGATCCCGCTGTTGCGCACAATCTATGGCGCGCTATACTTGGTTTCGTTGATCGCCGCCATCGTAATCACCATCCAGATGCGCCAAACGGTGGAAGCGATTTAACTCTCGGAGTTATTAGAAAACGTTTTAAAAGTAGTCGGGTAGGATGGGAGAATGGCTACATTTGCCCGAACCTGCCCGGCTGACTTGAAGTATACCGAAGGGCGGCAGATTGCGGAATCCTTTCCCAGCGCCACTTTTCGGCGAGCGAGTCTATCCTTTGGCAGGCGTTGCGTGGAAAGAAACTGGATGGAATCAAGTTTCGTCGTCAACCGCTGATTGGGTTATTCGTGATTGACTTTTATAATTCGACGGACCGGCTGGCGGTCGAAGAGGGTGGTCCGATCCATGTCAATCAGGTTGAATCCGACCTCGCCGCCCGGAAATTCCGGAGCAACTTGGTTTGAATGTGATGCGAGCCAGCGCGGAAGAAGTTGAAATGAATTTACCAGTTGTTCTTGGAAAGATATATTTGAAAATTAAAGGCTTGCAATTAAAAATCAACGAGTTCCCCTCTCCGATTTGCGGAGAGGGGGTAGGGGAGTTGCTCGAAACGAACGATGATGATAAAACAAAGGACTTACAGGAGAACCCATGACCAACCCAACCCAAACCTGGATCGAAAAAGATAAAAGACAATTACACCCCACCTATCATCCCAAGACGCACGCCAACCCGATGGTGATCGAGCGCGGCGAGGGGGTCTGGCTGCATCTTGCCGACGGGCGAAAGATCCTGGATGGCATGGCGGGGCTGTGGAATGTCAACGCCGGGTATGGGCGCGAGGAACTCGCCAAGGCGGCGTACGATCAGATGAGGGAACTGGCGTTTACGTCCAATTTTTCGGGCATGACCAACCTGCCGTCCATTCAATTGGCGGATAAACTTGCGGGATTCGCATACGAAGGTTTGAATACGACTTTCTTCACATCCGGCGGCTCGGAGGCGAATGACTCGGCTTTCAAGACGGCGAGATACTACTGGAAGCGCAAAGGCAAGCCGGGCAAGTACAAGGTCATCGCGCGCAGAGGGGCGTATCATGGCGTGACCCTCGGCACAACTTTTGCCACCGGGCTTGAAAAGTATCACGTCATGTTCGCTCCCGCGCCGGAAGGATATCTTCACATTTCCGCGCCGAATCCGTATCGCTATGAAGGCAAATTGAAGGATGGGGAAACCGTCGGGCAGGCGGCGGCTCGGGAGTTGGAGGAAGCCATCCTCCGCGAAGGAGCCGACAGCGTCGCCGCGTTCATCGCCGAGCCGGTGATGGGAGTCGGCGGCGTGATCGTCCCGCCTGACGATTATTTTCCGCTCGTTCGCAAGATTTGCGATAAATACGAAGTCCTCTTCATAGCGGACGAAGTCATCACCGGCTTCGGGCGCACGGGCGAATGGTTCGCGCTCAAGCATTGGAACGTCAAGCCGGATATTCTCTCCTTTGCCAAAGCCGTCACCAGCGGGTACGCCCAACTGGGCGGCATTCAGATTTCAGACGAGATCCGCGAGACGATGGAAAGCGCCGCCGATACCGAAGCCTACATGCACGGTTATACCTATTCCGGTCACGCCATGGCGTGCGCGGTCGGGTTGAAGAATCTTGAAATCATGGAAAAAGAAAATTATCCGCAACGCGCGCGCGAGTTGGGAAAGCGTTTGATGGAAGGCTTGAAGAAACTCGAAGAATTCTCCTTCGTCGGCGACGTGCGCGGGCTGGGCCTGGTCTGCGGCGTGGAGATCGTCTCCGATAAAAACACTAAAGCCGCCGACCCTGCGATGGCGATGAAAATATTCAAGGCTGCCGAAGCGAACGGGTTGCGCTCTCGTCCGCTTGGCAATACGCTGGCGTTCTCGCCCCCAATTTCGATCACGGAAGATGAAGTGGATGAGATCGTGAAGCGATTGGGCGCGGCGATGGATGGGGTGGGGTAGTTGGTGATTGAAAATTCGTGATGCGAAAAACGCATCTCGTAACTTGCGCCTCGTATCTTTTATCTCGTACTTTGTAACTTGTAACTCGAAACTTGTATGTCCGTCTACCTTCACGACATCCCCCTCTCCCAGGCGCGGGAGCGATTCCGTCAGGCTTTGCAGGAAGCGGGCTTGTGGCGCGTTCTTGGGATGGAAGAAATCCCGCTTGATGAAAACGCGCTGGGTCGCGTCGCCGCCGAACCGATCTGGGCGGAGGTTTCCTCGCCGCATTATCACGCTGCGGCGATGGATGGCTTCGCCGTCCGCGCCGTTTCGACGAACGGAGCGCTGCCTTCCTCCCCCATAACTCTGCATGTCGGCGCCGAGTCTCAATATGTGGATACGGGCGACCCGCTGCCGGAATGGGCGGACGCGGTCATCCCGATCGAGAACGTCGAGTCGCTGGACCGCGACGGGCAGATCACATCCGAGATTCGCGCGCCGAAGGCAATTCGCATCCGCGCGGCGGCAGCGCCGTGGAGTCACGTCCGCCCGATGGGGGAGGATATTGTCGCGACGCAATTGGTCCTGCCCGCGGGTCATGTCCTTCGTCCTCCCGACCTGGGCGCGATCGCGGCGTCGGGGCATCAATCTGTCAAAACAGCCCGCAAGCCCAAAGTGGCAATCTTGCCGACAGGAAGCGAGCTCGTCCCCATCGGCTCGAAACTTAAGGCGGGCGATATTCTCGAATACAACTCCCTGGTCATGGCGGCGCAGATCCGGCAGATGGGCGGCGAACCGACCCGTTACCCGATCACGAAGGACAACTTCGATTCGATATGCGACCGCGTTCGGGAAGCCGCGCAAACGCACGACCTCATCCTGCTCAACGCGGGTTCATCCGCGGGCGCGGAGGATTTTTCGGCGAAAGTCGTTCAGAAACTCGGTAATTTGCTGGTGCATGGAGTTGCGGTACGACCGGGCCATCCGGTGATTCTCGGTGTCATTGCGAGGAGCGTCCTGAGCGGAGGCGCGCTTTCTGCGCTGAAGTCGAAGGACAGCGACGAAGCAATCTCCCCGAATAACGGGCAGATTGCTTCGGGAGAGAATGCCCCCCGCAATGATGTTGTTCCCATCATCGGCGTCCCCGGCTACCCCGTCTCCGCCGCGCTGACCGTTGACATCTTCGCCGAACCCGTCATCGCCAAATGGCTGGGGCGGCGTCCGTTGGAATTGCCCGTCGAAGAAGCCACGCTCACGCGCAAACTGGTTTCCCCCGCCGGCGACGACGACTTTGTCCGCGTGGTGTTGGGGAGGGTGGGCGGCAAACTGCTGGCGACTCCGCTCGCGCGCGGGGCGGGAGTTATCACCTCGCTGGCGCAGGCGGA
>CAADGT010000164.1 GCA_900696595.1 uncultured Chloroflexota bacterium
AAAATCCACTAAAAAAACACCAACCCCCCGCCGGCGTTATGATTCTCAGGACGCGAGTTCGGGATTATATCAGAGGAAAAAATAAGAAATCCCGCTTCTGAGAGGCTTTGAAAGCGAATCGCCTCCAAAAATCCTTGAATTTTTCAATTGACATATTGTCTGCTTGTGCTATAAATTAAACGTCCGCCGAAGGATTGTTCTTTTCTTTATAAGGAGAATGAAATGAAACTTACCCCCCCCAAAATCGATCACCTTTTGGATTTCCGTGGCGCTTGGCTTGGCTGGCTTGCTCGGTCAGGTTGGCGCGCTCGCCTTCCTTGCGCCCTACGCATTTTGGCTTGCTTTTATCGGGCTGGTCTTGCTTGCTCTGAGCCTTTTGGTAAAGGGTCTCTAAGACCGGGCAATCGGCGGACATCAAAACTTCCCGCAGCGCTGCGGGAAGTTTTTTATTTCGCAACTTCGTTTCATTTACAGGCTGGGACAAACTGCGCCGCCCGTTCGGACGCGCCATTCTCGTTCACCGCCTCGATCTCGTAGGTGACGGTTTTGTTATAAGGAGCCGCCGTATCCTTGAATGTAAACTTCGTCGGCTTGAGATCAGCCATGCGGTTCCCATCGCGGTAGATGCGAAAAGCCGTTTCGCCGCCGCCGCTCGACCAGCTCAACGTCACCGAGAATTTCTTCTGAGCCGAAAGGCATTGCTGGTCTACCACAAAAAAATTCAACGGGATGCCCGGCAGCGGCGGGGCTTCGCCGATGGACAGCGCACTGAAATCCTGGTTGGGCGTCGCAAGTTCGTAAAATATCCAGCATTCGCGCCCGGTATTATTTACCACCTGCCACCATTCGCTATTTTCGCTTCGCCCAATGACCGGCAGTTCGGTTCCCGAAGCGATCTGATCTATGGAATTATAAAAAATGCTGGGGCCCAGGCGGCAATTTGAATTCTTCACAAGCGTAATTTTTGGCGGGATGGACTCCGTGGCGGTGGGCGGGACAGGCGTATCAGTAGGAAGCGGCGTCGGCGTATTCTCCACCACCACCACATAAGTCACGCCCGGGCTGGGCGGAGGCTCCGTGCTTCCGTTGTTTACGGCGCCTGGCATGTTACAGGCTAGAACAAAGAGGATCAACAGGGCAAACCCCAAAACGCGCTCTCTTTTTGCTTTCATGTGACAACTCCTCAAACAGGCTGGATACTTGGAATGATTATACTCACGCCGACTTAATGTAAAATAGCCCAATGGATTGGTTCTCAAGCTCCAAACACGGCGAGGCAAAGAAACTGCTGCCCCTTTTGGCGGATGCGACCCGACGCGAGCGCGCCGCGCAGGAGTTGATTCGACTCGGCGCCGATGCCGCCCCGATTTTGATGGACGCGCTTCAGACGCAAGACCTGGGCCTGCTTGCCATCTATCAGCAAATTCTTGCCCGAATCCCTTCCGCCTCTCCCGAACTGCAAAAGGCGCTCCGTTCCGCGCACCCGCTTATTCGTGGACGGGCGGCGGAAGTGTTCGCGATCAGCAGGGATAAAAACGCCATTTCCGTTTTGCGCGAAGCCCTGCGCGGAGAATTCTTCACCGTCCGCGCGCGCGCCGCGATTGCCTTGGGAAACATCGGCGAGCCGAGCGTCATCCCCGACCTGCTCCCACTGCTGAAAGACCGCGAGGACGAAGTCCGCACTGCCGCCTGTATTGCCGTCGGAATGTTCCGCGACCCCTCCACCTTCGACGAACTTGCCAATGTGACGCTCGACGACCCAATCATCGAAGTGCGGCAGGCGGCGGTGAAGGCGCTCGGCGATACGCATCACCCCGCAGCGATTCCCTTTTTGATGGAAGCCCTGCGCGACCCGTTCTGGTGGTTCGAGCGCGAGCAGTCCGTCCGCGATTTGTTGAATGCCATCGAAAGCATGGGCGAACCCGTCGTCGAACCGTTGATCGAAGCGCTTGCCGACCGCGAGGGAACTGTCCGCAGACTTGCGGCGACGACCCTGGGAAAACTGCGCGACGCCCGCGCCCTGGAAGAATTGGGCATGGCGTTGTATGACCTGCATCACGACGTCAGTCAAGCCGCGGCGGAGGCATTGGCTCAATTCGGCGAATCCGCCATCGGCGTGTTAAGCGAGGCGTTGACTCATCCGGAAGCGGGGGTGAGAGAGAGGGCAATTCACGGGTTGGGCTTGATCCGCGACGAACGTGTTGTTCCCTTATTGATCGAAATGCTTCACGACCCGGACAGGGTTGTAAAAAAGCAGTCCATTCATTCGCTCGGCGAACTGCGCGACAAACGCGCCATCCCCGCCCTGCAGGAAATTGCGTCCAACCGCGCCGACAGGGAAGTATCGGCGCTGGCGAAGGAGACGCTTGCCGGAATTCAAGGCTGAGTCCGCCCCTGCGTAAACCGCGCGGCCAGGGGATGATCCGTTTTCTTTTCGATTTTACATGGCAATGGAAAGTAAATTATTGATGACGGGCGCAACCCCCGCCAGGTCCGAAACGTCTGCGAAGGCGTCTCGTTTTGTTTTATCCCCGAAGAGAAGCAACGGCGTCTGCGCGGAGGTATGCTTGCGCGTGCCGAGGTCTTCCATGTTGCCGTGATCGGAGGCGATCAAAAGCAAGGCGGATTGCCAATCCGACTTGCCGACAAGTCCTTTCAACACCCCGTCGAAGACTTCGAGTTGTTTAACAGCCCAATCCATATCCTGTTTATGACCGGCGTAGTCGCTCGCCCAATATTCAAAGAACGAGAGATCATAATTTCCCGCGAGTTCGCCGAGTTTCTCGCCCGCTCTTTCCGGGTTGAAGACAGGCGCGTCTGGAAAGCCGAGGAAAGTCCGCCAGCCTTCGCCGGTAAAATCGGCGGAGAGGGCGGCGCCCGCGTAATAATCCTTTTCGGTAAAGAGCGGAATGCCCGCGTTGGTTAACGCAAGGGGAATGGAGGAGTAGAGTCGTTTGCCCGAATCGATTCCGTCGAAGTAGCGCGGGGGATAGGCGTTGAGCAGGGCGGTCTTCTTTCCGGCTCTTGCCGCGCTCGAAAAGATGGTCTGACCATCGAGATATTTCGCCACTTCGGGGTTTGGCTTGGGACCGTAGTGATAGCCAAGTTCGGCGGGGATGTTGATCCCTGTCAATAAAACAGCCTGCCCCGTCGCGGATTGCGGCAGTCCCTTCACGCCGAGGTTGGGGTCAATCGCCTTGAGGGTCAGGAGGTCGCTTTCAAAGGGCGCGGCGGATTTGGTGAGCTTTTTACCCCCAAGCAAAGATTCGAGATAAGGCATCTCCGCCCGCGCAAAGGGATTAATCTCCGGGTCGTCTTCGCCAAGCCCGATGCCGTCGAGGAAGAGGAAGAGGAGGTTCATTGGGGGAAGGATGAAGGATGAAGGATGAAGAGAGAAATGAGTAGTTTAAGGAAAGCAGAAAGTGGATTGTACTGGCGGAACAAGTTGGTTTCACTTGTCGCTTGCAACTTGCAACTTGCAACTTGCAACTTGTAACTTGTAACTTGTAACATGCAACTTGTAACTTGTAACTTGTAACATGCAACTTGCAACTCATAACTCGTAACTCCCCTCTCGTCACTCCCCGCCTGCCAACGTATCCCGCACACGCTGAGGGTCGAAGTCGCCGACCATGCGCCAGAGTTCGTTGCCCTGCGCGTCGAAGTAGATGAAGGTGGGCGTAAACTCAAAGCCGTAGACGGGCGCGAGTTCCATGCCGACTTCTTCCTGAATATTGAGGCGGATGACATGAAGGTCATGCGCCACTTCCTCTTCGAGCTCGTCCACGACGGGCTTAATCGAAACGCAGCGTATTCAGTAGGGCGATTGAAATTCGAGCAGGACCGGCTTGCCCGCGCCGATCATCGCCTGCACTGCCTTCGCATCGTCCATCAGCGCGGTCTGACGCGGATGCATGGCAACCCATGCGACGACCAGGCCGCCGACGATGACCGTGAACGCAAGATAATCGTTCCACCTCGGCTTATTGGACAGCAGGATCATGGCGGCGATCAAGGCAAACCCCGCGGCGATAAAAATATAGGAATATTGCGTAAAGACGATGATCATTGACTATCCGACGGCGCCGGAATGTCATAAAAAAGGCATGACGCCCGCGCTTTGACAATTCATTTGAGTTCTTTTACAATCGCTTCACCTGCTGGACAAATTTACATAACAGGAAGGTGATTTACGATGAAAGAGTATACCACCGAGTTTATCCGCAACGTTGCGCTGGTTTCGCACGGCGGAGCAGGCAAGACCATGCTGGCGGAAGCCTTTTTGCATGTGACGGGGGCGACCACGCGGCTTGGAAAAGTTGAAGACGGCACGACAATCTCCGATTACGACGACGAAGAACAAAGAAAAAAAATATCGCTCTATACCAGCGTGATCCCGGTCGAACACCGCGATCACAAAATCAACATCCTCGACGCGCCGGGCTACACCGATTTCGTGGGCGAGATGGTCTCCGCCCTGAGCGTGGCGGACGGCGCGATCATCCTGGTGGACGCCGTTGCGGGCATCGAAGTCGGGACCGAACTCGCCTGGCGCTACTGCGATCAGTTCAACCTGCCGCGCTTTTTCGTCATCAACAAAATGGATCGCGAAAACGCAGATTTTCAAAAAACATACGACGCCATCAAGGAATTTGTCGAGGCGCACGACAAGCGCGTGGTGCAGGTGCATATCCCCATTGGCGAGAAGCATGATTTCAAAGGCGTGGTGGACGTCATCGGCATGAAGGCATACCTGGGCGACGGCAAGACCACCGCGGAAATTCCCGCCGAGTTGAAAGAGGCGGCGGATAAGGCGCACTTTGCCATGGTGGAGGATGCCGCCGAGGGCGAAGACGAGTTGATGGAAAAATATCTCGAAAACGGCTCTCTCTCGGACGAAGAGATGGTGCGCGGTCTCGAAGACGTAGTCTACGCCGGGAGCTTTGTCCCGGTCTTCTGCGCCGCGGGCGGGCATGAAATCGGCGCGATCGCCCTGCTCAACGACATCATTGATTTGATCCCTCCTCCGACTCGTGCCGTGAAGCGCGTCGCTCAGGGCAAGGACGGCGAAGAAGAATTGAAGCCTTCGGATCAATCTCCGCTGGCGGCTTATGTGTGGAAGACCACCGCCGACCCCTTCGTCGGCAAGATGACTTACTTCCGCGTTTTCAGCGGCTCCATTCAAGCCGACGCGCATGTGTGGAATCAAAACAAAGGCGCGGACGAGCGCATGTCCGGCTTGCACTTCCAGCGCGGAAAAGAGGCGATCCCGACGAAAGTCGTCCACGCGGGCGATATTGCCGTCGTATCCAAATTAACCGCCTCCGCCACCGGCGACACCTTCTGCGACAAGGGACACCCGTTGACGCTGCCCAAGCCGCAATACCCGGCGGCGTTGTACCGCGTGGCGGTCACGCCAAAAACCCAGGCGGACGCGGCAAAGATATCAACGGCTCTCTCGCGCCTCGGCGAGGAAGATATGACCCTCGCCTGGCAAAACGACCCGGTGACTCATGAGACCGTTCTGCAAGGCATGGGCGACCAGCATATCGAAGTGGCGATCCATCGCGCGCAGACGAAATTTCAAGTCGGGTTGGTTACTCATGAACAGAGAGTTCCCTATCGTGAAGGAATTACGCGCAAGGCTACCGCTCAATATCGCCATAAGAAACAGTCGGGCGGCGCGGGTCAATTTGGCGAGGTTCACCTGCGCATCGAACCGTTGCCCGATGCCGACTTTGAGTTCGGCGATGAATTGGTGGGGATGAACCTGTCGAAATCCTACCTGCCGCCGATCGAAAAAGGAATCAAGGCGACGATGGAGCGCGGCGCATTTGCGGGCTATCCCATGAGCAATGTCAAGGTGATCGTTTACGACGGCAAGGAACACGAAGTGGACTCGAAGCCCGTCGCCTTTGAAATTGCCGGGCGCGAAGCCTTCAAACTCGCCGTTCACGACGCGGGACCCGTTCTCTTCGAGCCGATCATGAACGTGCGCGTCACCTGCCCGGACGCAAACATGGGCGACGTGATGAGCGACCTCAACACCCGGCGCGGGCGCGTGCAAGGCACCGAAACCGAACGCGGAAGCACGACCATCATCGCGCACGTGCCGATGGCGGAAATGCTGAGATACACCACGCAAGTCCGCTCCATCACCGGCGGGCGCGGATATTTCACAATGGAATTCGACCATTACGACACCGTCCCTGCGCACATTGCCGGATCGATCATCGAGGCGCACAAGAAGGAAATGGAAGCGAAGAAGGAAGAGTGAGGGCGCCCATGGCGCAATTTTTTCCGCGAGATTCGCCGTATTCGCGCTTTTCGCGTTAGAGACCGTTTCTTAAGTACACGGATTTGACGGATTGCGCGGACTGGCGCGGATTTAATAAGAGGTTTTTCCCGTGAGAATCCGTGAAATCCGCGTAATCCGTGTCCAAAAAGGACTTAAGAAATACTCTCTTAAGTTAAAAGCTCTCCTTATGCGCCTGCCTTTCGACTACGCGCGGGGCGCCAGCCGTCGAAAGGCAATTTATATCCAAGCGCTTGAACTGCGTAAGGTGAGTTAAAAGCTCATGTTACGCGCTTTTGCCATCCTCACGAACCGTCCACGAATAAAGTCGCGAATTCGCGAATGCTGGCGCGCCTATTCGTTTATTCGTGAACATTCGTGGACGGTCGCCGACTCATCTGCAAGCGCATTTCCTAACCAAATGCCGCCTTGCGTAAGGTGAGTTAAAAGGTCGTTCCAATGGTTTTCGCCACAGGGAGATAAGATAAAAAGTGTAGAGGGCGTTCCTACCCCAGCATCCGAATCGCCATCATTGTCAGGTCATCCTCCAGCGGCAACGGGTCCACGAAATCGTTGAGACATTCTTCAATGGATTGGATCGCCTCCGCCGCCGTCCCGGCGGAAAGCGACGTCATGACATCCGGCAGGCGCGCCTCGCCAAAAAGATCGCCCGTCGGCGAAAAAGCCTCGGTAAGTCCGTCTGTATATAACAATAAAGTATCGCCCGCCGCGAAGGAAAGAGTCTTCTCTTCGATGACCGGCTGTTCCGTCACCCCCAGGGCAATGGACGTGCGCGTTAATTTCTCCAAACTGCCGTCGGCTTTGACCCAAAACGGCGGGTTATGACCGGCATTAACATAGGTGAACATCCCGGAATTCAAATCCAACTCGCCGTACACGGCTGTGATAAACATGCCCTGGTGGGTGGTATCCGGCAACAATGAATCGTTCACGCGCTGCAACGCCTCGGCGGGCGAGGAGGTCTCGACGACCGCAGCGCGCACCAGAGTGCGCGTCAACGCCATGAAGAGGGCGGCCGGCATGCCCTTGTCCGCCACATCGGCGATGAAGAGGCCCAGCCTGTTCTTCGGCAGTTCGATCACATCGTAAAAATCGCCGCCCACCTGCCGCGCCGTGCGCCATCTCGCCGCGATCTGCCAGTTGGGATGTGTCGGCAAAACGCTGGGGATGAAGGTCTGCTGGATCTGGCGCGCCAGTTGAACCTCGGTTTCAAGGCGCTCGCGCACGACCATCTCCTGTTGCAACAAATCATTCTGGATCGCAAGCGCGGCTTGCTGGGCAATGCCGTTGATGATTTCCAGCCTGCGCGATCGGAATCTGCGCGCGTTTTCGTCCTCTTCGATCAACATCACGCCGAAGATATCGTTCTTGATGCATAATGGGACGGCGATCAGCAGTCTCTCGGCGTTGACGCCATTCGGCTCGGACGACGCCCCGGGTTGAATCTCCAGCCAATCCTTCGGCTCCGTCCCAGCCCCGAGCGGATGCGTCACCAGCGCATTTTGTTCCAACGCCCAAACCACAAAGGGGAACTCCGCCAGCGCAAGGCTTTTATCCGTCAGCAGGGATTTCTCCTCCTCGGAAAAGCCGTATTCCTGTGAAGCCTGCAAGGTTTGATATTCCATATCGAGGCGGTACAACACCGCGCGCTTAATTCCAACGAGGATCGGCATGATGCGAATGATCGAGCCGAGGATATCGTCCAATTCCCCGGCGCTGACGACCGCCTGCGCCACCTGCAACAAAGCCGCGGATGCGTATGCCTGTTCCTGCGCCGAATCGAACAGGCGCGTGTTCTCGATGGCGACCGCGGCGTAATTTGCAAATGTGCCGGCAATGGCGCGCGCTTCGTGGCCGTAACGTCCCGGCGAGCGATGCGCCAGGGTCAATACGCCGAGCGGGCGGTCGCCTACCTTGAGCGGCGCGACAATGGATGAATAATCGGGGTCGAAACCCGCCGATAAACCCACCAAACCCATCGGGTCTTCGGGGCGGCGGATGAGCGGCGCGTCTGATTGAACGGCTTCCACCATCGCGTATGCCGAGGCGGGGTCGGCTATGCACATGCTTTCGAGCAGGTTTCCATCCACGCCGTGCGCGGCGGACAGGCATAGTTCTCCCTCCTGTAACAGCCAGATGGAGGAGATATCCACGGGCAGGTTGCGATCCAATTCGACGAGGATCATTTCGAGCACTTCGTCCAGCCCGGCGTTGCCGGAGACGAGTCCCGCCACGTCGCGCAGGCTGTCGGCCACCTGGCGTCGCCACTGTTCGGAGCGATATAAATCGGCGTTGCGGATTGCGGCGGCAACCGTGTCGGCGACGGCTTCGAACATGACGCGGTCGTCCTCGGTGAAAGCGTTGAGTTTGTCCGATTGAATGTCGAGCAAGCCGATCACCCGCTCGTTGAAGATCAAAGGGACGCACAACTCGGACCTGGTGTTCTTCGGCGGCAGGGGCGAGTGGACGAAACGCGCGTCCTGCGAGACATCGTTGGCGAGCGCGGTTTGCCCGTTGCGAGCCGCCCAGGCGATGATGCCCTTTTCATCGTCGAGAGAAATCGTATACCCAACGAGTTGTTTGCTGCGTCTGCCGCTGCCGGCTTCGTATTTGATCAGGCGGCGGTTCGGGTGGACGGTGAACAGCGCCACATAAGGGTAGCCGAATTCTTCATGGATCAAGCGCGCCGCGTCGCGCATCAACTGCGAAAGGTCGAGCGTAGAGGTGACTTTCTTGCCGACTTCGGAGACCAACGCAAGTTGGTTGGCGCGGCGGCGCAGGTCGCCGTATAACTTTGCGCCGTCCACAGCGCGGGCGATATTATCCGCAAGGGCGCGCAGGATGAGCAGGTCAATGGGGTGAAACGCGCTCAGCCGGTTGCTTTGAACGTCGAGCGCGCCCAGGACGCGATCTTCGATCTTGAGCGGGATGACGACCTCGGATTTTGTCTCGGGCAGGCTGTCTATAAATCGAAAACGTTTGTCGGACTGGACATCGTCGCAGACGATCTCGGTCCCCGTCTCTGCGGCTTCGCCGATGAGTCCCTGCCCGACCTCGACTTCGAGCGCAATCGAGGCTTTTTTTCTGCCTTTGCGCGGGGCGACGGCGCTGGCGCGGAATCGCAACGCTGACTCGTTGGGTTTAAGGGTAAAGATGGCGACGTAATAGAAATTGAAGGTTTTTTGGATGAGGCTGACAACCTGCGAGGCGAGTTCGTCCACATCGAGGACGTTGGCGATCTTGGCGCTGACTTCGCGCACAAGGTTCAACTGTCTGAGGCGAAATTGTTCCACTTCGGCGCGGTGGGCGACGAAGAGGTTGACGGACACGACTTGTCCCAATCCCTGGAGCAGGTTCAATTCGTCGGCTGTGAATTCAGGTCCCTTTGGGCGGGAGATCTGGAGCGCTCCCAGCGTGATCCCCTGATCGGCGAGCGGGATGGAGGCAAAGGCGGGGCGCGAAGCGGGGTTTTTCATCCGCCCGTTTTTTTGGACGAGTTTCCCGGTCTTGATGGCGCGCTTCATTCCATCGGATTGCGGCAGGGTTGGAAAGGCGCGCGTTTCTTCCCAGTCGGGCAGGCGAAAGATGTCTTCGTCCAGCCAGACTTCGACCTTGCCTGAGAGCAATCCGTTCGACAGCGAGACGATGCGGTCGCGCTGTGCGGCGAGCGAGTTTTCGCCCCTGAGTTCCTCCCCCAGGCTTGCGAGTTGGGACCAACCCCATGAGGGCTGTGTCGCGGCTGGCACGAGTCACTCCCTTCGTTTGGTCATGGTCAGCAGGTTGCCTGCCCTTGTGGATTCGTAGCGGACGTCGTCCATGAGTTTGCGCATCAGGTAAACTCCCAATCCTCCGATCTGCCGTTTGGATAAGTCCGCCTTTAGGTCGGGTTCCCTGACCCGACTTGGGTCGAAGGGTTTTCCGGTGTCGCGCATGGTGATGATAATCTCGTCGTCTTTCATGTCGCAGGTCATGAAGAGTGAGGCGTCGGAATCGCCTTCGTAGGCGTGTTCGATGATGTTGGAGGCGGCTTCGTCGGCGGCGAGTTGCAGGGAGTAGATGTCTTTTTCTGAAAAGCCGCCTTCGCGGGCGACTGCGGCCACCATGGCGCGGATTTCATCCAGAAACTCGAACCTGGCTGGGAATATGTACGCTGGCATAAAAGAAACGACATGCCGCCTCTAAACGGACGAGACGGCATTCCTGATTTCAGGATTTCCCCTGTCAGTTAGAAACTTCCCACCGCGGTCACGGGATCGTCGAAGGTTTTGAAGAGTTCGGTGAAGCCCGCCAGTTCGAGCGCTTCATGGATGCGCTCCGGCACGCGAACAAGGACGACTTCGCCGCGGTTGTAGCGTTTGCAGTTGCGCTGCGCGGCAAGCAGGGCGCGGAAGCCGGCGCTGGACATGTATTCCAACTCGCTCATGTCGAGGGCGATCTTGAAGCGCCCATCAGCGGTCGCTTTGTCCAGGGCTTTGGCGAACTGGGGGGCTGTGGCGCTGTCAACCCGTCCTTTGACGGTGAAGAGATTGCAATGCTTGAATTCCTGGGTGGTGATTTCCATAAAGGTCTCCTCCGGACAGGGGATTGTATGTCAATAAGCGCCGAGATTATAACACGTCGCGCCATCGTTTATTGGACATCCGAATGGCGGGGAGCATTCAAATTCTGTAGAATCAAGCAGCCAACGGCAAGGCATCCCATTGGCGGCTAAGCCAGGCGGCTCGAGCCTTGGCAACCATGGTAGCGCCCTCCTTTGTCCAGCGCGCGCCGGGAC
>CAADGT010000165.1 GCA_900696595.1 uncultured Chloroflexota bacterium
TCGAAGTGAGGGCAATGGCGGTCTGCGTCCCGGAAATTGCCGTGCCTGCCATCGCGGTTTGTGTCCCAAACTCCGCGGTCGAAGTGAGGGCAATGGCGGTCTGCGTCCCGGAAATTGCCGTGCCTGCTATCGCCGTTTGTGTCCCGGCAAACGCGGTTTGAGTTCCTGAAATCGCAGTGCCGGCGATCGCCGTTTCTGTTCCCGCAATCGCCGTTTGCGTCTCGGCGATGGATGTGCCTGCTATGGCGGTCTGCGTCCCGGCGATGGCAGTCCCGGTCAGGTCGAATGTTGGGGTGGGCGTGAAAGTCGGGGTCGGCGTTTCACTCGGGGTGAGCGACACAGTGGGGCTGGGCGTGACAGACGGCGTCTCAGTCGGAGTTTCCGATGCGATGACCGTCTCAGTGGAAGTTGGCGTTGCGGACGGAGTTTCCGATACGATGACCGTCTCAGTGGGGGTTGGCGTTGCGGACGCTGAATCCGTCGGCGAAGGAGTCACCGTCGCGCCGTTCGATTCGGTCTTGGTCGCGGTCAGGTTGTAGAAACCCGTCCCGGCGTCCGAGCAGACATCGAGATAATAGAAGCCGAGCGGCTGAGTCAATTCCAGGAAACCGTTTGAGCGGGCGATCTCGTTCAGGTCGCTGTCGCGAAAAATGATAACGGGAGTCAACCCTGGCGAAGTCGCGCTTACGTTGAACTCCATTGTCGCGTCCTCGACCAAAAGCAACGACCAGCGCTCGCAGCGATACCCGTCCACGCTTCCTTCGTTTTGGGTGTTCCAATCCAGGATGCCGCGCGTGACAATCTGCATATCCGGGACGTTCAAGAGCGGGGTCAGGATGGGAACCGTCACGCCATTCTTGGTGTAGGTGGTCTTATTTGTAAAGGCGTTATAGTTCACCGTCCATCCTGCAAAACGGGTGTCGAGGACATTGGGGCGGAAAACAAAATGCAAGTGCGGGCCCGGATGCTCGTTGCCGAGACAGACCTGCTTATCCTTGTTGTTATGGATGATTGCCAGTTTCTGATTGCGGCTGACCTTCTGCCCCGCCGCAACTTGAATCTTGTCGAGATGCCAGTATTCGGTCAGCCATCCGTTGCCGTGATCAATTTTGACCACGCAATTCCCCGCCACAGTAACCGTCCCTGCGGCGGCGGCTGTGACCCAATCGTTCGAGGTGTCCTCGCCGACCGTCATATTGACGCGCGGGGCAAAGTCAATCGCGCCGCCGTTTTTATAATTGTGCGGGCTTCCGCCCGGGCGTCTCCAGCCGTTATCGAGTCCGTCGTAAGAGACCCAGGACTTCCCCTGCTCCCATGGCAGCTGAAACACATCCGGAGGCGGGGACGAATCCGCAAGCGCGTTCGCCGGAATCGCGACAAGAAGCGCGGCAAGCGTCAAAAACAATCTGAACCAGGGTTTATTTTTCATGGCTGCATCCTATCCGGACGGCGGCGATCCATTAATTAGCCAGGGGCATCCTTCTTGAGAATACCGATCAAGATGAAGATTCCAACGACGAGAAAAATGCCGACCACAGCGAGCAGAATCACGGTCCCGGTGGGAAGCGCAGGCGAAGACGCCTCCGGATCGGTCCCAAGCGGGAGCGGAGTGCCCAAAAGGGGTGGATCGTTCGGGACGCCTTGTTCACCGCTCAACGACAGCGGAATCGGATTTTGATCCAGCGTCACTCCCGGCAGCGGCGCGGCGAACCCGGATTCGTTCTTGATGACAAGCGCCGCGCTTTCAAGAGTCAGGTTCGTCTCGCACGCGCCGAGGACGGTCAGACGAACTTCAGCAAGAAGCCCGTTTGCGACAACAGGCGTTGTGCTGGCAAACGAAGCGTCCACAAGCCCGGTCAGTTGCGGAAGCGGCAGTCCGTTCATGCCGGGGATGGGGCTGGCGGCATTGTTGGCCTCGAAACAGGCAGGGTCGAAGCGAATTTGAAACGTCATCCCCTGAATAGGCATAGCGGAGATTCCATTCACCGAGACGATAACCGTCTCGCCAGTCTTGAAACTGTTCGCGCTGACGGCGATCCAAATGGACTCGGGCGTTTGCGCGCTTGCAGGCGCGGCGAGAGCAAGGCTGATAAAAACAAAGAGAACGAGTGCAAACTTCTTCATGAAAATCTCCGGGCGGGACGCGCCAATTTTCATCGGCGCGTCCCGCGGTTGCGCTGATGGGTTATTGCCAGGGCGTCGGACCCGTATCGCGGTAGTTCGCGGCGAGCATTTCAAGGTCCAGCACGTTGATCGTGCCGTCGTTGTTCAAATCCGCTTCGGTCGGCGCGGACAGGTTGTAGTTGATGCCGATGGTCAGGGCGTCGAACTGGTCAATCACATCGTTGCCGTCAATATCGCCCGCGAGCAGGGAGATGGTCGGCATGGTGGTGGTGACTCCGCTAGTAAGCGCAGGGTTGCCTTGCGCCCTCAGAAAACCAGGCGCCGAAGCGACAGCGGAATACGTCCCAGCCGGAGCGGTAAGGGAAAAATTTCCATTAGCGTCCGCGACTCCCGAAGCCTCGACGTTTTGAGCCTGGTCATAGAGCGTGACGGTGACGGGTTTGGTCGCCAGCACGGTCCCGGTCAGAGCGCCTTCTCCGGCTGTAATGAGCAGGGTCGCAGGCGTGGACGCAATGGTGGTCAGCGAGCCGCCGGTCGAGACGCGCGCGACACAACTGATCTCCGCTTCGCCGATCGCAAGGGCGGTCGCCGTAAACGTGAAGACCGCGCCGTCGGATGTGGCGCGCTGCCCGTTGCTGCCCGCCACCGCGAAGACAAAGGAGCCGTTCGCGGGCCCGTTGACGGCGACGGCAGAATCGTTTCCGAAAAGGCCAGCGTCCGCGATATTGCTGATCTGGATGAGGGCAGGGTTGAACGAACAGGTGAATTCCGCGCTGGCGTAACCGCCCTGGGGAATATTGGTGAGCATGACCGTTCCAGTGGATGTGCCGCCGACGAGGACCGCGGCGGGGTTCAGCATCACCGAGGCGGTCGGTTCGACGACCTGCTCGGTGCGGGTGATCTCCATCAGGTAGGTGCCTTCGCCAGACTGCGGTTGGACCTGGATGAAGTAATCACCGGCGGGCTGGTTGGTGGTCAGCGCGGCGCTCGAGAGCGATCCGTTGCCCACTGCGATCTCGTTCTCGTTGGCGTCCATCAGATGGATATCGGGGGTGAGATTTCCCGACGTGGCGATGATCGAGATGGTGAAGTTTTCCGCCTCCACCAGTTGGAGCGACCAGCGCTCATAGCGGTTGGCGTTTACCGTCCCGTTGAAGACCGCGTCCCAGAAGGTGGTCGAGCGGATGATAATCTGCGCGCCGAGGTAGTTGGTCGCATTCCCCTGCGCGCTTGCCGGGGCGCCCGTCCCGAAGACGCTTAATGCGACTGCCAGAAGCATCGCAACCCGGATAAAATGTCTATGGTTCATGGGTTTCTCCTTTGTGACAAGATGAAGTTATCGAAGGCGTGTCTCAGCCCAATTAAGCGACTCTATTTTCGGCGCGTATCCTCCAGACTGCCGCGGCGCGGCGCAATTCAACAATGGCTGGTTTAAGACCAACTCCATTCTATTGGTTTGAGTTTGCAAGTCGCGTTACAGGTGAATTACTGCGGTATTGCAAATTGATTGCGATTGACCCCGCGCGTTCATTGCAATATCGGTTTAAGATTCTAAAAACGACAGCCGCCTTGCGTAAATTCGGGTTAGGGCTATAAAAATAAAAAAGAGACAGCGGCTGCCTGTCTCTTCAAAAGGGGATTTCAAAATCGGATCAAGGCGCGATCTCCGCCTCCGCCTTGCGCATGGATTGAAACGATTCAATCGCCACCTCGAGCATGGAATGATCGGGCGGGCGCGTGGTCAGGCGCTGCAACGCCAGGTTGGGTTTGATCAGCCATTTGACGATGGGATTGTTCAAGTGATTCGCCGTCCAGCGGATGTACTCGACGGCGATCCCGGCAAGGATCGGGACGAAAAGAATGCGCGTGAGCAGCCGCCAGAGGATGGGCATGGGTCCCAGCGCGGTGAAGACGAGAATGGAAAGCAGGACGAGAGTCAACAGGAAGGCTGTACCGCAGCGCGGATGTTCGATGGGGTATTTATCCACGGTTTCGGGGGTCAACTCGGCGCCGGCTTCGTAGGCGTTGATGGTCTTGTGTTCCGCGCCGTGATATTGAAAGACGCGTTTGATATCAGGCATGAAGCCTATCGCCCAGATGTAACCGACGAGAATTGCCAAACGCAAGACGCCTTCGACAAGGTTTCCGACCCAGACGGCGGACGCGGTTTGGGAAAGCCAGTGTTCCGCCCAGCCGCCGATTCCGGCGGGAAGCAAAAAGAAGAGCCCAACGCCAAAGGCGAGCGACAAGCCCAACGTCAGGTAAAGAGCCGGTCCTTCCAGTTTTTCATCCTCGCCGGTCTGCGTGTTCGCCGAAAGGGTCAGGGCGCGCGTTCCCAATCCCAGCGCGTCCCACAAAAGAATGACGCCGCGCAGGAAGGGAATCTTTGCAATGCGCGAGCGATATAAATTCGCCAGCGGTTCCGTATGCGTGACGATAGCGCCGTCGGGCGCGCGCATGGCGATGGAGTACGCCTTCTGCCCGCGCATCATGACGCCTTCGATGACGGCTTGTCCGCCGTAGGCGATGATTCGATCTTCCATGTAATAAAACCAGACCTGACAGGTTTTAGAAACCTGTCAGGTCTTTTTCCTTTAGAAATTATAAAAGAAATGCGTGAACGCCTCGATGCCCTTATACCAGGTTGGCAAATGCAGGCGTTCATTCGGCGAGTGGACGTTGTCGTCGGGCAGACCGAAGCCGGTCAGGAGCGAATCCGCGCCGACGTATTTTTGCAAAAGCACGACCGAACCGATCGAGCCGCCCTCGCGTTTGAAGTAGGGACGTTTGCCCCAGGTTGTTTCCAGGGCTTTTGCCAGCGCTTTCACGCCGATCGAATCCGTTTCGACCAGAGCCGCGCCTGCGTTGTGCAGGTTGGTCAGTTCCCATTTGATCGTCTTTGGCGCGTTCTTTTTAAGATAGGCGCGCAACTGCTTCTCGGTCTGTTCCGGGGTTTGATCCGGCACGAGGCGGCAGGAGATTTTCGCCATCGCCCACGCGGGAAGGACGGTCTTCGATCCCTGACCCGTGAACCCTGAAAGCAAGCCGTTCACTTCGAGAGTCGGGCGCGCGCCGATGCGTTCGGCGGGGATGAAACCCGGCTCGCCCCACAGCGCCGGCACGCCCGTCATCTTGACCAGGTCTTTGTCCCTGACCGGCAGCCGTTTGAAATCTTCACGTTCCTTTTTGCTCAACTTGCGGACTTTATCGTAGAAACCGGGCAGGGTGATTTTTCCATTCTTATCGTGCATACCCGCGACAAGTTCGATCAACGCCTGCGCCGGGTTGTGAACCGTTCCGCCGAACAAGCCGGAGTGTAAATCCTTGTCGGGACCGAAGACGCGCAATTCAAAATAAGCCAGTCCGCGCAAGCCGGTGGTGATGGTCGGCTTGTCCGGCGCGATCATCCCAGAGTCCGGGTTGAGGCAAAAATCGGCGGCAAGCAGGGTTTTGTTCGCCTTGATAAAGTCGCCGAGATGCTCCGAGCCGATCTCCTCCTCCCCTTCCACCAGCCACTTGACATTGACCGGGAGTCTCCCGTCCGTTTTCATGACAGATTCGACGGCTTTGATGGACGCCACGACCTGCCCTTTCATATCCGACGCGCCGCGCCCGAAGAGATAGTCGCCTCTGACCTCCGCTGTGAAGGGATCGGACGTCCAAAGTTCGAGCGGGTCAACGGGTTGGACGTCATAATGCCCGTAGATCATCACCGTCGGCGCGGATTTGCCCGCTTTCATCCATTCGCCGTACACGACGGGATGCCCAGCCGTCGGCATGATCTTCACTCCATCCATGCCGATGGCGCGCAGTTGCGCGGCAATCCATTCGGCTCCGCGCCGAACGTCCGATTTATGCTCGTC
Organism: uncultured Chloroflexota bacterium; assembly: GCA_900696595.1. GTDB lineage: Bacteria > Chloroflexota > Anaerolineae > Anaerolineales > Villigracilaceae > Villigracilis. The sequence continues at coordinate 5,988 of CAADGT010000165.1, forward strand.
CAGCGTGGAAATCGAAGGGATGGCGACCAGTTCCTTCAATTCGTTCAAGAATCGTTCGCGGTTTGAACGGACGTATTTGATTGCTTTCTGTGTTTCGGTCATGATGGGTTCCTTATGATTACCGCGCAGGGCGCGTTCTCTAAATGCGTCTGTCGGCGTCAGAGAACGCCGGCTGCATGGGCGACAAAATATCACGGCGCGGTCTTGGTCGCTTCCTCCAGAGATCGGCGCGTGACCAGATACCATTCATCGATCAACGCCAGCCGGTCGCTGACGTCGTACATCGGCGCGACCTGCACTCCCTGCACTTGCGCGTCCACGCCGTATGAATAAACGGGATAATACAACGGCAACGAAGGCAGTTCCTTGGCGAAGATCACCTGAAAGTTTTTATACAGGCGCATTCGCTCGGCGAAGTCCGCCGCGGTGCGGGCGGTTTCGAGGAATTCGCTGGCAGTGCGGTTATCCCATTGCGAGTAGTTCTGCCCGCCCGTCGCTTCGGATTGATGCCAGAAGAGATACGGGTCGGGGTCGGGCGTGCGCGACGTGTTCAAGTCCGCGAGGGCGGCTTCGTAACTGCGCGTCGTCAAATGATCGTTCACCAGAGAATCGTATGGAACAGCCTGCAAGTTGACCTGTACGCCGATCAAAGTCCAGTCCGCCTGGATGGCTTGCGCGATCCGGGTATGGATCGCGTCGTCGGGGTGAACCATCGTAAACGCCAGCGGCTGTCCATCCTTCGAGCGAACCGCGCTTCCCGCCGTGAAAATAAAGCCTTCCTTGTTGAGCAATTGAATCGCCGCGTCGGGATCGTACGGAAATTTTTCGATCTCATCGTAATACGCCCACGACCCCGGCAGGATGGGGCTATCCGCGACGATGGCTTGACCCTTGAGGATGTGCGAGGCGATCACCGTGCGGTTCAAACCCAGCATCAAGGCGCGGCGCACGCTTGCATTCTGCAAAAAACCAACAGCGGGATTGTTGTTATTGAGAAAGACCAGCCCCATTTGCGGCAGGCGACTCGTGTACACCGAAAGAGTCGGTTCCTGCAACGCCGACGCCAGCGTATCCTGGGTCAGCTGGCTGACGCCCAGGACCTCGCCCTGGAGATAGGCGTCCAACGCGGCGGAGGAATTCTGAAAATAACGAAAGACCACCTGCTCGATGAACGGAGGACCGAGAAAATAATCTTCATTGGCGGAGAGCGCCACGCCGACGATCTGCCCTCCGCTGATTTTCAATTCGTCGAATTTATACGGTCCGCTTCCCACCGGGTTGAGGTTGAATTCCGCGTTCGGCAACTGGTCAGCCGGAACGGTTTCGAGCAAATGCTTCGGCAGCACGCCGAATGTGGCGTAATCCAAAAAGGGAGAGAAAGGCTCGGGCAGGGTAAACTGAAACGTCTTGTCGTCGAGCCGCTTGACCTGAATCTGCGTCCACAAGTCCTTGATATCCTGCGGGAAGAGCGACGCCGGACTCTTGATCGCCTCGATGGTGAACAGCACATCGTCGCTCGTCACCGGTTTGCCGTCGTGCCAGACCGCGTTTTGGCGAAGCGAAAAATTATAGACCTTGCCGTCCGCCGAAACGCCCCACGATTCGGCAAGGTCGGGCTGGGGAAGCCCGCGCGAATCGAATTTAACAAGTCCGCTGAAGATGAGCCGGTTCACATCGCGGTCTGCGGAGTTGTTCCAATCCAAAACCGGGTTGAGGCGTCCCATCGAACCGATCAACGCCTCGGTGTAGATTCCGCCGGGCGCGGCTTCGGGCAGGGTGATCACCGTCACCGGTTGCTGGCTGAGCAGGAGCAGCGCCACGACGACCAGCGTCACCGCGACGACGAGAATCTGCCAGCGTAATCTTTTCATAAGGATGGGTCGGGGATGGAGGGAAAAAAAGAAAGGGCCGCCTCGCCCTTAAACCGGGCAGTTCAATTCGGCGGACCTTTCCGGGGGTCTTCGATTATTTTCCAGCGATGATAATGGCGATGACAAGCGCGAAGAAAACCGCGCTGAGGGCGATCGTCACCCAAAACAGCACGCGTTCGATGCCGCGCCGCGCGGTAAACACGCCGCCGGTGTCCGCGCCGGTGAGCCCGCCCAAGCCCGCGCCCTTGCTCTGCAGGATGACGCTGAGGATCAAGCCCACCGAGGTTATAATCAAAGCAATATCCAAGAAATTTGACATGCGAAAGTGCCTCCTAAAATTTAGCGGGCAAATTATACCTGTGGGTAAGGATATTAGTCAAACAAGGGAATGTACGCGTGCAAGCAAAGGTTGTCAGCGCCTCCGCTCAAGCCCCCTGTGGGCGGCGGCGGTTTATGAGGGAAATCCCGCGCCGAGGACGGCGCTGGGAGCAGGTTACCTGACATGTTTTGCATGCACACAACTGAAGAATGTACCCTGAATTGTCTGCCTCCCTGTTTACCTGTATACTACGCCCATGCGCGAAATCGTCGTCAACCTGCACATGCACACCCGCTATTCCGATGGGAGCGGACTTCACAAAGATATCGCCGCTGCGGCTCTCAAAGCCGGGGTGGATGCGGTCATCGTCACCGATCACAACATTCTCGTGAGCGGGTTTGAGGGCTATTACAAGGATAAAAATAAAACCGTCCTCATGCTTATCGGCGAGGAAGTCCACGACCAGGCGCGCGACCCGCAAAAGAATCATCTTTTGGTCTTCGGCGCGAACCGCGAACTGGCAACTTTCGCCGATCATCCGCAGAATCTAATCAACCAAGTCCGCGAGGCGGGGGGAATTTGCTTCATCGCGCACCCCCACGATCCCGCAGCCAAAGCCTTCAATGAGACCGACATCTCCTGGGTGGATTGGTCCGTCCAAAATTACAACGGCATCGAGTTATGGAACGCCCTCAGCGAACTCAAAACCCTCGTGCCGACGAAACTTCACGGCGCATTCTATGCCCTCTTTCCATCCTTCGTCGCCCATCATCCCATCCCTGATACGCTCGCCAAATGGGACGAACTTCTCGAAACGGGACGAAAAGTGGTCGCCATCGGCGGCTCGGACGCCCACGCCCTGCCCATGCGCATGGGAGCGCTCCGCCGGGTGATCTTTCCCTATGAATTTCACTTCAGGGGAGTCAACACCCACACGCTTCTCCCCGGACCGTTGAGCGGGGACGCGACCATTGACCGTTCCCTCATCTATAAGGCTTTTGCCGCAGGTCATTGTTTCGTCGGTTACGACCTGCCCGCATCCACAAGGGGATTCCGCTTTTCGGCGCAAGGCAGGAACGACTCCGTCATCATGGGCGACGAAATCCCATCCAAAGGCGGCGTGACCCTGCAGGCCAAACTGCCCGCCAGCGCCGAATCGCGGTTGATCAAAGACGGTCAGGTCATTCAAACATGGACGAACCAACCCGCCTGGTCTTACATCGCCGCCGAGCCGGGCGTTTACCGCGTGGAAGCATATCGCGGGTATTTGGGGAAGAAGCGCGGCTGGATCTACAGCAACCCGATCTATGTGAGATAGAGCCGCATCCTTACGAAACTTTTTGTCCTGACAGAGCAAGGTCGCGCTCAAAGCCGCCGCGCTGTGCAAAGCCCCCTGCGGCGGTGAGTTGCGCTGTATACTGACGTTATCGGAAATAAGTCAAAGTCCTTTTGTCGGGCGCAGATGAACGCGGATTTACGCTGATAAAAGAGCAAAAAATCCGCGTTTTCCGCGCTTGTCCGCGTCCAAAATAATTTCCGATAAAGTCTACTATTTCTCAGCCAGTTTCCTGGCCAGTTTCACCGTGGCGTCCGCGCCGACCGCATGAAGCAAAGCCATATTCGGCGGGCGCTGTTCGCCGATGGGGTATCCGCAGACCAACACCACCTGCTGACCGGGAACAATGCCGGACTTTAAAAGAACCGAGTCCACTTCGGCGAGCATGTCGTCCATGCTGACGGCATACTTGACAAGATGCGGCTGGACTCCCCACAGAAAGGCGAGCATGTTGAACGTCTCCGCTTCGGGGGTGAAGGCGAGAATCTTTTTCGACGGGCGCGCCTTGGACATCAACCAGGCGGAGCGTCCGCGCATGGTGAAGACCGCGACCGCCTCCACTTCAGGGTCGCCCGCCAGCGCGTTCGCCGCCCGCGACATCGAAGCCGCATCGCTCTCGCCCAAGCCTGCCCTTGCGTCCTGGCGACTGCCCCACTCTTTGAAATGAGACTCCGCCTCCGTGACGATGCGCGACATCATCTCCACCGCAAGATGCGGATACTCGCCTGCGGCGGTCTCGGCGGATAGCATGACCGCATCCGTCCCGTCGAAAACGGCATTGGCGACGTCTGACGCCTCGGCGCGGGTCGGAAGCGGATTCAGGATCATAGACTCGAGCATCTGCGTCGCGGTGATCACCAGTTTGGCGCGGGCGTTCGCCGCGCGGATGATCGTCTTTTGCAGGGACGGCACGCGCTCCGGCGGAAGTTCCACGCCCAGGTCGCCGCGCGCCACCATCACGCCGTCCACCACATCGAGAATGTCGTACAGTTCGTCCAACGCTTCGGGCTTTTCGAGTTTGGCGATCAACATCGGCTCGCGCTGCCCGGCGGAGAGTTCGCTGATCGCCTCGCGCACCGTCATCACATCCGCGACGCTGCGGACGAAGGAGATCGCAACCGCATCCACGTTCTGCGAAATTCCAAAGGCAAGGTCCGCCTTGTCCTTATCGGTGAAACCGGCGATTCGCAGCTTGACGCCCGGCAGGTTGATTCCCTTGTGCGAGGAAAGCGCCCCGCCCACCAACACCTTCGCCTGGACGACGCGCCCATTGACCGAGACGACCGCGAGCGCAAGCCGCCCGTCGTCGAGCAGCAGTTTATCGCCCTTCTGCACGGAGTCGAACAATTCGCGGAAATCAACGGGGATGGCTTGCGTCCCATTTTTTGGCGGCGCGTCCTGCGCTGCATACAGAACGATTTCTTCATTCACTGAAAGTTGGAGCGGGACATCCAATTTCCCCACGCGGATCTTCGGTCCCTGCAAGTCCTGGAGGATTCCGACCGGGACGTTCAAGCGTTTCGACGCCTCGCGGATGCGCGTCACGCGCGCGCGATGCTGGTCGTGCGTTCCATGCGAGAAATTCAACCGGGCGACGTTCATGCCCGCCCGGATGAGCGCTTCCAATGCCGCATCCGAGTCCGAGGCGGGCCCGATGGTGGCGACAATCTTTACATTACGCATTGCGATACTTCCTTGATGATTGGATGATGGTAAAAATCTCGGTAGTGGCTCTAATGAAATGATGGCGTCCGTAAGTCGAAGTGTCACTCCGGCTTACTTCATCTATTGGGAGTCATCGCCAAAATTTCCCTGCTCTGCTACGAATGATGATAAGCAAGGCGGGCTATTCAAAGCGCCCCGATGATAGGGAATAAAGCCGGGGATGTCAAGCGCGGAATCTTTATAGTGTGCATGCAAAACATGTCAGGTAACCTGCTCCCAGCGCCGTCCTCGGCGCGGGATTTCCCTCATAAACCGCCGCCGCCCACAGGGGCTTCGCACAGGACGGCGGCTTGAGCGGAGGCGCTGACAACCTTTGCTTGCACACTCTTTATAGCATTGCTCCTTAAAAACCACGCCGGTCGCGAAGATTTTGCGCGGCGCTGCAAAGTGAAGTTTGCAGCGCCGCGCAGGCGCAAACTAAAGTTTGCGGTACGAACCGCGCTATGCTTAACAACGAAACGGGCGCGGAGTTACGGATGTATCCTGCGCCTGCGAGACGGCTGTCACTTCCCGCCCTTCCTACAAGTAATGCAGTTCCTTCGCCTGTTTGGTCAACTCGTCGCGGAATTGCGGGTTCGCCACGGCGATCAACGCCTGCGCCCGCTGGCGGATGGTCTTGCCGTACAGGTCAGCGACGCCAAATTCAGTAACGACAAAGCGGACATGGTTGCGGCTGGTCACCACGCCCGCGCCGGGTTTGAGCATGGAGACGATCTTGCTGAGCGCCTTCCCGTCCTTCATGACGGCTGTGCTGGGCAGGGCAATGATCGGGACGCCGCCCTTGGAGCGCGACGCGCCGTAGATGAAATCCAATTGCCCGCCCACGCCGCTGTACAGTTTCGGTCCGATGCTGTCGGCGCAGACCTGCCCCGTCAAATCCACTTCGATGGCGGAGTTGACCGCCACCATGCGCTCGTTCTGCGCGATGACGAACGGGTCGTTGACGTATTCGCTGCGGTGCAATTCGATCAGGGGGTTGTCGTCCACCCACTCGTACAGCCGCTTCGTGCCGAGAATAAAACCAGCCACGATCTTGCCGGGGTGCAGACTCTTGCGCGCGTTGGTCAGCACGCCGGCGTTGACCAGGTCTATCACGCCGTCCGAAAATAACTCCGTGTGAATGCCGAGGTCTTTTTTATCCAAGAGATATTTCAAGACCGCGTCGGGGATGCTGCCGATGCCCAACTGCATCGTCGCGCCGTCGGGGATCAATCCCGCCACATAACCGGCGATCTTCTGCACCAGTTCCGCCTCGCCTTCGCCGCCCATCGGCAGTTCGGGGATGTCGTAATTGACCGGCACGATATGCGTGAAGCGGCTGATGTGAATGAACGAATCGCCGAGCGTGCGCGGCATCTTCTCATTCACTTCGGCGATGATGATCTTCGCCGATTCCGCCGGGGACTTGGTCAGGCCCACCTCCACGCCCAAACTGCAAAACCCATGCTCGTCGGGCAATGAAACGTGGATGACCGCCACATCCACCGGCAGGATGCCGTTCTTGAACAAGAGCGGCAACTCCGAAAGGAAGACCGGCGTGAAGTCCGCGCGCCCTTCCTGCACGGCTTTGCGGATGTTCGCGCTGATGAACATGGAGTTTACGCGCAGGTGTCCTTCCATTTCCGGGCTGACGTAATCCGCGGCGCCGACTGTCAACGCCTGACAGATCTCAACGTCCTTCAAGTTGGGGGCATACTCCACCAGCGCCGCCAAAACCTTCTGGGGGACGGAGACGTTACCCGTCAGAAAGATGCGGTTCCCCGACTTGATCGCCTTGACGGCTTCCTGCGCCGTCGTCACTCTCGTTTGATAATTTGCGGAAAGGTTCATCCCGCTGCCTCCCGTCCGCCCAACCGCGCCAGATTGGCAAGTTCGCCCTGATGCGTATTGACCGCCGCCGCTATCGCTCCATCCGCTTTCATCGCCGCATCCATGCCGTAACCGGCGATCTCGCTGATATACGGAAGCGCCACATTCGCCAGCACATGACTCGCCGTGCGCGCCACCAAACTGGAGATGTTCGGCACGCAATAATGCACCATGTTCTCCTCGATGAAGGTCGGGTTGTCGTGCATGGTCGGGCGCGAAGTTTCGATACAGCCGCCCTGATCAATGCTCACATCTATGATCACCGAGCGCGGTTTCATGCTTCGCACCATGTCGCGCGTCACAACGATGGGCGCGCGCTGTCCGCTGATCAGCACCGCGCCGATCAACACATCCGCAAAAGCCGCCGCCCGTTCGATATTGCGCTTCGTCGCCAGCATGGTCACAACGCCCGGCGTCTTTTCATAGATCGCTTCGAGCGCGTTTATATCTTTGTCCAGCACGGTCACATGCGCGCCGGCGGCTTGTATGGCGCGCGCCGCCGAAGACCCCACCGCGCCGCCGCCGATGATGACCACTTCGGCGGGCGGGACTCCCGGCACGCCGCTGAGCAAAATTCCGCGCCCGCCGCGGTTCGTCTGCAAAAAACGCGCCGCGATCTGCGCCGTCATCGCTCCGCAGATGAAACTGAACGGGCGCAGCACGACGCGCCTGCCGCTCGCGTCGGTGATCTGTTCGTAAGCAAGGGCTGTGATCTTTTTTTCCAGCAACAGGTCAATCTGATCCTGCGAACTGGAGGCGAGATGCAGAAAACCCGCCAGCGTCGCGCCCTCCTTCATCCATTCGATCTCCTGCTTCAACGGGCGCGATATTTTAAGCGAAAAATCCGCGCGCCCGAAGACTTCCTGCGGGGAATAGACGATGCGCGCCCCGGCTTTTTCGTAATCTGCATCCTTGAAGCCCGCGCCCATGCCCGCCTCATGCTCGACGAAGACCTGATGCCCCGCCCCGGAAAGAATCTCCACCCCGGCCGGGGATAAGCCCACCCGATATTCAAATGGGCGGCTTTCCTTTGGTATTCCTATGTACATGGCGCCTCCGCATGGTCAAACCTTCGAGGTCTAAAAGACCTCGGAGGTTTTTCGGTCACTTCATGTTGAGCGTCTCGCGGATCGCCGGGAGCGCCCAGTCTATTGTCTCTTTATCTATCACCAGCGGCGGCGCAAAGCGGATGACGTTATCGTGCGTCTCTTTCGCCAGGATGCCCTTCGCTTTCAAGGTCTCGCAGAAGCGCCGCGCCCCGCCCGCTTCGGGCTTGAGTTCCACGCCGATGAGCAAGCCTTTGCCGCGCACTTCCTTGACATGCGGGCTGGGAATCTCGCTCAACTGCTCGACGAAGTACGCCCCCAATTCCGCCGAGCGCTCGGCAAGTTTTTCTTCGCGCAACACTTTCAGCGAAGCGCGAGCCACCGCCGCAGCGAGCGGATTTCCGCCAAAGGTCGAGCCGTGTTCGCCGGGGGTAAAAAGTCCGAGGATGGGTTTATCCGCCAGCACAGCCGAGACGGGGTAAAAACCTCCCGACAAAGCCTTGCCCACGATCACAATATCCGGGCGGACGCCTTCATGGTCGGAGGCGAAAAGCTTCCCGGTGCGGCACAAACCCGTTTGAATTTCATCCGCGGCAAATAACACATTGTTCTTTTTGCAAATGTCGGCGACCTTTTTCAAATAGCCGTCCGGGGGCATGATGACGCCCGCCTCGCCTTGAATCGGCTCGAGCAACACCGCCGCCGTGTTGGGAGTGATCGCCTTTTCGATTGCGTCCGCATTTCCATATTCCACGACGACGAAACCCGGCGTGAAAGGGCCGAAGTCGTCGCGGTAAAGCGGCTCGGTGGAGAACGAAATAATGGTGACGGTGCGCCCGTGGAAGTTGTTTCCGGCCACGATGATCTCGGCCTGATGGCGCGGAACCTTCTTGACCTGATAGGCCCACTTGCGCGCCAGTTTGACCGCCGTCTCGACTGCCTCCGCGCCGGAGGTCATCGGCAGGGACATGTCGTAGCCGGTCATCTCGGACAGTTCCTTGTACAACAGCGGCAACTGGTCGTTGCGGAAGGCGCGCGAAGTGAGCGTGACTTTCTTCGCCTGGTCGAGCAGCGCCTTCAAAATCTCCGGGTGGACATGTCCCTGATTGACCGCCGAATACGCAGAAAGACAGTCGAGATATTTTTTACCGTCCACGTCATAAACCCATACGCCTTCCGCCTTTTCGATCACCACGTCCAGCGGATGATAGTTATGCGCGCCATACTGTTCTTCGATCTTGATGAAATCTTGTGTGTTCATGAGTATCCTAGATGATTAGAGAATAGAGAATAGAGATTAGAGAATAGAGAATAGAGATTAGAGATTAGAGATTAGAGA
>CAADGT010000166.1 GCA_900696595.1 uncultured Chloroflexota bacterium
AACGGAATTGACCTGGGCATGTTCAAGGCGGCAAAAAACCCCGGGGCTTTGCGAAACAGGCTCGGGCTGGGCCCCGAAGCGCATATTCTGCTGACCGTCGGGCGCATGGACCCGGAGAAACGGCTGGAGTTCATCGTCGAAGCCTTTGACTTGATGGCGGAGCGGGTCCCGAACGCGCATCTTGTCTTTGCAGGCGACGGCGGCGCGCGCAAAGGCGTGGAGGAAAAAGCCGGCGCCACCCGCGCCAAAGACCGCATCCACTTTTTGGGGATGGTAAACCGCGCCGACCTGCCGGACATTTTGCGCGATGCGGATGTCTTCCTCTCCGCCTCCACCACCGAGGTACATCCGATCTCGGTCATCGAGGCGATTGCCTCCGGCTTGCCGTTCGTCGCGGTTCAAGACGAAGCCTTCGAAGGGATGCTCGAAGACGGCTTGAATGGGTACGCCCTCCCGCTCGACGCGCAAAAATACGCCGATACGCTCGCCGATCTTCTGCCCGACCGCGAACGATTGAAAAAGTTCGGAGAACATTCGCTGGCGTTGAGCGAAAAATATTCCATCGAGGCTCAGGTTGCGGCGCTGGAAAAACTTTACATGGAAGCCATTTTGCAGAACTGGCGCGGGAAGTTGTTCAAACGCATCCTTCCAAAACAATTGAACGAGATTCCCCGGCGCATTGGCAGGGGCATCAACGAGATTCCGCAGAAGATAGGCAAAGAGATCAACAAAATCCTGCCGGGAAGGAAGGGCTGACGCATTACGCATCACGGATTACGAAATGCGCGATGCGTCAGGAAGGAAGGGACGGAGGGTATAATTTTACCCCGATGCCAATTCTCGACGAACACATGATGGAATTTTTCAGCCGCAGTCCTGAGCAGACGCGCCGCATTGGGATGCGTCTGGGCGGTTTGTTGAAGGCGGGCGATGTGATCTGTTTGCAGGGCGATCTTGGCGCGGGCAAGACGACTCTCACGCAGGGCGTCGCGCAGGGATGGGGTTCGTTCGATTCGGTCTCCAGCCCGACCTTCATCCTCGTCAACCAGTATCGCCGCGCCGACGGCTCGCTTCTATTCCATCTCGACGCTTACCGCCTCGACTCCGCGCCGGAAGCGGAGGAACTTGATCTCGATGCGATGCTCGGCGAAGGCGCGCTCATCATCGAATGGCCCGAACGGCTTGAAAATTTGATCCCCGCAGAACGATTACACATCGAGATCGAACACATCGCCGAGGAACATCGCCGCATGGGTTTTCACGCGCGCGGCAAACGTTACGACTCCATGTTGAATGAAATCCGCCATGCCGTGGTGGGAGGTTGACCATGCTGTTGGCTGTGGATACGTCCACATCGTTTGTGGGATTGGCGTTATACGACGGGGATCGCGTCCTGGGCGAGATGAGTTGGACGACCAAACAACATCACACCGCCGAACTGCCCCCGGCTCTTTCGGGACTTTTGAGCCGTTGCGGCGCTGCGATGGCTTCTGTCAACGCTTTGGGCGTGGCCGTCGGTCCCGGGTCGTTCACCAGCCTGAGGGTCGGTTTGTCTTTGGTAAAGGGCATCGCGCTGGCGCGCAATTTACCGGTGATGGGAATCTCGACGCTGGATATCATTGCGGCGGCGCAACCGCCGGCGCGGCGCCCGCTGATCGCGGCGATCCAGGCTGGGCGGACGCGAATCGCTTTCGGCGAGTATAAAAGCCTGGGGAAACAGTGGCAGGCTCAAGGTCCGGCGCGAAGCGGAACGGTGGACGAGTTGCTGGGTGAGATCGAGAGTCCGACTCTCATCGCGGGCGAGTTCGCATCCGATGAACGAAAAAAAATCTCGAAGTCCCGGAAAATGAACCTGGCGTCGCCCGCGTTATGCGTAAGACGCCCCGCCGTGCTGGCGGAACTGGCATGGGAACGCTGGCATAAGGGCGATGTGGACGACGCTGCGTCGCTTGCGCCGATCTATCTGCATGTGGCGGGGACGCCGATTGAATAAAAGTATAAGACCTGCCAGATCTCAGAAAATGAGCTCAATTTCGCAAATCAACTTTGGAAGCCTGTCAGGTCTCATCATTCGTAAAATGACCGAAGCGGATATTGAACAGGTGATCGCGATAGACCAGGCTTCATTTTCCCTGCCATGGCCGCCCCGTTCCTTTCACTATGAAGTGAACGAAAACAGGGTTGCGCGACCCTGGGTGGCGGAGGTGGACGGGCGTGTGGCGGCGATGCTGGTCGGCTGGCTGATTGTGGATGAATTGCACATTGCCACCATTGCGACTCACCCGGAGTTTCGCGGGCGCGGCATTGGGAGGCGGCTGTTGATTCACGGTTTACTCGCCGCAAGCGACGAGGGTGTGACGCGCGCCTTTCTCGAAGCGCGCGAAGGCAATGCAGCGGCGATCCAAATGTATCGCGATCTTGGTTTTGAGGAAGACGGAAGAAGGAAAGAGTATTACAAGGATAACGGCGAGGACGCCATCCTGATGTCGTTGAACGACCTGCGCAGCCTGGGGGACGGTTGACATGCCAGCGCGGATTCTTGCCCGTATTGCGGGCGAAATTGCCGTTTGCAAAAAATGCGCCCTGTGCGAGTCGCGCAAGCGGGCGGTGGCGGGCGAGGGTCCCGCGGATGCGGAGATTCTGTTCATCGGCGAGGGACCGGGGTTTCATGAAGACGAGCAGGGGCGTCCGTTTGTGGGCGCGTCGGGCAGGTTTCTGGATCAACTGCTGGAGCAAGCCGGGTTGAAGCGCGCGGATGTTTTCATCGCCAATGTGGTCAAGTGCCGTCCGCCGGGCAACCGCGACCCGCGCCCCGACGAACTTGAGGCGTGTCGCGAATATTTGAACGCCCAGATCGAAGCGATAAATCCGAGTATCATTGTGACGCTTGGGCGGGTTTCGATGGGCGGCTATTTCCCCGGCGCGAAGATCACGTCCATTCACGGACGGATGCAGAAAATTGACGGACGGTTTATCATCCCCATGTTTCATCCGGCGGCGGCGTTGCACCAGCCCGCCCTGCGCCCGTCCATTCTGGCGGATTTTGCGAATCTGCCCGGGCAGTTAAACGAAGCCCGCGCCGCGTTGGGCAGGCGCCCGGTTGAAAGAAAAACGAACACAGCCAATCGAAAAGCGGAGACGCCGCGGCAGTTAAGTCTATTTTGACAGAGGAAATCATGGCGACAAAAACAGATTTGATAAAAAAACTTAGGGACAAGACCGCCAAAGTGGCGGTTCTCGGTCTGGGATATGTGGGACTGCCACTGGCGGTCGTGTTTGGCGAGGCGGGATTTAACGTCATTGGCGTGGACCCGGATAAACGCAAGATTGACGCATTGGGCAAAGGCGAATCGTATATTCCGGACGTGCAGTCTGAAGCGGTTGCAAAACTTGTCCGGGATGGGCGGTTGACTGCCACGACCGATTTTTCGGTGTTGAGAGATGTGGACGCGGTCAGCATTTGCGTGCCGACGCCTTTGCGTCAGACCGGCGACCCGGATATGTCTTTCATCATCTCCGCAGTGGAGGAATTGAGCAGGTACATGCACAAAGGCATGGTCGTGGCGCTGGAATCCACGACGTACCCCGGCACAACGCGCGAACTGCTTTTGCCCAAACTGGGCGCAGAACACGGACTGACGGTCGGCGAAGATTGGTTTTTGGCCTTTTCGCCCGAACGCGTGGACCCCGGCCGCGAAGATTTTACGACCATCAACACCCCCAAAGTGATGGGCGGAATTACCGAGGCCTGCGGCGAAGTGGCGACTGCCTGGTACGAAGGCGCGATCAAGACCATTCACAAAGTCTCGACGGCGGAAGCGGCGGAAATGGCAAAATTGCTGGAGAATACCTTTCGCATGATCAATATTGGCATGGTCAACGAACTGGCGATCATGTGCGAGCGCCTGGGCGTGGATGTCTGGGAGGTGATTGACGCGGCGGCCACCAAGCCTTTCGGCTTCATGAAGTTCACGCCGGGCCCCGGGCTGGGCGGACACTGCATTCCGATTGACCCGCTTTACCTTTCATGGAAGATGAAGGCTCTGAATTACAACGCGCGATTCATCGAGCTTGCGTCCGAGATCAACACCAATATGCCGCGTTATGTGGTGGGGCGGTTGATGGAGGCGATGAACGAAATCGGGAAGACGATTAAAGGCTCGAACATCCTTGTACTGGGAGTAGCCTACAAGCCTGACATTGACGATGTGCGCGAATCGCCCGCCCTGGATGTGATCGCCCTGCTTCAAAAGAAGGGCGCGGACGTGAAATTCCACGACCCGCGTATTGCGCGCATCCACCATGAAGGCGAAGGCTGGTACATGGACAGCGTGACGGACATGCTGAAGGCCGTCAAAGAGGCGGACGCGGTGGTGATTGTGACCAATCATAGGGAGTACGATTTCAGGGAGATCGTCGGCGCGGCGAAGTTCGTCTTCGACACGCGCAACGCGACGGGGAAGTTGGGAAAGTTTGCGCATGTGGAACGGCTTTAGCCGTCATTGCGAGGAGCGTAACGACGAAGTAATCTTCCGTGACTGTGGAGGGCGCTTCGTCGGGGTGTCGCCCTCCTCGCAACGACATAAAGGATTGAAATGGCTCATTATCTGATAACCGGCGCGGCGGGTTTCATCGGCGCGCGAACGTCCCAGACGCTTATCGAACAGGGGCATACAGTGGTTGGCATTGACAACGTCAACGACGCCTACGACCCGCGCATGAAGGAATATCGCCTGAAAAAACTGACGGCCCTGCCGGGATTTAAATTTCACCGGCGTGATATTTCTGAGAAGCCCTGCATCGAGTTGTTCAAGGACGAGAACTTCGACGCGGTCATCCACCTTGCGGCGCGGGCGGGCGTGCGTTACAGCGTGGAAAACCCCTGGTCGTTTTTGGAATCGAACGTGATCGGCACGCTCAACATGCTCGAAGTCTGCCGCCAGTACGGGTGCAAAAAGTTCGTCATGGCGTCCACCTCCAGCATCTATGGCGAGAACCCGCCCTACCCGACGCCGGAGAGCGCCTCCAGCAGCGAGCCGATGCAGCCGTACGCCGCCAGCAAGAAGGGCGCGGAGGCATTGGTTCATTCGTATCATCATCTCTACGGGATTGACGCGACTGTTGTGCGCTACTTCACCGTGTATGGCCCGGCTGGAAGACCCGACCTGGCCATGTTCCGTTTTGTGCAGTGGATCATCGAAGGCCAGCCTGTGCGCGTCAACGGGGATGGGAATCAATCGCGCGGCTTTACCTACATAGACGACATCGTGCGCGGCACGATCCTGGCGACAAAACCGCTGGGGTACGAAATTGTCAACCTCGGCGGGCATGAGGTCATCAGCATCAACGACCTGGTCAAACTCACCGAAGAATTGACCGGGCTGAAGGCAAATGTTCAATACGGCCCGCCCAACCTGGCGGATATGCTCACCAATCAGGCGGATGTCTCCAAAGCGATGGAATTGCTCGGCTGGGAACCGCAAGTAAACCTGCGCATGGGGCTGAAGAACCTGATAGATTGGTATTTGCAGGAACGCGAATGGGCAAAGGATGTGTTGACGCCGTAAAAAAAACGCCATAATGCTGAAAATACGAGAGGGACGGGCATCCAATTACCAATCTCCGCTTGCACCTGTATAATCTTCGTCGGCGCAACCTCATGTCCCTCCTCTCCCGCTTCCAAAACGATCCCCTCTTTTCAAAAATCCTCCGTTCGAGCGGATCGCTGTTCAGCGCCAACACTCTCGCGCTGGGATTAAGCGTCGTTCAGGGCGTCATGGCGACGCGCCTGCTCGGACCGGCGGGATTCGGACTGATCGGCGTGGTGATGGCCTTCGCCTCGACCGTCAACAGCGTCTTTTCGTTCCGCATGGGGGAACTGACGGTTCGTTACGGCGGCGAATATCTCAACAGGGGCGAGAAGGAAAAAGCCGCGGCGCTGCTCAAAGCCGCCAGCCTGACCGAGGGAGTCGTTTCGTTCCTTGCGTTTTGCGTCGCGTTCCTTACTGCAAACCTCGCGCAGGAGCATCTCGCCAAAACTGAAAACGCGGCGTGGATGTTCGCAGTCTTCGCCCTCAACCTTCTGGCAAATTTCAACACGGAAACGGCGACCGGAATCCTTCAAATCACCGACCGCATCAAATGGCAGGGGACGATCAACTTGATTCAAGCCGTCGCCACGACGCTCATCATCGCGGGCGCGTTCTTTTTCGGCGGCGGGCTCGCGACCGTTCTCGTGGCGTACCTCATCGGCAAATCCATCCTGGGACTTGGGCTGTTCATCCTCGCCCAACTTCAATTGAATGAAAAACTCGGCGACGGATGGCGGCGCGCGCCTTTCTCCGTTTTGACGGAAAAAAGGGAAATCGTCCGCTTCGCGTTTAGTTCCAACATCAGCGCGACGATCATCAAACTCTTCCGCGAGAGCGAATTGATCTGGGTCGGCTTCTTCCTCGACACGACCGCCGTCGGTTATTACCGCGTGGCGTACACCATCGCGCACTTCCTCTCCATTCCCGCCGACCCGCTCATCGCCACGACCTTCCCCGAAATTAACCGGCTTGCGGTGGAAGAGAACTGGAACAAACTCAAGAGTTTCCTCAAAAAAATCACCGCCTTTGCGTTTACATACAACGTCGCCATCGGCATCGTCTTCTTCCTGCTCGGTCAATGGATCATCCGCATCTATTCCGGCGCGGAGTATCTCAACGCCTACCCCGCATTGATCGCGCTCGCCATCGGACTGGTCTTCAACTACATCCTCTTTTGGAATCGCCCGTTATTGCTCGCGCTCGGCTTGCCGGAGTTTCCCGTGTACGCCACGCTTGCGGCGGGCGTCGCAAAACTCGCGCTTTCGTTCTGGCTCGTTCCGCGTTACGGCGTGACGGCGGCGGGCGGGTTGCTTTCGTTCTACTACATCGCCTCCGTCGGACTGATGGTTTTGCGAGGGGTGAAGGAAATAGGGAATAGGGAATAGGATGAAGATCGCGCTCATCACCAACTCGCGGATTCCGTCCCTGACCGCCAACTCCATCCAGGCGATGAAGGTCGCCCAGGCATTGGCGCAATTGGGACACGACATCAGGATGTTCGCCCCCGCTGAAACGGAACCGGTCTCGCAAGCGACTCTCCTTACCCATTACGGATTACGCCTCGTTCCGGACCTCGAACGGCTCCCGTCCATCGGCGGACTCAAACGCCTCGACTTTATCCTCCATGCACAGCGCGCCGCAAAAAATTTCGGCGCGGAGTTGCTCTACACCTGGCTTCCGCAGTCTGCGGCGCTGGCTTCGCGGTCGGGTTATCCCGTCGTCCTCGAAATGCACGCGGATAATTCCGGCTTGCTCGGCGCGTGGTGGATGCGCCGCTTTTGGAAGTCGAAGACGCGCAAGTTGATGACGGTCACGGCTTCGGCGTTGAGAAAAGCCCTGGAGCGCTCGACCAAACTCCGGTTCGAGGATGAGGCGATTCTTCTCGCGCCGAACGGCGTCGAATTGGAAAGGTACGCGGGTCTGCCAAATCCGGTTGAGGCTCGTCGTCAATTAAATTTGAAAGAGGGACTTACCGTCGGCTTCACGGGGCATATCTACCCCGGGCGCGGCGCGGATTTGTTGTTTGAACTCGCAAAACAAATGCCGGGCGTAAATTTTTTGTGGGTGGGCGGAGCCCCGGAGTCGGTTGCGTTTTGGAAAAATAAAGCGAGCGAAGCGCGGATGGGCAACGTGACCATGACCGGTTTCGTGAATCACGAATCGATTCCGCTATATCAGGCCGCGGCGGACGTTTTGCTGATGCCGTATTCACGTTCGATAGAAGCGTCGAGCGGGCAGGACATTGCCGAAGTCATCAACCCGATGAAGATGTTCGAGTACATGGCGGCGGGACGCGCGATCATTTCGGCGGACCTGCCTGCGATACGGGAAGTTTTGAACGAGGGGAATGCGATGTTGGCAGAGCCGGGGGAGATTGGCGCTTGGAGATTGGAGATTGAGAAATTGCTCGCCGATGAATCGCGCAGGTTGAAGATGGGCAAACAAGCCCGCAAGGATGCGGAGCAGTTTACCTGGGCAAAGCGCGAGGAGCGGATCCTTGAGCGATTCTCTCGAGCGTCTGCAAGATAAACTCCGCTGTCTTTTTACCCGAGGACGCGTCGGTAAATGTGATCTCGTCTTCGACAAACTTGCGGCGCTCTTTCGAGTCAATGCTTCGGTCTTTCAAATACATATTCAACGCCTCGCGCAATTCATTCTCGTTACCCGCTGCTCGTCCCGCCTTTGCCTCTCTAAATCTCTTATGCGTGGGCCAATCCCCAATCTCCTTTAACGACAACGAAAACTTATTCTTTTTGTTCCACCCGCCGGGGACGTCAATCGTCGCGGCGATCATGGGCGTATCGTGGACAGCGGTCTCCACCAACATGGTCGAGTAAACCGTCACCACCACATCCGAATACGCCATCATGGAGGATTTCTCATCCATATCCTCGCCGCCGTAGTAGCCGAGCGATCCGCCCAACGCCGCAGGCTGGACAACATGTACATGCGGGTATTTCTTCTCAAGTTCAAATACTCTTATGCGTTCTTCCGCAAAAATTTTCGGCTTGTCCTGAAAGTGGCTCGGGTGCAAGCGGATCAACAATTGCGAAGGCTCTGCCAAAGAGTCAGATGAAACGAGTTTTGCCAGCGCCTCGATGTTCGGGAAGTTCGGCGCAAAGTGGACGAAACTGCTGGCGTAAGAAATTAATTTGCGCTTGGGGTCAAGGTTATGCAACTTGAAATACTCATCGCGCGGCATGAGCCATTGCTCCCGGAAATATCCGTCATACGAGGGGATGCCGCCGACATGAACATTTTCAGGATTCCAATCTGAGCCGTAGACCAATTCATCCTTTTGCAGTTGCGACCAGCAGGTCGCGTATTGTACGTCCGCGCCGGAGATGTTGTAGGAGGATGAATTGTCCCAGCCGACGATGACGGTCATGTTGGGGATGCCGCGTTTGGCAGACTCACGCAGAAGGTAGCGATCCAGTCTCCAGCCGGGGGTAGAGGCGATGACCATGTCGGGTTGGTATTTGTCGAAGAGGTCGGTATAAATTCCGGGGTCGGGGGTGAAGCGGTTTTGAATCCGAATCAAAAGTTTGCGCGCCCAAGAAAAATTCCGCAAGAGGAGAATCATCAGCGCGGAGGGAATCCAAATGCCCAAACGGAATTTCCACGAGTTTTCCGCCCAGACCTCCCAAATGTGGCTGTCCATGGCTTCGGTGTTGATGCGGCGCGAGCCGCCCACGCGGCGCAGGTAGGCGAGCAGCCATTGGACGCGCGGCTGAACTGTAGCGGCGAATTTATTTGCCTGCTTCAATCGCAAACCTTCAAAGATTAATCCATGATGCGCAAAACGCGACGCGATCTTATCCTTCGTTTCGTCGTCGGTCAGGACGACGACTTCGACGCCTGCATCGAGCAGGGTAGAAACAACGTCGCTTTGCAGGAAGTAGATGATCGCCATGCCGTGGTCGGCGGAGATGAAGATTCGTCTGGTCATCGGGTTCGTATTTTAGCATGAGAGGCGGCGATTGATTTTTGACCCCAAAGGCGATAAACTGCTTTCATGTTCGTCGTAACCCCCATCGTCGTCTCCGCGTTCATCTCGACCGCGGTTCTTGCAATCAATACCACCATCGCCTGGCGGCGCAGGCGGGACCGGATGGGCGTTTACTTCAGCCTGTTCACAGCCGTCCAGACTTTATGGGGAATAATGGTTACGCTCGGGTACGCGGCAGTTCCTCTGCAGTTAAAAGTCTTCTTTGCGGTCATGGACGGCTGGGCATACAGAACCTCTGACGTGTTGGTCCTATTGTTCGCCTTATGCTTCGCGGGGTACGAACGCATTGCGGAGAATAAATGGGTAAAAGCCTATGGCATTTTTCACATTCTTTCCCATGGGTTATTGATCTCCACAAATCAGCAGCATGGGTTAATGTGGAGCGACTTTGTCCCGCAGGCAAATAATGTACTCCTTTTCGCGCATGGGCCCGCTTTTGGCTATACGGTTCTCACGAGTTATTTGATCGGGCTCACGGCGATGATTCTGTTCGCCAGCGCTTCTTTTCGGGGGTCGAAAATTGTCAGGCGACAGGCCTACGTGATCCTGACAGCGTTTCTTGTGCAAATCTTTCTGAACGTCGCTTACAACCTCGATCTGTTCAATATGCCGGGAGTGGATTGGACTTCTGCAACATCCGCCTTCACAAATGTGTTTGTTCTCTGGGCTTTATATGGGTACAAGTTGCTGGACATCGCGCCCATCGCCCGCAATAAACTGATCGAAAGCCTGGGAGACGGCATGATCGCGCTCGACCTGCAGGACCGCATCATGGACGTCAACCGCTCGGCGGCGGAGATGCTTGGCGATAACGAAAATGCCCTGCTTGGCAAAAAACTGGGGGATGTTTTCCCGCGCTTTACCCCGGAGTTGCAAAACGCCCCGGAGAAAGAGGTCAAATTCGAGCTCAACATCGGCGGCAGGCGATATTATGACGCGCTGATCTCCCCCCTGCGCGACGACTGGCCGCGGGGCATTGTCGGGCGGCTCATCATCCTGCGCGACACGACCGAGCGCAAGACGAACGAACTGCGCCTTCTGCAACTTACCCAGGCGGTGGAACAAAGCCCGGCAAGCGTTGTGATCACCGATCTGCAGGGGAATATCGCATACGTCAACCCGCGCTTTATGGAAGTCAGCGGTTACAACGCGTCCGAGTTGATCGGTCGGAATCCGCGCGTCATCCAATCCGGGCAGACTCCCCTGGAGACCTACGAAGATATGTGGCAGACCATCGGCTCCGGGCGCGTCTGGCGCGGGGAGTTGCTGAACAAAAAGAAAAACGGCGATCTGTATTGGGAGCTGGAGGTTGTGGCTCCCGTTTTCGACAGCGCCGGGCAGATCGCCAACTATATAGCGATCAAGGAGGAGATCACCGCCCGCAAGGAAGCGGAGGCAAGACTGCTCGAAGCGAATGCCCGGCTCGAACGACAGGTGAAAGAAATCCAGGCGTTGCAGGCTGAATTGCGCGAACAGGCCGTGCGCGACTCCCTGACCGGGCTTCACAACCGCCATTATCTCTCCGAAACCATGGAACACGAACTGGCGCGCGCCCGGCGCGACGGTCACCCGGTCTCCTTTGCCCTGGTGGACATTGATCGTTTCAAATTCCTCAACGACACCCGCGGTCACTCAACTGGGGACTTGGTCTTGAAACGCCTGGCGGGACACCTGTTGACCTTCACCCGTAACGGGGATATTGTTTGCCGCTACGGCGGGGAGGAATTTTTGATTGTGTTTCCCAACATCCCCGAGGCGCGCGCCCTCCAAATCGCTGAAAGGCTTCGGGCGGCGGTGCAGGAATCGGGGTTGATTGCAAGGGATGGGGCAATTTCGATCACGATTTCCATCGGAATTGCCGAGTTCCCGGCGCATGGCGACGACGCAACATCGGTTCTCGAAGCGGCCGACCGGGCGCTTTACGCCGCCAAAAACAACGGACGCAACCGGGTGGTGTTGTGGTCGGAACTCCAAAGCCGGGACCTCGCGAAATAATTCTGCAACAGCGATTCCCATCGCATGACGGCGGCTGCAAGTCGAAATATAGTTCCGACTTGCAGCCGCCGTTAATTTTATTTTGGCGCCGCGCCTGTAGTGAAATCAATATATAACGGAGGAGACAGTTGATATAATCGGGTTTGACGGTTTTCTTTAGCGCTCAAGGAGCAGATCCCTTTTCAATGCGCGCAAGTCAGGATGCCCACTAATGAAGTCATATCGCGTTGTTTCCATCGCCTTGCCGATTTTCTTTTCCATAAACCTGTTTACGCCGACGATTACGCTTCAATCTCAATCTCCATTTGACGGGGTTGTAACTTATATTGGGGTCGATGGGAATATTTATACGCTGTGGGAAAATGGTTTAACGCAACAAGTTACCTTCGACGCAATGATCGCCGAAGGTCAGGACGGCGCCTCGGATAAAATCTGGTACGACTGTCTCGATTTGTTCGAAGATAAAAAACATCTGTTCTTCACCAGGCGAACCAATAAGCACAATACGCCGGACGAAAGTGTGTTTTACGATCTTTCAAACAAAACTGTGATTTATAGTAGCCCGACAGAAGATAGATATTGCAATTCTTTTCCAGGCATAGACGAAAAGGGACTCTTCTATGAAATAGACGAGATGGAGGAATTGCCGTCCGGCGACATCATCGAAAGAGGCTACACTCAATACATTTCAGGCGAAAGAGAACTGAATTATGAGTACACGACAAAAGCTTTGTACTCTCCAGTTATTGCCCGTTTTCACAACATGGCGGTTTATGAAGAAAACCCATATGAGATTGTCTTTTACAATTTCAACACGCGGGAGTATCTCCGAATTAATACCCCCATAGAGAAATTTCTCAAGGTTACAAGATTGTCGGACGACGAAATTATCTTTTCAAGCTATGGTTCGGATGTGATAATTACAGTCAACCTCCAGTCAAAACAAGTAGAACAATGGGGATTTGCCCTATACAACGCCAGAATTATAGATATGACAGAGCGCGGATATTATTTAGTCGTGGGAAGCCATGGCGATGGAACGCCAACGTCTCTTTATAAAGTGGATTTAAACAGACAATCCAGCGAATTGTTGTATTCCCCATCCAGCCCGGTTGAGATTTGGGTAAAAACATCGCCCGATTACAATTCACTCTCGATCCTCGAGGAGTCGGCGGACTATATTGGGTTTTCCAATTTGACCCTTTTGCCAGCTCAAGGTAGCCCCATCAAGATTTCTTCATCGGCGGATTTTTATTACGAATGGTCCAAGGATTCGCAAAAAATTTACTTTATCCAAATGACCCAATTATCCGCCGACGATTACGCATTGAACAGGGAATTGATGGTCTACGATAGAAGAGCAGGAAACAGCTCCAAAATACTGGATATGGTTGTATCGGACATGTCCTCGGAAGCGATTGTCATCGAGCCAATTGATTGGGTATTGAACGACTCAGCCTTGCCGGAAACAACGCCAGGCGCAGCGCCGTATAGCAATGCGAACTCGGGCAATGCGAATCCTGCAGAGCAAAGCAATCCACAAAGCCAGCCGCCCGTTATTGAACCGCTTGTCAATCCTGATTACACCCCAATCCTGCTTATTGGGGGAATTGGCATGGTCGTTTTGTTGGGTTTGGGAGCAGGAACAGTTTGGTGGATGACCCGTCCCAAGAGCAGGAAGCCAAACGCGCCAGCGCTTCAAAAAGCACAAGTAACATCATCGCCGGCGTCTCCCCAACTCCAAGCCGCCGTTCGCCTTGCCAAGGAAAAGCGTTTTCAAGAGTCTTTCGAGATGCTGCGAGACTTGCTGAAGTCAGAAGGGAACAACCCGGAAGTTTGGTATTATCTCGGCTACGATCTGGTCAACATGGGAGATTTTGTCAATGCTGAAAAATGCTTTTTGCGGGCAAAAAAATACGGGCATTCCAAAGCAGACCACGCGCTCAACTGGATCAAGAACAACCAACGACAATAGAATTTTTTCCGGAAAACAAATGAAAGCGCAAACCATTTTCAAGCGCTGGCGAATGTTTTCTGCCTTTTTGATTCTTGCTTTATTAGCCGGGTCGGCGGGATATTTGCCCGCCAAGGCGCAATCCCAATTGTCTTTTGAAGGGATAATTGCTTACGAAGACTCGACCGGAAACATCATTCTTGCCACGGGCGATGGAAAAAGAGTTCCCGTAACGACTGATGGAGACGCCGGTCAAAATCCTTTGGAAAGAAACCAAAAACCTACATATGAAATATTTGGCTTTTCTCCAAACGGCGCTTATTTGGCGTTTACTCGCTGGAGCAGCGATGAAGGAGACAGACTGTATATTTATGATGTCGCCAGCGGCAACATCGCCGCAAAATTAAACTTTTCCGAACACAGTAGATATAATCCCATGCAATGGCACCGGGACAGCGATTCGATCATTGCTCATCAGAGCCTCACGGAAGAAACAGGGGTTGAGAATACCTCATACGATCATGAATATTATTATCGCGTGTATTTTTCCGGGGAACGCGTTCTTTTGCTTGACACTTACTCGCACCGAAATAAAATTAATATCAATTTTGACCTGGATACATTTTTTGAATTCAATGAAAGGAATTCCAATCCAGGGTTTGGCGGAATTCTTCATAACTGGGCTGAAAATACAACACATGAAGTCCAGATCGCCGACGTTTCCGTACAAGGTGTATGGACGCGCGACGGGTCCTATTTTATCCATGTTGACAACGAACACGGGGAAATCCTGATTATTGACCTGAAAACAGGCATAACAACGGCTCAAATAAGCATACCCAATGAAATGTGGGCGCTTGAGGACTTTTTCTGGCAAGACCCCTACAATTTTTTTCTATTATCCCCGGATTCGAAACACCTGCTTCTTACAGATGAAAATGCCGGGCTTTATGATTTGAATCTTGAAACATCCGCCGTCGAATCAGTGTACGCCTGGCCGGTCAATAATCCGGAGAATGAAATAAAAGCGCTTTGGTCCGGTAGCGGCAATCTTGTAATGGTCAACACTTATTCAGCCGACGATCAACGTGTGCTGGTTGTAAAAAAAGGGAACTTGCCTGTTCGCGTTGCCACAAGTGCAGAACCCTTGTTCTGGCTGTCGAAGGATTCAGAAAGGCTTGTATATGCTCAATACAATGTAGGCGGGGATAAGATCAATGGCGATTTGATGGTATACGAT
>CAADGT010000167.1 GCA_900696595.1 uncultured Chloroflexota bacterium
ACAGCGCTGTAATTTTGCTCAGGGTTTCTGTGCTACACTTCATGCGGAGCCTCCGTTTGTTCTTGCCTACGGGTACTATACCCGATTTCTCGGAGGCTCCTTTTCTACATCATTTGAATGCTCCCGACTGGAACTACTGCCGGGAACAATCTCCGCAGGCGATGCGTCCGATAGGAAGATAATCGCCAAAGTGACAGTCACCTCGCAGGTGACTGTCACTCGCGCACAAAAGGAGGACGTATGACTTGATCACGCCGATTTCGGTGAAGAACAGCCGGACGCCGCTTGCTGGTCTTCGATAACGTCCGCATAGTTTGCGCTCTCCCTTTGACTAACTCAGGGCAGGCTGGCGCAGACCCAATACAACATTTCCAAAACAGGAGAAGAGAAAATGAACGCCTTACGCAAAGCCTCCGGTTATTGCGCTGTCTTTCTGCTGGTCTTTCTCGCCGCGTGCGGGGGAGGCGCGGCCACCGAAGCGCCGAAGGATTCCAATACGCAGGAAACCTACGATTACGCCGCCACCGAAGCGCCCGCCCAGCAAGAGCAGTTTGTTCCCGCCCCGCCAGGACTCCCCGCCCCAACTGCGGGCGAAAACACCGAACCCTACGACATGTTCTTCGAGGACTATGGCGTCAACCCGTCCATAGACGCCGAGGACGATAACCTCTCCACCTTCGCGCTGGATGTGGATACCGGCTCGTACACCGTCATGCGCAATTACCTCAACGACGGCAACCTGCCTCCATCCGAATCCGTGCGCGTGGAGGAGTACGTCAACTACTTCGATCAGGGATACGACCCGCCCTCCGAACACCAGACCTTCAACATCTACATTGACGGCGGTCCCTCGCCCTTCACCCAGACCGAACGCTACGACATGATCCGCATCGGGATTCAGGGATACGAAGTCCCGGATGAAGAACGGATGGACGCGGCTCTGACCTTCGTCATAGACGTCTCCGGCTCGATGGACATGGACAACCGCCTCGGGCTGGTCAAGCAATCTTTGGAGATGCTCGTCGAACAATTGCATGAAGACGACACGGTCAGCATCGTGGTTTATGGATCGGAAGCCCGCGTCGTTCTGGACCCGACGCCCGGTTCTGAAACCGGAGAAATTCTCTCCGCCATTTACTCGCTCCAACCCGAAGGCGCGACCAACGCCGAAGCCGGACTGCGCCTCGGCTACCGCATGGCGATGGAAGCCTACATGCGCGATGGAATCAACCGGGTCATCCTGTGCTCGGACGGCGTGGCAAACGTCGGCGAGACCGGACCCGAAGCCATCCTCGAAGAGATTGACCACTACGTCGCCGAGGGAGTCACGCTTACAACCATCGGCTTCGGCATGGACAATTACAACGACACGCTCATGGAACAACTCGCCGATCAGGGCAACGGATTTTATGCCTATGTGGACGACCGCGACGAAGCCCGCAAACTTTTTGTGGACGAAATCACCGGCACGTTGCAGACCATCGCGCTCGACGCCAAGGTGCAGGTGGAGTTCAACCCCGATGTCGTGCGGAACTACCGCCTCGTCGGTTATGAAAACCGCGACGTCGCCGACGAAGACTTCCGCGACAACGACGTGGACGCGGGCGAGATCGGAGCCGGTCATTCCGTGACGGCGCTGTACGAGATCAAACTTCATCCCGAAGCGTACGGAAAGATCGCCACCGTCTTCATGCGTTGGGAAGACCCCGACACGCATCAGGTTGTGGAAATTTCGCAGGACTTTTTCGCCGATAACCTGGAGCGGGATTTCCGCGAGACCGACCCGTACTTCCAACGCGCCGTTGTGGTCGCTGAATTCGCAGAAATATTGAAAGACAGTTACTGGGCGGAGGATAGCTCGCTCGACGATGTCTACGACGAAGCCCGCCGCATCGAAGACGACCTGCGCCGCGACGAAGCCATGGAGGAATTTGTGGAGTTGGTGAAGATGGCGAAAGGATTGTGGTAATTGCGTAGGGGCGACCCGTCCACATCTAAAATAACATCGTGATGTCAGAAAGGGTCGCCCCTGTGACGGGCATCAAATCATCCGGGCAAAGGGCGACCCTCCCATTGCTCCCCAAAGTGTTGTGGGACTTTGGCGGGTCGCCCCTACGATAAACTCCTCGTGTAATTGGCGTTAGAGAACGCCACCTACACGATAAAACGTCGGGAGACGTTTTACTCCTTGAACTTCCAATCCTGAATACCCCAGCTCATACTGCCCCAGGTGTTGAGCGTGTACCCTTCGAGTTTGTCGGCGACGCCGTAGTTATCCTGGAAGAGGTACAGATACACCTGCGGCAGGTCGTCGAGGACCGCCTGCCCGACTTCGCAGTAGGCCGCCTTGCGGGTCTCGATGTCAAAACTCGAACCGGCGGTTTCGAGCGCCTTGTCCACGTCGGCGTTCACCCAGCGGAAGTAGTTGCCGCCGGTGGGGTTCTCCGCGCTGGGGATGCGCGACGAATGATAGGCGTCGAAGTTGTAACTTTGCGGCTCGGTGGTGAAGCCGCGGTCGAAGATCAGCATATCGTAATCGCCGACCATGCGCGGGGAGTTTTCCTCATACGTCCCGAAGATGATCGAGAAGTCGTAATTTTGAATGCGCGCCTCGATACCGACCGCCTTCAGATTTTCGACGATGAATTCCTCAGTGGATTGCAAAGGATCGAAAGCCGTGTACCCTTGCAATTCCAGCGAGAGGCGGGTTCCATCCTTGGCGTACATCGCGCCCTTGGCTACGCGGATACCGTCATCGCCCATCACCCAACCGGCTTCGTCCAAAAGTTTGTTTGCCGCCTCAACGTCGAATCCATACTTGCGCGGCAGGTCGCATTGATACCAGCCATAGGCAAAGGGATTGGTCGAATCGCTGACGCTCCCTTGAAGAACATCCTTTTGAAGCGTTTCATAATCAATGGCGTGGGCAATCGCCTGGCGCACGCGGATGTCGCCCAATATCGGGTGCGGCGCATCGGCGGAGGGATCGCCGTCGAACGGCGCGGAGAGATTGAAGTCAAGCGCCATATTCCAGATGCCGGGCAGGAGATATTGCTGGGCGGTTCCCTTCAAGAGTTCATCGTAATCGGCTTTGAATTCGCCGGGCCACAAATGGAATTGCGCTTCGCCGTTCTTCATCATCGCGGTCTGCGCCGCGGGTTCCGGCACGATCTCGAACACCGCCTCGTCGAAATACGGCTTGCCTTCCTCGTAATAATTCGGGTTGCGCGTCAGTGTGATGCGCTTGCCCGATTCCCAATTGCTGACAATGAACGGACCCGCCGAGACCGGCGCGCGATTCCATTCCCAATTTGCCATGTCTTCCGGCGCGCCGGTCGCATGGCGCGGGAACAAACCATAGGCAAATTGATCGAGATACCCCGGATACGGCTCGGAATAAGTGATCACCGTCGTCAAATCGTCCGGCGTTTCGACGTCCGCGATCAGGTCGAATCCGCTTACGCCGACCACCGCGCCCGAATTGGGGTTGGACAATACTTCGATGGTGAAGCGCACATCGTCCGAAGTCAACGCTTCGCCGTCGGACCATTTCAAGCCCGCCATCAGTTTCCAGGTTACGGTCAGATAATCATCGGAGATCGTCGGCAATCCCTCCGCCAGCACGGGGACGAAATTGCCCGTCTCGTCAATCGTGACCAGTCCCGTCATCGAAGTCGCATCCGCCACCTGACGCACAATGGCGGCGTCCGCCAGGAAGTAGTTGAGCGTGGTCGGTTCCTCCGGCAGGATCAGGACGACCGTCCCGCCTCCCTCTCCGCCCGAAGCGGGTTCAGCGCTCCCAGCCCCGCACGCGCTGAGAGCGAGTCCCATTACCATGAACAGTGCGAACAGTTTTAATTTCATCTCTTCTCCTTTTTTGTAGGGCGGGTTTGCCTGCGCGCCACGCAACCCGCCATTGCTTTTTGTTTCAAGGATGTTGGGCTGCGCCCTGTGCGTTTTTCAGATTTGCGTTTTGAAACTCTTTATCTATGGGGCGACGCCCAAAATTAAAACTGGAATATCAATATCAGAAACGCCGCGTTGCTCCAAATCCCAAACAAACTGCTCGAAATACGAAACGCCTGACGACATATCTTCGGCTAATTCTTTGACCGGCACAATCTCGATGCCGACGTCAATAAAACCCATATTGTGAAAAATCGTCATCTTGGCGCAAACGTTATAGACCATGAAAGAATACTTGCCGAACTGAACTTCTACGCCGAGCTTGTTTTTAATAAAGTCCATTTCCCTGAAAGCGCCTTTGGAAAACTGAGGCGCTTGGTATCCTGCGCTGTAATATTGGGTCGGATAATCGCACATAACTCTTTTCTTCTCCCACCCCAGTTCAAAAAAACCTTCGCTGATTTCCGCATTGAGAGAGCGGGGACTGTATAAAACCTTGTCCCGCATGGTCTTTTCTTTGCTCGTCTTTGTTTTGTGATTACGAGCGTCAACATGAGCAAGGACGTTTTTTACTTCATCCAACTCTTTTGCATACCTCTTTTTGACAGCCTTTTCACCGCCGTTGAATGAGTACGCCCCGACAATTTTCATTTGCTGAATTCTCCTTTAGACTCAAGCAAATTTTTCTGCTCATAAACTTCCTTCCATTCTTCAGGGAGTTTAGATACTTTATCTTTGCCTGTTGGCTGGTAAACTGGCGTTCCAATCTGGCGATAGCCCAGCGTACCGTTGAAAAAGGAATTAATACGCTTGCGGGTTAATTCAACGGATTTTTTTTCTTTATCGCTGCCAACCGCCCGGCGATTATTCTTGATTGCGGCGAGAAGAGAGGAACCAACGCCCACAAAAGGATCTAAAACCCAATCGCCTTCATTTGTTAGCGCAAGAACGCAACGCTCGACCAACTCAATCGGATATTGGCAGGGATGTTCCATCTTTTCGGGATGATTCGCTTTGACATTTGGAATATCCCAAAGTTCCTGTTCCCAATCTCGCAAAACGACTTCCCAAACATCGGAAGGATTCTTACCAAGAGGGTTGCCTGAAAGTTGCCCTTTTTTTTCGCCTTTGAAATGCCGCTTGCCAGGGTATTTTGACGGGACGCGAACACTATCAAGGTTGAACGTGTATTTGTCGCCTTTTGTGAACCATAAAATGGTTTCGTATCTGCCGGAAAAACGCTTTGAAGCATGTAAGCCATGCCCGAAACGCCAGATGATTCGATTTCTCAAACTTAAGCCAAGTTTCTTGAAGATTCCATAATACAGAATATCCAGCGGGTAGACTTCGCCATCGTCTACAAAATTTCCCACCTGCCAACACAAACTGCCGCCATCTTTCAAAACTCGATATAGTTCAGCGATAATTCCGGATTGGCTTTCGAGATAATGCTCAATTTCGACCCGGCTTTCATAATCTTTTCCCAGGTTGTACGGCGGGGAAGTGATGATTAACTGAATTGAATTATCGGGAATTTCAGCCAGTAGATTTTTGGTTTCGCCGTTAAAAAGCACGATGTCCGAATCGCTTTTGAAGCGGCTGTCAATCGGCTTAGGAGTTTGAAATAATGGGAGACTCATGCCGCAATTTTACTCTAATCCATTTTCTGCTTTGGAGAAGAAAGTTAAGGAGTGAGGGCGTCGCGCAGCCCGTCGCCGGCGCAGTTGATCGCCATGCTGTGATGAAGATCGTCAACCTCTCCTGCGTATTGCGCGTTCTCTAACGCGCAATCATCGGGGTTCGTCGGCGTTAGAGAACGCCGGCTACTCGGTATGGATCACATACGGGTCGAACGCGTCGCGCAGTCCGTCGCCGATGTAGTTGATCGCCATGACGGTGATGAAGATCATCGCGCCGGGGAAGAATCCCAGCCAGGGGGCGGTGAAGATTTGATTCTGCGCCGTGGAGAGGATACTGCCCCAGGTGGGCGTCGGCGGCTGGACTCCGAAGCCGAGATAACTCAAACCGGACTCGGTGATGATTGCGGACGCCATTTGCAGAGTCCCGCTCACAAGAATCGGCCCGGCGCAGTTGGGCAGGATGTGCCGCACGATCAATCGGAACGAACTTCCGCCCAGCGCTTTCGAGGCGGAGACAAATTCCTTTTCGCGCAGGACCAGGAAAAGTCCGCGCACGAGGCGGGCGGGCCACATCCACGAGAGGGCGGCGATGATGACGATTACAACGAAGATGCTGTTTTGCAAAATGAACAACTGTTGCTCGCGCAAAAACGCGCCGAGGATGATAAGCACGAAGATGGAGGGAAAGGTCAAAAAGGCGTCTGTGACGCGCATCAAAATGGAATCGATCCAGCCGCCGAAGAATCCGCTCAACGCGCCGACAGCGACTCCGAGGGAGATCGAAAGCAGGGTGGAGAATAACCCCACCGCGAGAGAGACTCTCCCGCCATGAATGATGCGCGAGAGAACGTCGCGCCCAAGTTCGTCCGTCCCCATCCAGTGCGCGGCATTCGGGTCGCGCAATTTATTGGATGGGTTTTGAGCCGTCGGGCTGTAAGGGTTCAAATCCGCCAGCAGGCTGGACGCGATCAACACGAGCATGACCGCGATTGCGACTCCCGCCAGCCGGTGTTTGAAGAAACGGCGCAGGATCAGCGACGCCATGGTTTGTTCTTTGGGCTTGAGCGGTTCAATCATATTTCACCCGCGGGTCGAGCCAGCCATAGGCGAGATCGGCGAGGATATTGCAGACGATGATCAGCGTCGCCGTGATCATCACCACGCCCAACAGCACGGGATAATCGCGCCCTTTCGCCGCATCCCAGAATAAACGTCCCATGCCGGGCCAGGAGAAGATGGTTTCGACGAACAACGCGCCCGCAAACAGACTCGGCAGGTCGAGCGCGATGAGCGTGATCAGCGGCAGGATGGCGTTTTGCAAAGCGTGCTTGTAATGGACGACGCGTTCCGACAGCCCCTTGGCTTTTGCCGTGCGGACATAATCCTCATGCAATACATCCATCATGCTCGAACGCAGAAAGCGCGAGTACCAGGCGATCCAGCCGAGACTTAACGCGGCGACGGGCAAAACGAGATGCCAGAGCGTATCGAGCCAATTGCCCTCCTGCCCGCGCGTGTTCATGCCGCCGACAGGGAAGAGCGGATCGCCGGTGAATGGATTTTTCAACACGACGTAGAAAACGACGATCAACCCCAGCCCAAGCCAGTACACCGGAATCGCCTGCCCGATGAAGGTGACGGTGGTCATCGTGTAATCGAATGGGGAGTAGGGCTTGCGGGCGGAGAAAATGCCGACGGGGATGGCGAGGAGCAGGGTCACGAAGAACGATGCGCCCACGAGGGTCAGGGTGTTCGGAATTCGCTCGCCGATCATCTCCGAGACCGGGCGGCGGAACTTGATCGAGTCGCCCATGTCGCCGCTTAACAGTCCGCCCAGCCAGCGCCCGTATTGCACGGGCAGGGGGTCGTTCAGCCCGAGCTTTTCTTCGATGGCTTCGATCTGCTCTTTGGAGATGTTCGGGTTGCGGCGCGCGGCGGTCAACGGGCCGCCGGGGGCGGCGCGCACCAGCAGGAACAGCAAAACGCTGATGATGAAAAGAATCGGAATGGTTTGCAGGATGCGGCGCAGGGCGTAGGTTGCCATCTATGCCTCGTACACGATTTTACCGTTGACCATCGTCAAAACCGGCTTTGCCTCCCGGATGTTTTGCGGATCGAGCGCGAAGAGATCGTGCGAGAACAAAACCAGGTCCGCGAGATAGCCTTCCTTGATCTGTCCCTTTTCGTTTTCCATGAATTCGGCGTAAGCCGCGTCGCGCGTGTAGCCGACGATGAGTTCTTCGAGGGTCAGGTTTTGGCGCGGGTTGTCCGGCGCCCACAATTCGCGGTTCATGCCGACGTGCAGGTTGAAGATCGGGTCAAAAGTAGCGACAGGCCAGTCGCTGCCAAAAGCGATTTGGTTGCCCGCGTTCAGAACGTCGCGCCATGCAAAGGATAAATGCCAGCGTTCTTTGCCCACGCGCGCGGGCCACACGTCGCCTTCGCCGATGCTGAACGGAGCGTGACTGGTCTGCATGGAAGGCAGGACGCCCAGCGCTTTAAATCGCGGCAGGTCGTCGGGGTGATAGACCTCGATGTGTTCGATGCGGTGGCGGCTGTCGCGCTTCCCGTTTGCCTTTTGAACGGCTTCGAACCCGTCGAGCGTCCGCCGCACCGCGCCGTCGCCGCAGCAGTGGACAAAAATTTGCAAGCCCATTTTGTCGCACAAGGTCGCCATACGCGTAAAGTGTTCGAGCGTATAAATGCCTTCGGATTGGGCTTCGGGGTTGTCGGCGTACGGTTCGACGTTGAGCGCGGTGTAGGATTCCCAAACGCCGTCCATGAAAAATTTCGCCGCGCCGCCTCTTACGAATTCCCCTTTGACCTGCGCCATGTCGGCGGCTTCCTGCAACATTGCTTCCGTTGTTTCCGGCCAGACGCGATACGGCTCGTACACGCGCACGGTCATCTCGCCCGCATCTTCAAGCGCCGCAAAAGTCATTAACTCTTTCATATCGCCGTTCATGTTATGGATGCTGGTCACGCCGGTCGCATTGATGAGCGCTATCGCCTGTTTGAGCAATTCCCGTTTACGGGATTCGCCCGGCTCGGGGATTAAGTCGGCGACCAGGCTCATCGCCGTTTCGCGCAGTTCGCCGGTGGCGATTCCGTTCTCGTCGCGGACGATGACGCCGTTGCCTTCCGCTTCCTTCCCCGGCTGGAGGATGCCGGCCATTTCCAGGGCTTTGGTGTTCGCCCAGGAAGTATGTCCGTCGTAGGCGTTGATGTAGACGGGCTTGTCCGCGATGATGGCGTCCAGTTCGTGGCGGTTGGCGATTACGTCGTAATGGACGCCGCTGCCTTCGATCCATTCGGCGGTTTTATTTTTTTGGATATGTTCCAATAGCGTGTTTTTTACGTCTTCTATATTCTGCGCGTCGTATAATTGCGCTCCGCCGAGCGCGATTGCTCCGAAGAGCAGATGAAAGTGCGAATCGATAAAGCCGGGCGTGAGCGTGCGCCCCTGTCCGTCCACGAGGCGGGTGCGCTCGCCATTGAAGGCGTTTGCGCCGTCGTTTGTCCCCACATAGACGATGCGATTCCCTTTTACGGCAACCGCCTCCGCCTGCGGGTTGGCCGAGTCGCTGGTGAATATCTTTGCGTTCCTGATGATGAGGTCGGCTTGCTGGGTCATGGGTTGGCTCCTTGAAATTTCGCTTTGAGAATCGGCTGAGCGCCTGAAAGAGGCCCGACAGGTCTCCGCAGAACCTTAATCAACCGGCGCGATTGTGATTCGCGGAACTCGAATCGACCAGGTCTGCGATTTTATTTTTTCATATCAGATCAATACAAATACGGTAATGATGGCCAGTTGCGCCATCGGGTAGAAACTGGCGTTGTCGAAGAGTTTCGCCGCCATGCGCCCTTCGGTTTGCTGGCGGTAGAGGTCGTAGCCGGGCTTGAGGAGCAGAAAGGCTCCGGCGGCGGCTGAAGCCAGGCGGTAGGGCCAGCCCAAATTCAGGGGCGAAGCGAGAGGGAGGAAAAGGCTGAGGAGGACGGTCAGACTCAACGTGATCAAAACAATGATTCCCGCTGTTTGAGTCCCAAGTTGAAGCGGGATGGTTCTGGCGTTGACGCGCTTGTCCTCGGCGGTGTCGTTCCAGTCGGCGGGGACGTTTTGCCCGCCGATCTCCCAGACGAAGACCCAGGCGAGGATGAGCAATACGAGCGGGATGGGCGGGTTGTTATCCACGACATAAATGGCGGCGATGGGTCCGCTCGATTTGACCAGCCCGCTGACGAAGGTGCGCAGGTAGGTCACTTTAAGAAGCAGAACGTAGATGATTTCGAGAAGCGCGGCGGCGAGGAGGATGACGATGATGAACGGGTTGAGGAAGTACGCGCCGATCAGCGCGACCGCAAACCAGCCGCCGAACCACAGCAAGCCTTTGTTGTAACTGAGCGCGTTTTGCGCCAGCGGGTAGCGCAAGTCCGACGCTTCGACGGAATACCCGGCGTTGATTCCGCCCGCAAATTTTTCCCTGTCCACGGCGATGCCGACGAGGTCGTTGAGGGCGTAAATGGCGGTGTAGGCGGCGAAGGCGGTGAAGAGCGAGAGGGCGATGGTGAGGATGGGCGGAAATTCTCCCAGCCACAGCAGGGCGACAAAGCCGGGCAGGGCAAGGTCGAGAACTCCGTGCGTGGTGCGGGAGAGAGCGAAGAAGCGTTTCATTGAGAGACTCCGTAAGTAGGGCAAAATTAATTTTGCCCTACTGTTTTTTAAAATGCGCCATGTAGTTGACGTCTTCTTTATCGTGAGCGACTTTGAATTTGCGGGTGAAGGGGTTGTACATCAGGCTGGCAAGGCGGACGAAATCAAGATTCGCGTCGCGGTTCCACTGTTTCAATTCGGCGGGGCGAATCAGTTTGGAGTAGGTGTGCGTGCCGCGCGGAAGCAGGCGCAAAATATATTCGCCGCCGACGATGGCGAACAAAAACGCCTTGGGCGTGCGGTTGATGGTGGAGAAGAAAGCCTGCCCGCCGGGTTTTAGCGCTTTGGCGCAAGCCGCCACAACTTTCCCCGGCTCGGGCACATGCTCCAGCATTTCCATGCAGGCCACCGCGTCGAAGGTCCCGGCTTCTTTTTCCGCCAGGTCTTCGACGCGCTCATAACGATAATCAATGGATACGCCCTGACTCTGCGCGTGACGTTTTGCGGCGTGGATGGACGCTTCGGACAAGTCCAGGCCTGTCACCCGCGCCCCGGCCTTTGCCAGCGCCTCGGAGAGGATCCCGCCGCCGCATCCCACGTCGAGAACCTTTGGGTTGGGGGGCAGGTTTTCCATGATGAAATGGGTGCGCAGCGGGTTGATGACGTGCAGCGTGCCCATCTCGCCCTTGAGGTCCCACCAGATGTCGGAGACGTTGTCGAATTTTTCGATCTCTTTGTTGTCGGCATTTTCGAATGATTTCATTTTGTGTAGGTTCCGTTTTCTATAAGTCGTGGTATTGGTTCGCGCCCGACGCTAGAGAGCGTCTCTTACGCGCAAGCGGCGTTCTTAAGTAGGTATCGAAAAGAACTTTAATTTCCCGTCATTGCGAGCCACGCTCTTGTTCGTTGTGGCGAAGCAATCCTATGAGCCAGCCATGAGATTGCTTCGGGCGGGAAAGCGCCGCCCTCGCAATGACGGAAATTTATTTTTAGGAACTTTTTGACACTTACTCAAATGATTTCATGATTTATGGCAATCCATTCTTTTAAAGTTTTCGCGGCGGATTCGATCTCGTCCGCGCCGATGTTGTTGAGGAAGACGCAGCCGCCGATTCCGCGCGGCATGGGGACGCGCTGGAGTCCGTTGCGGTGGTAGGTGCGTTCGGTCAGCGAAGCGAGGAGCAGGTCCGGGTCGAGGGTCGAGGCGTCCAGTTCAAAGCCGAGGGTTTCGGTCAGGCGGAAGATGCGCCGGGTTTCTTCATCCGCAAGCAGATTGCGGTTGCGGGCGATCAGGCAGGAGAGAAGGATGTCGAGCAGGACGGCTTCGCCGTGCAGGAGGTGGGCTTCGTGGCGCGTCTCCAGCCCGTAACTGAAGGTGTGACCGAAATCCACTTTGCGGGCGAGGTCCTCCTCGAAGAGATTCGGTTCCAGTTCTTCGATCATGCCCGCGATGGCGCGGTCGAGCAGGTCGCCGCTGCCTTCGTTTTGGAAGCGTTCCTCCACGCTTTGCGGGCCTCGCGCTTCGAGCAGGTCGAAGAGGGGCGCGTCTTTGATGACGGCGAGTTTGACGATCTCGCAAACGCCGTTGAGGATGTGGCGGCGCGGCAGGGTTTTGAGGAAGGCTTTGTCGAGCAATACCGTTTGCGGCGCGTGGAAGGAGCCGAGCCGGTTCTTGTTGCCGTTGAAGTTGAATCCGGTTTTGATTCCGATGGAGGCGTCCACATAGCCCATGAGAGTGGTCGGGACTTTGACGTACGGCACGCCGCGCCGGTAACTGGCGGCGACGAATCCCACGAGGTCGGTGAGGACTCCGCCGCCGATGGCGATGATCGGTTCGTCTCGCCGGTGAATGGGGAAGGAGTCCAGTTCGCGGACGAGGGAGAGGTAATGGTCGAGGGTTTTGTTCTCTTCGCCGCCGGGGAAGACGACGATTTTTGCTTCGATGTGGTGATGGGCGAAGTAGTCGCGGAGGGCTTTGGCGTGATGCTTCTCCACGTTGGCGTCCACGACCACGAAACGGCGCGCGTCTTCGATCTTGCCCGTTGAGAGCAATGCCCAGTTTTGCGGATGGAATATGTTGGAGGTGTTGACGACCTCGTATGCGATGGTTTGTTGAAATGTGACTTTTCGGTTGCTCATTCTGACTCTAATGGTTGCGTTGCGGAGTCCGAAGTCCCCCGACTTCGGCGCAAAGTCTGGAGACTTTGCAACCCGCGCTAGACAATTTTATTCCAGTTCGTTTTTGCCCCCAGGATGCGGCGGGCGAGCGCCTGCGCCATTTCGAGGCTGTGATTTTTATAGTTGCCGCATTGCGCGATGTTGGCGTACGGCACTTCGCTTGCGACGAGGACATCCTTCAGGATCGCTTCGTATGTATCGCGGATG
Organism: uncultured Chloroflexota bacterium; assembly: GCA_900696595.1. Lineage (GTDB taxonomy): Bacteria > Chloroflexota > Anaerolineae > Anaerolineales > Villigracilaceae > Villigracilis. Next base: position 12,583 of record CAADGT010000167.1, read on the forward strand.
ACTCCCGCCCGCCCTTCGTTGAACAGGATGAGGTAGAAGCCGGTCTGACATCCCATCAGCCCGATGGAGATGAAATTTTGCGGCAGGTATTTTTGGAATCCCCACAGCAGAAAATGCTCGAAGGAGTGCATTTCAGTGGAGGAAAGGAAGACGGAGTTCGGTTCGTTGATTCGCAGATCCACCGAATAGACAATATCACCGGTCGCTCCCGGCGTGGCGGCGCGTAATTTGACGTGCGGCGCTTTCAATTTTCGATGATCCAATTCCCCGACCGTCTCAGCCTCCCAGCCGAGTTGAACGAAATCGAGCATGACTCTCTCCTCTGGTAATTATCGTAATGCCGCCTTGTCGCAGGCGCAAAATGAATTTTGCGCTACAGTATCAAACAAACTGCGATAAATGCTTGTAACTATCCTTCAGCGCTTTTTCCCACGAGGCGACGTGGTGATATAGCTCCACCGAGGCGTAGCCGGAGAAGCCGTTGTCGCGCAGGGTCTGGAAGGTGGCGGCGAAGTCCATCGTCCCTTCGCCGGGGATTTCGTGGAAGTGGACGATTCCGGTCAGCGTGTTGGCGACCATTTTATCCATGAGCAGTTTGCCGTTCTTATCCTTCGTACTGCGAAGATAAATGATGATGGGGCGGGCGCGTTCCAACACGTCGTAACTCAAGCCGGGGACGGAGATGAGATAGACGAATATCTCGCTCTCGAAAGGGGATTGTCCCGCGGGCAGGCTGTTGTAATCCACGAAGGCGGGCGGCGCGGAGATGTTCGCCGAGCCGAGGATCGCTTCGATGCGGGACTTTTGTTTTGCGTCCGGCGCGTCATCGCAAAAATAGATCGGGTGGTCGGGGTCAACCAGCAGGTAGTCCGCCGTTTCGGGGAAGTAGATCAGATATTTGGCGAAGTTCAAATCCAGTGTGAGTCCGTCCGCCCACTTGACGAGTTTCAGGTTGTAACCTTCCTGCGAATCGGAGACGTGCAAAAACTTTGCGCGCGGCGCGGCTTGTGCCAGCGCTTCGAGATAATTTATTTCGGAACAATAATTGTGATTCAGATCGAGATGAAGTTGGAATCGCGGCGACCCGACTTCGTCCACCAGATTCATGCCCTGCTCGAGCGTTTCGATGTACATGCCCGGCTCCGGCTCGATGAGCAGGGTGATATCTTCGCCGTCGTGCAGTTCCTTCAGACATTGTTGGACGCTGTCCGCCAACAACTCGCGGGGGTTGACTGAAGGGTTGCTCACATGCTCGTCGCGGATGAATCCGCTTCCGAAGGAGACGAGAGGGACTCCCAGCCTGCGGGCGGCGCGGATTCCGCGTTTGACGAGGTCAATGCGGCGTTTTCTCCCGGCGAGATCGGGACTCATCAACGAAGGTTCGTGAGGTCGCTGGGGCGTGAAGAAGTGCGAGGCGGTCGAAACGCAGGCGGCGGTCACTTCGAGCGAATCGAGCCGCTTTTTTACAGCGTCGAGATAGTCGTCGGTGAAATTGAAAGGGTTGAACTGGTCGCGGTGAAAGGAAAGTTCCACGCCCGGGTACCCGGCTCGGTCTACTTCCGTGATAGATTGCAGGAAGTCGAGGTTGGTCAAGCCGAAGGTGCTGTAACAGAGTTTGATCATGGGCGGACGCTCCGAAAATAAAAGCCTGTCCGGCCGGAGGCGGCAAGACAGGCGTTCGCCTCCGACTGGTATTTGGCGATTTTACCATGCGCTTGTGAAGAATTGGACTTTTCAACGCGGCGGGGGCGTATGTTAGAGGCGGTCTCGAAAGTCTCCCGCCTTTTGAGGCAAAATCTGAAGAGGTTGCAGTCCGAGACGACAACCTTTCGTTAGGAGGTTGCGAGTCCTGGGTTGAGTCCGGCGCGCGGCGCGAGCGTTTCGTGGGCTTCGGCGTAGGCGTGCAGTTCGTCCACCGATTCGATCAGGAGGTCGGCGTGGGGGGCGAGGTCTAAAGCGGAGGAAACGCCGGAGAGCGCGCCGACCGCCATCCCTGCGCCCGAGGCGCGCGCCATTTTTAAATCCGAGACGGTGTCGCCGACGACCATCACATGCGCGGGGGCGACGCGCATCCGTTCGCAGAGAGTCAGCACCATGTCCGGCGCGGGCTTGGAGGGGATGCCGTCGTCGGCGCAGACGATGGCGGAGATGTAATTTTCGATGTCGAAGGCTTCGATCATGGCTTGCGTGGGGGCGCGGTCGTCGGCGGTGGCAATGGCGATTTGTATGCCTTTGTTTTTCAACCCGGCGAAGAGCGCGCGCGTGTCGGTGAATTGTTTTGCAAGGAGGACCGGGTCGGGGATGCGCCAGCCCTGCGCGACGACGCGCTCTGCTTCGGCTGGGGCGAGTCCTTGCGAGCGCATCACGTCCACTGTCAACCGGTAGAGTTTTTCCATCGGGTTGGAAGCCAACATTCCGTGCGGCAGGACTTTTTTGTTCGCTTCGTCGTAGCCCATTGCCCCGCACAGCGCTTCGCGGACGTCCAGCCCGCTGGATTGGCGCAGTTGTTCGGCGAGATGGAGAGTCCAGCCGCCCCACATGAAATCGAAGTCAATCAATGTGCCGTCCTTGTCGAAGATGACGGCTTGAGCCTTGAAATGGTTAAAACGGCGCATTTACCTGTCCCGAAATAAGATTGTGGGAATATACAGGACAAGGGGGCGGAGGTCAAGCCGCCTTTCGTTTATAATCACCGGGCTTATGAAAAAGAAAGTCGTTGTCGCCATGTCCGGCGGCGTGGATTCATCCGTCGCGGCGGCGTTGTTGAAGGAACAGGGCTATGACGTAACCGGCATGATGATGCGTTTGTGGAGCGAACCGGGGAAGGAAGAGTCCAACCGCTGTTGCACGCCCGATTCGATGGCGCAGGCTCGCAGGGTGGCGGGGATTTTGGACATTCCGTTTTATGTGACGGACGCGAAGGAAGTCTTCCGCGAGACGGTGGTGCAATATTTTCTGGATGGGTACGCGGAAGGCGGGACGCCCAATCCGTGCCTGATCTGCAACCGCCAGATCCGCTGGACATTTTTATTGAATCACGCGCTGGCGCTGGGGGCGGAGTTTATGGCGACGGGGCATTATGTGAGAATTCGGGATGCAGAAGGCGGAATACGGAATTTATTCCGCGCGGTGGATTCATCTAAAGATCAGTCTTATGTTTTGCATGTGTTGGGGCAGGAGCAGTTGAAACATGCTCTCTTCCCGGTGGGGGAGTATCCCAAATCTGAAATACGCGCGATTGCGGAGAGGTATGGATTGCCGACGGCTTCACGCAAGGACTCGCAAGACTTGTGTTTTCTGGCGGGCGAGGATTATCGGAATTTTCTTCGGCGCAATGCGCCGGAGATGTTGAAGGCAGGGAATATCGAGACGCTTGAAGGCAAAGTAGTCGGCGAGCATAACGGATTGGCCAATTACACCATCGGTCAACGCAAGGGATTGGGGGTCGTTTCGCCGGTCCCGTTGTATGTGATAACGAAAAATGCAGAACGCAACGCGCTCATCGTTGGGACGTTGGAGGAGATGGGGTCAGGCGAGTTGACGGCGGTAAGCGTCAATTGGATCAGCGGAGAGGCGCCGCCTGAGCCGTTCCGCGCGAAGGTGAAGATCCGCTATACGGCGAAGGAAGTCCCGGCGTGGGTCAGGCCGATGGACGGCGGCCAGGTCAAGGTCGCGTTTGACGCGCCTGTGCGGGATGCGACGAAGGGACAGGCGGCGGTATTCTATGAAGGGGAGAAAATGCTCGGCGGAGGAATTATTCAATAACTCACCTGAGTCGGTGACCGTCCACGAATGTTTACGAAAAAATTAAAGTTGCGCGTAGCCAAGTTAGAATATTATTTTAGAGAGCCATTTTCTATATAACAATAATCCAAAGGAAAGTTGAAAACCATGACATTGCCCGGAATTTTGCTCGGACTGGTGATTGCGTTTTTGCTGGGCTCGCTGTTCCACACCTGGCGCGGCGGGGGCGGATGGCGGCTGGGGCTTAACCTTTTATTTTCAGCGCTTGGCTTCGCGCTGGGGCAGGCGGCAGGCTGGCAGTTTGGCTTTGTCCTGTATGCGGTCGGCGATCTGGATGTTGCAGCCGGGGCGCTGGGGAGCATTCTTGTTCTCTTCCTCGGCGACTGGCTGAGCCGCATAAAGCCGCGCGACGAAAGCGGGGTATAATCCCCGCCCGTTGTCAGTACAACAAGAAAGCGAGTCAAACTGTAAATGGATTTTATAAAAAGCGTTCTCGATCTGTTCCTGCATCTTGACGAATATTTGCAGACGATCATCACTGATTACGGCGCGTGGACGTACGGCATCCTTTTCGCCGTCATCTTCGTGGAGACGGGGCTGGTGATCATGCCCTTTCTGCCCGGCGATTCCCTGCTTTTTGCGGCGGGGACGTTTGCCGCGCTCGGCTCGTTCAACGTCTGGGGGCTGATCGGACTGCTGATCGTCGCCGCCGTTTTGGGCGACGCGGTCAACTACTCCATCGGTCACTATCTGGGCGACCGCGCCTATAACATCAAATGGATCAAGAAGGAATATCTCGACAAGACGCACGCCTTCTTCGAGAAGCACGGCGGCAAAGCCATCTTCCTGGCGCGCTTTGTCCCCATCGTGCGCACATTCGCGCCGTTTGTGGCGGGCATTGGGAAGATGTCATACTCATATTTCGCCACCTACAACGTCGTCGGCGGCGTTACCTGGGTCGTCCTCTTTACCCTGCTCGGTTACTTCTTCGGCAACATTCCCTTTGTAAAGAAAAATTTCGAACTGGTCATCATCGTCATCATCCTTGTATCGGTTGTGCCGATGATCGTCGAATGGTGGAAACACCGGCAGGAAGCGCAAAAGCAGGCGAAGTAAAACGGCGGGCGGGAGTTCATCCCGCCCGTTTTCTTATGAAGTACGCCGCCGTCGCCTTCACGCTCTTTATCATCTTTGTCGTCGTCCTCGCCGACCGCGACGCCATCCCGCCCGCGATTCGCGCCTTGTATGATTTTGAGAATGGGGACAAGGTCGGACACCTCATCCTTTTCGGGCTGTTGAACTTTTTCCTCACCTCGGCCGTCCTCTCCGCGCTTCAAAGCCGGACCCCGAACCGGGTTGCCCTTTCAGTCGGCCTGATCCTGTCCCTGTTCATCGCCGCCGAAGAATTCTCCCAACAGTTGTAACTACTCAGCGAGAAACGAGTAACGGGTTGTCAAAAAGATAAAGGTCTGCGAAAATAAGCTCAGTGAACGTAACCCAACTGCCGAGTGAAAAAGAAATACGTGCCGCCTACCAAGCAGGGGA
>CAADGT010000168.1 GCA_900696595.1 uncultured Chloroflexota bacterium
CGCTTTTGCCGAATGAAATTCTTAACGCCAGGTCGCAAAGACGCGAAGGGAAAACCCTTGAATCTTTGCGGCTTGGCGGCTTTGCGTTTAAAAGGAAACCGCAATTCATGACCGCGCCCAGTATAGTTGGTTGGTCTATATGGTCGAATAGCCGGATCGTCCGCCAAATTTTACCCCACCCGTCAACTTGGAACGTGAAACCTTCAACTTGCGACCCGACACTCCCCCCTCGTTACTCGTATCTTGTAATCCAATCCCCAATTACCAATTACCAATTACCAATTACCAATCCCCCCTTACCTCACCCCCACCACCTCCAGCGCTTCCACCGGTTTCGACTTGCCCTTCATCGTCATCGCTTCGAGCGGTCTGGCTTCCACCTGTTTCCTGACGCGCTCGTAAGCCTCTTTGCTGATGATGATCTGGTTCTTCGCCGAATTTTCCTGCAGGCGCTTGGCGGTGTTGACCGTGTCGCCTATGGACGTGTACTCAAGCCGCTTTTCCGTGCCGATCAAGCCCAGCACGGCGTCTCCATAATGGATGCCGACGCCGAATGCAAGGTGCGCGTCTTCTGAAAGTTCCTTGTATAGCGCCTCCACCGAATCGCGGATGGCGAGCGCGGTCTTCACGGCGCGCAGCGTATGATCGGGCTGCGGAATGGGCGCGTTGAACCATGCCATGATCGCGTCGCCCATGAATTTATCCACCGTGCCTTCCTGCGCGAGGACAGCGTCCGCCATGGCGGCGAGATACAGGTTGAGGACGCTCACCAGCCGTTCCGGCGAGAGCTTCTCGCTGTACGTAGTGAAGCCGCGGATGTCGGCGAATAGCGCCGTAATCTCCGTGCGCTTGCCGCCCAGTTGCAGGCTGTTCGGGTCGAGTTGTTCGATCACGGCGGGGGAGACCATGCGCTCGAAGAGCCGCCTTTGCGCTTCGAGTTTTTTGCGTTCGGTCAGATCGTCCAAAACGATGGCGACGCCCTGAGTCTTCTGGCTTGCGTCTTTAAGCGGCGAGAGATTCAAACGCCAGTCTACAATTCCGCGTTTTGGCAGGTTGTGGCTGATCTCCAAATCCACAATGGGCTTGTCGGTCTTGCGAACTTCTTTCAGATGCGGGCTCAATTCGCCGGAGACCGACGCCAGCGCTTCGTCGAGGTGATGACCGATGATGTCCTGCGTGGGCGAACCCAGGATGGTCTCCGCGGCGCGGTTGGCGAGCGTGATCTTGTCCTGAACGTCGGCAGTGATCACGCCGCTGGCGATGGAGGCGAAAACGTTATCCATCAGATTCTTGAGCGCGGTCACCTCTTCGAGAGTCCCCTTGAGCGAGGAGAAGAGGCGGGCGTTGTCAATGGCGACGGCGGCCTGGTTGGCGAAGGCTTCCAGCAGGTCTTTTTCGGCGTCCGCAAAGATACCCGCCCGAATGCGGTTATCCGCGTAGATCACCCCGATCAGTTCATTCTTCACTTTAAGCGGCACGCACAAAATGGAGCGCAGGTTGAAAGCCACGATGCTTTCCTGCCCCACGAAGCGCTGATCCTCCTGCGCGTTGGTGGTCACGACCGATTCGCCCGTGTCTATCACGCGCTGGACGACCGTACGGCTGACGTTCTTCTCGGACGAGTTGATGGATTCCATCTCCCAGTTGCGGGCGATGCGCGCCGTCATTAAGCCTTGTTCGTTCCTCAACATCAAAAACCCGCGCTCGGCGTTGGTCAGCCGCACGATGTTGTCCATCACGATGCGCAACACTTCATCGAGCTCGAGCGAGGAGTTGATGACCTGTCCCGTCTCGACCAGCGCCAGCATGTTGCCGTGTTCGCGCTGGAAGGTCTCGATCTTGCCGCTCACAGCCTCGAGGCTCGATTTCAAATAGCCCAGTTGTTCGAGCGTTTCCTTCGGCGCCTTGGTCTTCCCGGTTTCGAATTCCGCGCGAACTTTTCCCGCGAGGATGGCAAGCGCGGTCAATTGGTCGTGGATAGTGCGGGGGCGTGTGGAATTGTCGGTCATAAGGGATGTGGCGGGGTCTCCTGTTCCTCCGCGTAATTGTATCCCAAGATTGCGATTTCCAACCGCCTTTGCGCGGTCTTGTAAAGGATGTTCCATGCGGCGCGGCGCGCGATTGTTTCATTGCCTCCGCGCGGGGTGAACATCTCCGATTGATGTTCGCGCAAAAGGGTTTCGATGGATTCCGTCGCGCCCGGCAGGAGTCGCTTTAAGAGTTGCGCGCGCTCATACGCGGTGGCGTGCGCGGGTTGGGGGCGTTTCATCCAACCCAGGCAGACGTTGACGCTGTGAAAATGCCTTTCGATGCGCGAGCGATTGATGAAGACCAGCCAGCGGCTCAGCCATTGCGGAGGCGACCACCCCGCGCGTTCGATCACGCGCTTGAGCGCTGAAGCCGCTGTCGCGCGGGGGGCGAAGCGTTTTCCCAGGGCGAGCGCCAGCAAAAGGATGAAGACGCCTCCCAGCCACGCGAGGGCGGATGCCAGCCCATTGCGCCGCGTCCACGCCGAAGCCGTTTCCTTCTCTTCCTCCTCCGCGAGATCGGTGGGCGGTTGCGGTCCCCGCTCCTTTTCGAGGCGCAGCTCGTCCAGCGGGTCCATCGGCGCGTCGGCGTCTGACTCGGACCCGTCCCTATCGAGGGGTCTTTCCAGTTGATCCTGGTTGCCCGTCGGTTCGAACTCCACCCAGCCATATTCGGGGAAATAAACCTCGGGCCAGGCGTGCAAGTCGCGTTCGCGCACCACATAAATGCTGCGTTGTTGATTCGATTCGCCCTGGGCGTATCCCACCGCCAGCCGCGCCGGAATGCCGATCGAACGCAACATTAAGACTTCAGCGGTGGCGTAGTAATTGCAGAATCCCGTCTTGCTTTCGAAGAGAAAGTATTCGAGCGGATCCACGCCTGCGCCGGGCGGAGCGACGGAGCCTGAATATTCGATCTTGTCGCGCAGGTAGGCGGTGATGGCGTTCGCCTTGTCGTAGGGGTTGTCGTAAGGCGCGGCGATTTGATTCGCGAGTCCGCGGATGCGCGGCGAAAAATCCCCCGGCAATTGCAGGTATTTTCCCGCCACCCAGTCCGGGTAATTTTTCTCCGCTTCGCGCAGTTCGACGACGGTTGGGTTGCCGATCAACGCGCCCGCTCGATAGAGATCGCCGGCTTTGAATGCGGGAAAAGCCCTGATGGCGATCACGTCGAAGACGATCTCTGTATTGTCCTCGGCGAGGTTTGTCTCTTCTTCGACCCCGCTTGAAAACAAGAGAATGGCGTCATGATTGACCCAGACCGGCTGGGCGGGCATATAAACGACGGACTGGCTTTTTGCGAGAACGTCGAAGGTAAATCCCAGCCTCTGCCTGTGCGCGCTATCCGGAATGAGGATGTCGCCGCTCGCAGGTTTGCGGGGCGATTCATTATCTCCGGTGACCCGCCATTTCCCGTCCTCATAACGGTCGTAGACCTGCCCGCGCCAGTATAAACGCGGAAGATCCGCCGCGTCTGTGGGGGTAAAGACGCGGAAGATCACCGCGTCGCTTTTCGGTGTGCGTGAGCCGAGCGAAAGTTCGGTCTGGAAGTTGCGCGGCGTTGGGCGTCCCTCCTTGTCCAGCGAAGCGAAAACGTCCTCGAAGCGGTCGGGCGGAAAGAGTTCTCCGTAGGTATTGCGCCAGAACTCGCGTCCTTCCGCGGTGGCGGGCAGAATGTATGGAATGGACCATGACAGCATAATCAAAATCGCGGCGGCGGCGGCGGTCGAAATGGTCATGTCCAACCTGCTTTCGCTGGAGACCTGCACGCGCTCATCGGCCCATTTCCCGCGATTGGCGATGTATTTCAACCGGCTGAGCAGGATGAAAGCAAGGAAGAGATACGCGCCGAACATCCACGAATAATCCTTCGCAGTGTAGTGATAGGCGTGAATGACGAGCATCAGGACGCCGTTCGGCAGAATCGTCCTCAGAAAGTCCGCGCGGCGGGTCAGGTTGTATCCGCCGTACAGGCTGGCGAACCAGTACGGCAGGCACATCAAGGTCACGGCAAAGAATTGGTCTTTCACGGGCCTGCCTGCGAAAAGTTCGCCCAAGTCCGTCAACAGCCTTCCGAGAAGGACGCCCAACCTATCCAGCAGCCAGGACTGGCTTTCATCGAACTCAATCGTCCCCAGCAACTGCCAGGGAATCACCGTCGCCGTGTAGGCGAGCGATAGCAGGATGATTCCCCGTTTTTGATAGCGGCTGTAACCGAGCGCCAGCCCGATGAAATAACCGATTGCCGCCGTATTGTAGATTTGACCGAGCCCGTCCGCCCAGTCGGAGGCGCCGAGCCTCCACGCCGAGAGAAACACGGCAAAGAGCATGATCAGACTGGCGGTCAAATCCCATGCGCGGGCGGGCTTTTTCTCCATTTGTTAAGTGTACAATGGGTGAACCAAAGCCGTCAACAGATTTCGCCTGACAACAAACAACGCTGGAGGACTATATGCAACCCCTGATTGATTTCGGCATATCTCTGATAATCGTATTGCAGCGCATGGACGAATGGGTCTATCCCGTCATGGATTTCTTCAGCCAGCTCGGCGCGCAGGATTTTTTCTTCCTGGTCCTGCCCATGGTCTACTGGAGCATTGACGCCGCCCTGGGCTTGCGAATCGCCTTCATTCTTGTGACCAGTGTGTTCTTCAACACGATCGGCAAGGTTGCGTTCGCGGGCCCGCGCCCGTATTGGGTCAGTTCGCACGTCCGCGCATTATGGGCGGAGACCGGTTTCGGCGCGCCATCCGGTCATGCCCAAAATGCGTTGAGCATTTGGGGGACTGTGGCGGCCTTTTATAAAAAATCGCGGCTTACCGCCGTTTGCATTTTTCTCATCCTGATGATTAGTTTTTCACGGCTTGTATTGGGCGCGCACTTCCCGCACGACGTTCTCGCCGGTTGGTTAATCGGCGGCGCGCTATTATGGGCGTTCGCGCGTTACTGGGATGACGCCGCCCGCTGGCTGGCGGAGAAAACCTTTGCCCAACACGCAAGCCTGGCATTCCTGGCCTCGCTGGCGGTCATCGCTGTCGGCGCGGGCGTTTATACATTAAGGAGCGATTTTCAAATCCCCGAAGAATGGATGAAGAACGCGCTTCGCTCCGGCGAGGCGCCGGATCCGGTCAACCTGAACGATGTCTTCACCCCAGCCGGACTCATCTTCGGTCTGCCGTTGGGCGCGGCGTGGATTCACTCCCGGGGCGGCTACCAGGCTCAAGGTCCGGGCTGGAAGCGGGCTTTGCGATATATCGTCGGCGTGATCGTCACCTTCATCCTGCTCGAAGGCTTGGGCGCGATCTTTCCGCGCAACGACGACCTGATCTCGTATGTCCTGCGTTATATCCGCTATGCCGTTGTCGGCTGGTGGCTGTTGGGCGGCGCGCCGTGGGTCTTCAAACATTTCAATTTAACTACATCTTGATTCGCCCGGCTGCGGCGCTTTGCCCATCTGATATAATGCGCCCCATTCAATGCAATGAAGAACGGCTTTAGAGAATAGCGGTCGCTGCTCAACCATCACAATCTCAGGTGAATGAAAATCAATGACGCTGGATAAAGGCACACTCATCCATAACCGCTACCGGATCGTGGACATCCTCGGTCAGGGCGGCATGGGCTCGGTCTATCGCGCCATAGACGAAAATCTCGGCGTATCGGTTGCGCTCAAGGAAAACCTGTTTACCACCGACGAATACGCGCGCCAGTTCCGGCTCGAAGCGGTTATCCTCGCCAACCTGCGCCACCCCAATCTGCCGCGCGTGTCGGACCACTTCGTGTTGGGCGACCTGGGGCAATATCTCGTCATGGATTTCATCGAAGGCGAAGACCTGCGCTATCGCATGGAACGTCTCGGCATGTTGGAGGAGGATGACGCCGTGCATATCGGGGCTTCCATGTGCGACGCCCTCGCCTACCTGCACACGCGCAAACCGCCCATCCTGCACCGCGACCTGAAACCCGGCAACGTCAAGATCGCGCCGGACGGCCACATCTACCTTGTGGATTTTGGGCTGGCGAAGGTCTATCAAAGCGCATCCCAGGCGACGACCACCGGCGCGCGCGCCATGACGCCCGGTTATTCCCCGCCCGAACAATACGGCACGGCGCGCACCGACCCGCGCACCGACGTTTACTCTCTTGGCGCGACCCTGTACGCCGCCCTGACCGGCATCATCCCCGAAGACGGGCTGGCGCGCGCCATGGACAACGCGCAATTGACTCCCCTGCGCAAACGCAACTCGCAGATCTCGAGAAAGCTTGCCGCCGCCATCGAAAAAGCCATGGCCGTGGATCCCAGCGACCGCTTCCAGACCGCCGAGGAATTCAAGGCGGCTTTACTCGCTTCCAAATCCCTGACTCAACAGGCGCCTGGCTCCTATAAAGTAGTGCCGCCCCCGCCTGAGGCGATCTCCCAGCCCTCGCGCTCCATTCAGGCGACGGTTGTGGATGAACAACCGCCCGTCAACGGCGCGCGCAAGACGCCGGGACCGATTCCCTCCAAGGCGGCGATGATGCAGGAAGACCAACCCTTCGTCTCTCCGCTTAAGCGGCAGAAGGAACGCGAGCGCAAACGCCGCGCCGCGCTCGTCCGCTTTGCCGTAGTAATGACGTTGTTGTTATTGACTGCGGGAGCCGTCCTGCTTTTTGTTCCGGGCATCCTCCCGCCAAGCGTGCGCGCAATGGTCCCGTTCATGGCGCCGACCGCCACACAAACGGCCGTCGTCGAACCCTCGCCGACGCCCACCGTCGAACCGAGCCTTGCCGCAACGCCCGTCCCAAGCGCCACGCCGACCAAACCCAAGCCGACCCACACCGCCACATTCACACCCACACCTCTGGCGACGTCCACTGAATCCGCAACGGAGAGCGTCTTACTGCCTCCGCTTTCGACCCTTCTCGGCGGCGGAGCCGGGCAGATCGCCTTCGCTTCCGAGCGCGCCGGAGCGCCGCAGATCTTTTTAGTGGACTTGAAAGGCGAGAACGCCTTCCAGGTGACGAACATGCCCAACGGCGCATGTCAGCCTTCGTGGTCTCCGGATGGAACCCGGCTGGTGTTCATATCTCCCTGCCGCAGAGCCGAGGAAGTTTATACCGATTCCAGCCTGTACATCATCAACGCCGATGGAAGCGGGCTGGTTACCCTCGACGCTTCGCCCGGGGGCAACTTCGACCCCGCCTGGTCGCCGGACGGACAAACCATCGCCTTCACATCCCTGCGCACCGGCCAAATGGAGATTTTCCTTGTGGACGCCGATGACCCGTCGCAGAGCGTTCAAATTACGCAGGGCGGGGCATTGGCAGAATCCCGTATGCCGGCATGGTCTCCCGACAGCCTCCAAATCGTGTATGTGGTCAGGCGGCTCAACGTCTATCAGATCTGGATGATGAATGCGGACGGCTCGGACCCGGTTCAAATCGTACGGAGCGGGCTTGCCTTTACAGACTACCTGCCCGACTGGTCGCCCAGAAACGACCTCATCGTCTTCAATCAACGGTGCGCAAAGACTTTTTGTAATCCCTACCTGTTGTCCGTGCCAGCCACCGACCGCCGTTCCGAACAGGGCTTGCGCCTTCCGTTCAACCTTGTTTACATCGAAAATATCAATTTCTCGCCGGATGGTTACTATATCGCATACGAAGGCGCCGAAGAGTCGGGTAATATAGATGTGTATTTCATGACCATTTCCGGAGGCGATCGAGTGCGTCTCTCTACAGGGAGCGAAGGCGACTTCGACCCCGCCTGGCGACCCGCTCTTCAAACGCCATGATTGATTACCTTACACTTTGTTTTTAGGACGCGGAAAACGCGGACACTTGCACCTGGCGCAAGTGCAGGTGTGAACGCAGATTTTTTTGGCAAAACGCCCGAAACAATGCCTTGAATCCGCGTTTTCAGCGCTCGTCCGCGTCCTGATTTTAAGAGTGTCAGCTAATCAGACGCCATGATTAAATAACCCGCCTTACGCAGTGCGTCGCACCCTCTGCGCAATATCAGTACATAAACCTCCCGCGCAAAGCGGGAGTTTTTCTTACACTGCTCTTATTGACGCTTCATTGCTATCACTGTATCATTAATCTGTGAAAAATAGCGCTCTCGTTGTGAGAGCGCTAAATTCTGATATGGCTGAACTCACCGAACGACAGAAAACCCTCCTGATGCTGATCATCCGCGATTACATCGAATCCGCCCAGCCCATCGGCTCGAAGCGGCTGGCGGAGCATTACCGCATCAACCTGTCGTCGGCCACCATCCGCAACGAAATGGCGGCGCTGACCGAAATGGGCTACCTGCGCCAGCCGCACACCTCCGCCGGGCGCGTCCCCACCGAAGAAGGCTATCGCTACTTTGTCAGCGAAATGATGCACAGCGCCGAACTGCCCGAAGCCGTTCAGCGCACCATCTCGCACCAGTTCTACCAATCGCGCCCCGAACTCGATCAATGGATGACCCTCGCGGCATCCGTCCTTGCGAGTCAATCGCAGGGCGTATCGGTTGTCGCCGCGCCGCACGTCGAATCCGCCAAATTCAAACACGTGGAATTGATCTCGACCCAGGGGCGGCAAGTGCTTATGGTGCTGGTCATGCTCGGCGGGGAAGTCTCCCAGCAGATTCTAACCCTGGCGGAACCCGTCCCCCAGGAGCGATTGAGCGGAACAGCCGCGCGTCTTAACGGACTTTTGGCTGGTCTGACCGCCCAAGCCATCTCCACGCTGACGGTTCGACCCGACGCGCTCGACCAGGACATCCTTCTGCTCATCGCCCAGGACATGCGCCGCCTGACGGAAAAATCCTCCGGCGAAATCTACACCGACGGCCTGACCAATGTCCTCGGCGAACCGGAATTCTCCGAATCGGACGAGGCGCGGCGGGCGTTGAAAATCTTTGAGGAACGCTCCACCTTGCAGGATTTACTGGCGAAGACGACAAGCAACAGCAACGTCGGCGCCTTGCAGGTTCTCATCGGCGGCGAAGGCGAATACGACGACCTGCGCCAGTGCAGTCTGGTCATCGCCCGTTACGGAGTCCCCGGCATGGCGACCGGCGCGCTGGGAGTGCTGGGACCGATGCGCATGGCCTACTCGCGGACAATTCCCACCGTGAGGTTTGTGGCTGGGTTGTTGAGCGATTTGGTGAGCGATAATATGGAGAGCGGAGAATAGAGAGTAGGTAAATAGAGAGTAGATAAATAGAGAGTAGATAAATAGAGAGCGGAGAATAGAGAGTAGGTAAATAGAGAGTAGATAAATAGAGAGTAGATAAATAGAGAGTAGGTAAATAGAGAGTAGATAAATAGAGAATAGATAAATAGAGAGTAGATAAATAGAGAATAGATAAATAGAGAATAGATAAATAGTGAGTAGTGAGTGGAAAGTATTACAACTCTTCTAGTTTTCACTCCTTCAATCAACTAATCTCTAGCCTCTAATCTCTAATCTCTAGTCTCTAGTCTCTAGTCTCTAATCTCTAGTCTCTAGTCTCTAATCTCTAGTCTCTAATCTCTAATCTCTAACCATCTAATATCTGAACTGAGAGTGAGACACATGGCAGAAGAACAGGACAAACAGGAAGAAATCGAAGAGACAAACGCCGCAGCGGAGGAAATGCCCGATGGGGGGGGGCAGGCTCCGGCGGAGCGCGAGGCGTTGATCCAGCAGTTGAAAGAGGCTGAGTCTAAAATCGTCGAATATAAGGATGGGTGGGCGCGCTCTCAGGCGGAGTTTCAAAATTTCCGCAGGCGTATGGAGCGCGATAACGAGGCATTTAAGACGGCGGCGAAGGGCGATATTTTCAAGAAAGTGTTGCCCGTGTTGGATGACCTGGAGCGCGCCCTGCAAAACCGCCCCGTCGACGACGCCTGGGCGAGCGGAATCGAATTGGTGGCGCGCAAGTTCCAAAACATTTTGGAAATGGAAGGCGTGAAGAAGATCGAGGCGAAGGGCGCGGCGTTCGACCCGAACTTTCATGAAGCGATTTCGCATGAGCCGTCCGACGAGGTGGAAAGCGGGCATGTGATTGACGTGTTGCAGAACGGTTACACGCTCGGCGAGCGGGTGATACGACCGGCATTGGTGAGAGTGGCGCAGTAAATTTGGTTGCAAGTTGAAGGTTACAGGCTGCAAGTTTTAAACCTTCAACGTTCAACCTGCAACTTTTAACTTAGGAGAAATCATGGCAAAAATTATAGGCATTGATCTCGGCACGACAAACTCGGCGGCGGCGGTGATGCAGGGCGGCGAACCGATTGTGATTCCGTCGGCGGAGGGGGAGCGGCTTGTCCCTTCGGTTGTGGCGATGAATAAAAACAACGAGCGTCTGGTGGGGCGCGTGGCGCGCAATCAGGCGATCACCAACCCGCAGAATACGATTTTTTCCGTCAAGCGTTTTATGGGGCGCAAGGCGGACGACGCGGAAGTGGAGCGCACGAAGAAGCGCGTGCCGTACGCGGTGAAGGAAGCGCCCAACGGCGACGTGCGCGTGGAACTGGGCGGCAAGGATTATTCCGCGCCGGAGGTTTCGGCGATGATTTTGGCGAAGATCAAGGCGGACGCCGAGGCGTATTTGGGCGAGACGATCACGCAGGCGGTTATTACCGTTCCGGCTTACTTCAACGACGCGCAACGCAACGCGACCAAAGACGCGGGCAAGATCGCGGGTTTGGAAGTTCTGCGCATCATCAACGAGCCGACGGCTTCTTCGCTGGCGTACGGCTTGGACAAGAAGAAGAACGAAGTCATCTGTGTGTACGACCTCGGCGGCGGCACGTTCGACGTTTCGATTTTGGATGTGGGCGACGGCGTGTTTCAAGTCCGCGCCACGAGCGGCGACACCTTTCTCGGCGGCGACGATTTCGACCTGCGCATCATGGATTATCTGATCGCCGAGTTCAAAAAAGACAACGGCATTGACCTGCACAACGACCGCCAGGCGCTCCAGCGTTTGAAGGAAGCCTCGGAGAAAGCCAAGATCGAACTCTCGACCATGATGCAGACCGAGATCAACCTGCCGTATCTCACCGCGGACGCGAGCGGACCCAAACATTTGGTGATGACTTTGACCCGCGCCAAATTCGAGCAATTGGTGGCGGATTTGGTTGACCGCACGATTGCGCCGGTCAAGCAGGCGCTGGCCGATGCGGGTTTGAACGCGGGCGATATTAACGAAGTGGTGCTGGTGGGCGGCATGACCCGTATGCCCGCCATCCAGGATCGCGTGCGCTCGTTCTTTGGCAAGGACCCGCATAAAGGCGTGAACCCCGATGAGGTCGTTGCCATTGGCGCGGCGATTCAGGCGGGTGTGCTGGGCGGCGACGTGAAGGATATTCTTTTGCTGGATGTCACCCCGCTGACGCTTGCAATCGAAACGCTGGGCGGCGTCGCCACGGCGCAGATCGAACGCAACACGACGATTCCCACACGCCGTTCGCAGGTTTTTTCCACCGCGGCGGACAGTCAGACGCAGGTTGAAATTCACGTTTTGCAGGGCGAGCGCCCGATGGCGAACGATAATAAATCGCTGGGCAAGTTCATCCTCGACGGCATCCCGCCCGCGCCGCGCGGCGTTCCGCAGATCGAAGTGACCTTCGATGTGGACGCGAACGGCATTCTCAAAGTCAGCGCGCAGGATAAGGCGACGGGCAAGAGTCAGCACATCACCATCACGGCGTCGTCCGGGTTGAGCGAAGCGGAAATCGAAAAGATGCGCAAGGACGCCGAGTCTCATGCCGAGGAGGACAAAAAACGCAAGGAGTTGATCGAAGCGCGCAACACCGCCGATAACACCGTCTATGCGGGCGAGAAGGCCCTGCGCGATCTGGGCGATAAGGTCCCGGCGGAGATCAAGGCGGAGGTCGAGGCGAAGAGCGCCGAGGTTAAGGAAGCGGCGAAAGGCGAGGATGTGGAAAAGATCAAAGCCGCGGTCGAGTCGTTGGGGCAGACCATCCAAAAGATTGGCGCGTCCGCTTATGAGCAGAGTCAGGCTGCGGGCGGCGGCGAAGCGGGTTCTTCATCCGCCGGACCGGATGTGGTGGATGGAGAAGTTAGAGAGTAGTATAGTAGAGAGTAGAGAATAGAGAGTAGAGAGTAGAGAGTAGAGAATAGAGAGTAGAGAATAGAGAGTAGTGAGTAGAGAGTAGAGAATAGAGAGTAGTGAGTAGTGATTGCGAAGTGTCTCTAACCTCTACTCATCTAGTTATCTACTCATCTACTCATCTAGTTATCTACTCATCTAGTTATCTACTCATCTAATTATCTAAATATCCATGTCAAACCAAGACTATTACGATACCCTGGGCGTGGGCAAGGGCGCGAGCGACGACGAGATCAAAGCCGCGTTTCGCAAACTTGCGCGCCAGTATCATCCCGATGTGAATAAAGAGTCTCATGCCGAGGAGAAGTTTAAGGAGATCAACGAGGCGTACGGCGTGTTGTCGGATAAGGAAAAGCGCGCGCGTTATGACCGCTTCGGCAAGGCGGGGCTGGGCGGCATGGGCGGCGGCTATCACGATTACACCGCCGACTTCAGCGACATCTTTGAGGATTTATTCAGCGGATTCGGATTCTCCACCGGACGGCGTTCGCGCCGTTCTCCGCGCCGGGGGCGGGATCTGCAAATGCAGGTTTCGCTTACCTTTGAGGAGGCGATCTTCGGCGTCGAGAAAGAGATCGAGTTCTCGCGCGACGAGACTTGTTCGCGCTGTAACGGCAACGGCGCCGAGCCGGGGACGACTCCGATAAAGTGCGCGACCTGCGGCGGACAGGGCGAAGTGCGCCAGGTGCGCCAGACTTTTTTGGGTCAGATGGTGCAGACTGCCCCATGCCCGACCTGTAACGGGCGCGGCGAGACGATTTCGTCGCCTTGCACAACCTGTCGCGGCGGCGGATTGGAACGCAAGAAGGTCAAGAAGAAAGTGCAAATTCCCGGCGGCGTGGATGCCGGCACGCAGATCCGCTTGAACGGGGAGGGCGCGCCGGGCGAGAACGGCGGCCCGCAGGGAAGTTTGTTCCTCGTGTTGGATGTCAAGCCGCATCAGTTTTTCAAACGCCGCGATCAGGATGTGATCCTGAATCTCGATATCAACATCGCGCAGGCGGCGCTGGGCGCGGAGGTGATCGTGCCGACGCTGGAAGGCGAGGACAAGTTGAAGATTCCCGCCGGGACTCAGCCGGGCAAGGTCTTCCACATGCGGGGGAAGGGAGCGCCGCACGTCCGCCATAAGAATCAGCGCGGCGACCAGATCGTGATCGTGAATGTGGCTGTGCCGACGAAATTAACGAAGGAACAAAAAGAGCTCTTTGAGAAACTGGCGGAGAGTCTGGGGACGACGGTCAAGCCGCAGGAGAAGGGCTTTTTGGACTGGTTGAACGAGGCGTTCGGGGGGTAGGAATTGGAGATTGGTAATTGGTAATTAGAAACGAGTGGATGAGAGACCGCTCGTTTTATTGTCTCATCGGGGACGGCGCAGGATTCCCTTGCAACTCATGTCAGGAACGGAGTCGAAAGTCTTCCGACTTTCGAGGCAAAATCCGGAGATTTTGCAGTCTGAGGCGATATCCTTTGCATGCGCGCCGTTTTATAATCCCTTGATAAAGAAAGAACGACCTGCATCGGGTAAAATCACAGCCACGAGGAATCCATGAACAAGTTCGAAGGGTATCGCTGTTCGATTTGCGGCGCGGAATATCTGCCCGGTCAGGTTGTTTACGCCTGTCCCAGGGACGGCGGCAACCTCGACGTCGTCCTCGATACCGACTCGATTAAAAAGAAATTCCAGGCGGAAGACATCACCTCGCGGACAGAGCCGTCTTTGTGGAGGTATCTTCCGCTGTTGCCTGTCTCTGAACCCGCGGGCGATTCCACGCCCCTGCACGCCTCAGGCTGGACCCCGGTCTTTGCCATGCCGCGCTTGGCGGAAAAACTACGCCTGAAACATCTCTGGCTCAAGGACGAGTCTCGCAACCCGACGGCTTCGTTCAAGGACAGGGCGAGCGCCGTCGTGGTCACTCGCGCGCGCGAGATCAAAGCCGAGATCGTGGTCACGGCTTCGACGGGCAACGCGGGCGCGGCGCTGGCGGGAATGGCGGCGGCGGTCGGGCAAAAGGCGGTCATCTTTGCGCCCAAATCTGCCCCGCAGGCGAAGGTGGCTCAATTGCTCATCTTCGGCGCGAAAGTCATTCTGGTGGACGGAACCTACGACGACGCCTTCGATTTAACTGTAAAGGCGGCGGACGAGTTCGGCTGGTACTGTCGTAACACGGGCTACAACCCGTTCACCCTGGAAGGCAAAAAGACGGCGGCATTCGAAATATGGGAATGGTGGATCGAAGCGCATCGCGACTGGCACAAAAAAGACAGCGGACTGGATAATCACCCGCCGCTCACAATCGTCGTCTCGGTCGGCGATGGCAATATCATCTCCGGCATCCACAAGGGATTCAAAGATCTGCTGGCGTTGGGCTGGATTCAAAACCTGCCGCGCATCATCGGCGTGCAGGCGGAGGGTTCAGCGGCGATTGCCAACGCCTTCCACGCCGGGACCGAATCCATAGCGCCGGTTTCAGCCAATACAATTGCCGATAGCATTTCCGTTGACCTTCCGCGAGACGGAGTCCGCGCGGCGCGGGCGGCGCAGCACACGAATGGGACTTATATCACCGTATCGGATGATGAGATCGTCAAAGCCATCGCGGAACTCGGCGCCCAGGGAGTCTTCGCCGAACCGGCTGGGGCGGCCGCCTATGCCGGACTGGTAAAAGGAACAAGCCTCGGCGCGGTGGGAGCCGAAGATCCCGTCCTTGTCATGAATACCGGCTCCGGCTTGAAGGATGTCCGCGCGGCGTTGCAAGCCGTCGTTCCCGCCCCGATCATCGAACCTACACTGGATGCGCTAAAGAAATTATTATGAAAAGAAATTCAACTCAATGGAGCATGGCTTTTCGTTATACGATGGGCGTCGTCGTTTTTTGTGCGGTCCTCGCTTTTCTGTTTCATGCCAGGGAGGCGGTGAGGATGTTCGTGATCGCGGCGTTTTCAGCGTATCTGATCAGCCCGGCGACGGTTTTCCTGATGGAGCGCACGCGCCTCTCGCGCGCGGCGGCGGTGAACATCGTTTACTTCACGGCGTTGATCGTGCTGGTGGGCATCCCCGCCGCGCTCACGCCGATCTTCTTCGACGAAATTAAACTGGTGGCGCAGGACATCCTCGACCTGACCGCGACCCTGAGCGGCTTTCTCTCCGAGCCGATTCAACTGGGCGGGTTCGTTTTGCATCTCGAACAACTCGGCGAGAGTCTGGCGCACTTTCAAGAGGATGCGCTTTCGCCGTTGCCGTCGGAGGCGCTGGAGTTGCTCGAAGCGACGTCCATCAACATTCTCTGGCTGTTGATCGTCCTTGTCACGGTGCATTTGATCATGTCCGAGTGGCCCCGTATGCGCAAATGGCTGTTCGAACTCGCTCCGCCGGAATACCAGGGCGACATGCACGAACTTTACAAACGCCTGCGCAACGTGTGGATGGCGTACCTGCGCGGGCAGATCGTCCTGATGGTGGTTGTCGGTATTGTGTTCACGATTGCCTGGGCGGCGATCGGGATTCCCGGCGCGCTGGTGCTGGGCGTGATCGCCGGGTTCTTCACCCTCGTCCCCGATGTCGGCCCAACCGTTGCGGCGGCGCTCGCCATCGGCGTCGCTCTGCTTGAAGGCTCCACATGGATTCGCCTTTCAGACGACCCGGTCGTAAACAACATGATCGTCGGCGGAATCACATTGGTTCTGTACATTATCCTGATCAACGCCAAGAATTTCTTCGTGCGCCCCATCATCATCGGGCGCAGCCTGCACATGAACGAGGCGCTGATCTTCGTCGCCATCCTCACCGCCACCATTCTGTGGGGCATCATGGGCGCGTTGCTGATCGTGCCGGTCATGGCTTCGATCTCCGTCGTCATGGAATACCTGCGCCGTAGAATATTGGGCATGCCGCCCTTCGCCGACGATGGAGAGAAGCAATTCAAAGCCCCGCCTGAGCAAGCCCACAGACGAATTTTAAAAATCGCCGCGAAACCGAAAAGAAAAATCAATCAATGAAAATCACATACTCGATCATCGCCCCGATCTATAACGAAATTGACAACCTGCCCGAGTTATACCGTCGCGTAAAGGAGGTCATGGATTCCAACGGCGAAGCGTGGGAACTCATCCTCGTGGACGACGGCTCGACCGACGGCTCAACCGAAAAAATCCGCGAACTGGCGGCGAAGGACAAAACCGTGCGCCCGGTCATCTTTGCGCGAAATTTCGGACATCAGATCGCCATCACCGCCGGGTGGGATTATGCGCGCGGCGACGCCGTGGTCATCATAGACGCCGACCTGCAAGACCCGCCGGAAGTCATCCTCGACCTCGCAAAAAAATGGCGCGAAGGCTACGAGGTCGTCTATGCTGTGCGCGGAGAACGCGAAGGCGAGACCTGGTTCAAGAAATTCACCGCCGCCGCCTTTTACCGGCTGATCTACAGCATCACAGACGTGAAAATCCCTGTGGATACCGGCGACTTCCGCTTGATGGATCGCAAAGTGGTCAACGTCCTCAAACAGATGCAGGAAAGGCATCGCTTCCCGCGCGGTATGTCTGCCTGGGTTGGTTTCAAACAAATCGGCGTGACGTATAATCGCGCCGCCCGTCATGCCGGCGTGACGAAATATCCGTTCAAGAAAATGTTCCGGCTTGCCATAAACGCCATCACCGGGTTTTCCTATTTCCCCCTGCAAGTGGCGACGTTCTTCGGTTTCGTCTCCGCAGGCATATCCATCCTCGCCATCCCCGTTGTTGCGGCTTTGCGCCTTGCAGGTTCGCATTTTTTTGAAGGGCAGACCACCACTCTGGTTTCCGTCTTATTTCTTGGCGGCGTGCAGTTGATCTCGCTCGGCATCCTGGGGGAATATGTCGGCCGGCTTTACGACGAAGCCAAAGGCAGGCCGCTCTATATCGTCCGCGAAGCGCCGGAGGATTAGTTGGGTGGTCGGGTGGTCGAGTAGTCGGGTGGTCGAGTAGTCGGGTGGTCGAGTGGTCGAGTAGTCGAGTGGTCGGGTGGTCGGGTGGTCGGGTGGTCGGGTGGTCGAGTGGTCGAGTGGTCGAGTGGTCGAGTAGTCGGGTGGTCGAGTGGTCGAGTGGTCGGGTGGTCGGGTGGTCGAGTGGTCGGGTGGTTCGGCGGGCGTTATGCCTTGCTATTGATTTATCCGGCGTTTTTTTATCCCCGCCATTGCCAATCTTAACTCTCCCTCCCCATTTTTCTCTTATCTGATTCATCTTTCATCCTTCATCCTTCATCCTTTCTCTTTCATCCTTCCCCATGTCTCTCTCCTTTCTCAAAGACCGCGCCTTCCTGCGCGAAATGCTGACCATCGCCCTGCCAATCTCCTTCCAGCAACTCATCAACGCATCGTTGAACATGATTGACGTCATCATGGTCGGACAGTTGGGCGAGACCTCCATCGCCGCCCTGGGATTGTCCAACCAGGTCTTCTTCGTCTTCATCCTCCTGCTCTTCGGCCTCACCAGCGGCATGGCGATCTTCACCGCCCAGTTCTGGGGGAAACATGAGATCGAACCGATTCGAAAAGTGTTGGGGATGAGCGTCCTCACGGCGTCGTTGATCGCTCTATTTTTTATGCTTGCCGCAACCCTCGCGCCGCGCTTCGTCCTCGGGTTATATACAAACGACCCCGAAGTGATTGGCATCGGAGCATCCTACCTGCGCATCGTCGGTTTCTCCTATATCCCCATCGCGGTCGCCACCGCCTACATCGCCGTCCTGCGCAGCATTCAACTCGTCAAACTGACGGTGATCGCCACCATCTCGGCATTGGTCTTCAAAACGATTCTGGGATACAGCCTTATCTTCGGCGTCGGAGGATTCCCCGCCCTCGGCGTGGAAGGAGCCGCGATCGGCACCGCCTCAGGCTGGACTTTGGAGCTGGTCCTGCTCCTCATCCTGGTCTACGCTGGAAGAACCCCGCTCGCCGCCAACCCCTTGACCTTCTTCACCTTCGACCTTCCCTTCTTTGGGCGCGTGCTGAAGACCACCCTGCCCGCCCTTGCAAACGAAATGTTCTGGTCGCTCGGCATCACCACCTACAACGCCATCTACGCCCGCATCGGCACAGAGTCCATCGCCGCGATCAACGTCAACGCCACGATCGAAGAGCTCGCTTTTGTCGTTTTCATGGGGTTGGGCAACGCCTGCGCCGTCATGGTCGGCAACCGCATTGGCGCGGGGAAAAGGGAGGAAGCCTATCAAACGGTAAAACGCGTAACCGCCCTGAGCCTGCTCCTGGCATGGCTGGTCGGTTTTTCCGTCATAGCGCTTCGCGGCTTGGTGGTCGGTCTATACGACCTCTCCCCGGGCGGCGAACAAAACGTCCGCATGTTGATGCTGGTCATGGGGCTGGTTTTGTGGATCCGCATCTTCAACTTCATCACCTTCATCGGCGGGATGCGCGCCGGCGGCGATACGCGCTTCGCCCTGTTCATGGAACTGTTCTCTATCTGGCTGATCGGCGTCCCCGCTGCGTACATCGGCGCCTTTGTTCTGAAACTGCCCGTCTATTGGGTGTATCTGATGGTAATCGCCGAAGAAATCGTCAAGGGATTTGTCAGCGCCTGGCGCATCTACTCGCGCCGCTGGATCCATAACCTGGTGAACGAATAAGAACAAGACCCTCTTTGCCGTACAAACCCCGTTTGGCATACCTGCGAAATGAGCCGCTCCCGCGTTGCGCGCGCGCAAAGGCTGCCAACGTTTTCGCTCAATCTGCTGTCGCTTTGATAAATTCAGCGCAAGTCCGGCGGCGGTCTACGAGGAAAACCCCGCGCCGAGGATGGCGCCGGGAGCAGATTACCTGACATGTTTTGCGCGCAAACCTGCGTTTTCCTGAATTTGGCAGGCGTTTTCGTTTGTGTTATTATTCGAGCGCATATCGTTATTTTTTCCCCGGAGGAATCAGTTGGGAAAAGTCGTATTATTGATTGATGATGACCCGGATGTGGGACGGCTTGTGGAATTCATCTTGGGCCCGATGGACCTTGCCGTCTATCAGGCTTTTACCGGCTTGGACGGGCTGCGAAGATCGTACGAGTTGCACCCCGACCTTGTGATCCTGGACGTAATGATGCCGGACTTAAACGGGTTTGAAGTCTGCGTTCGCCTGCGTGAAATGTCCAGCGTTCCCATCTTGATGTTGACGGCATACTCAAACGAGAAGGAAATGTTGCGCGGGTTCAGCGTGGGCGTGGACGACTTTGTAAAAAAACCCTTCAACAAGAACGAACTGGAAGCCCGCGTCCGCGCCCTGCTTCGCCGATCTGCGACTCGCAAAACTTCGTCGTCCCTTCCGTTTGTTCGCAGCTACGAAGACCCAATTTTAACGGTTGACCTGTCGTCGCAGACTGTAAAAGTAAAAGGCAAAGCGGTGGACTTGACGCCGCGAGAATACGGCCTGCTTACATATCTGATCCGTCAGCAGGGAAAACTCGTCTCGAAGCGCGAATTGGCAAGGGAAGTGTGGGGCGACCAGACACCCTCGGGCATTTCCAACGCGTCATTATATGTATTTTATTTGAGAAAAAAAATTCAGGATGGGGCGCACGGGCACAGGTACATCCAGACCCAATGGGGAAGGGGCTACCGGTTCGAACCGAGAGAAGG
This sequence comes from uncultured Chloroflexota bacterium, assembly GCA_900696595.1. GTDB lineage: Bacteria > Chloroflexota > Anaerolineae > Anaerolineales > Villigracilaceae > Villigracilis. The sequence goes on from CAADGT010000168.1 coordinate 19,736, forward strand.
CGGATAAAGTTTCTGAAGGGGGGCAATGAAAATCAAATAAAAATCAAAAAAATATAAAAATTAAACCTACTACCATGTAAGTGTCTAGGATGGTTGGGCAAATATTTGTCGCTATCCACTTCATGAGACCCTTATATGGAACTTCGACACTACATTACTGCGCTTTGGCGACGAAAATGGATAGTTCTGGCGGTTGCCGCAATTGCCCTGGGCGTTACAGCAGTCGGGCAGAGGCGGATCACGCCCCTTTATACTTCCACGGCTGTCATCCGCCTCGCGTTGTCGCAAAGCCTTACGCAGAATTCCCAGATCTACACCTACAACACCCAATTAATGAACACTTTTGTCGCGCTGGCTGTCAGCCGCACAGTGTTAAGGGAATTGGCGGAACAGTTGGATATGGAGCGTTTGCCCGCCATAGAAGTTTCGGTCGTCCCCAACACCGAATTGATCAACATCACGGCGACCTCGCCAAGCCCCCAAAACGCTCAATTGACCAGCAACGCCCTGGCGCGGTTATTGATAGAGAAGAATAGCCAACTCTTTTCCGGAGACGGAGTGCTTCCCTCTTCGATCCTGCTTGAGCAAGTCGAAGAGGCGCGCAAGGAATTGGAAAAAGCGCGCCGTCAGTACGCCGCACTTGCCGCAATCACTCCCACCGCCACCGGGCAACCTTCGAGCGTCACAGACCAGTTGACGACGACCAACGCGCTCGTACAGGAAAAACAACGGACCTATGAAGTCTTGTTGCGGGAATATGAGGAAGCCCAATTGCGCGAATCCCTGGCGCAGGGCATAGTGACGTTGGTGGAAGAAGCCCCTTTGCCCAGGATTCCGTCCCAGCCGCGAACTTCCCTTAATTACACCATCGCGCTGCTCGCCGGGCTGTTTGGCGGCGTGATGCTGGCGTTTGTGATCGAAAACATCGACACCCGTCTTTACAGCGCAAATCTCATCAAATCTCTGGCTCCCCAACTCCCTTTGATCGCATCGTTGCCTCGTTCGAATCGAAAGAATCTACTTCGTTTCACCGACTCGACCTCCGCCTATAAAGAGGCGATTCGGATGCTGGCGGCGCACATTCAACTGGGGGGGCAGAAAACCAAACAAGGCGTCTTCATGTTCGTTGGCGGGGAGCCTGGGCAGGGGGCTTCTCTTGCCCTTGCGCACCTGGGCTCGGCGCTTGCCGAACAGGGACGCAATGTCGTAATCGTGGACGGCAATGGGCGAAACCCCTCCATGCACTCCTTCTTTGGGCTTTCGAACGAAAAAGGGCTGGCGGATATCGCCTCCGGGAACGCCGATGTAAAGGATGTCATCCAACAAACGGGACAGGAAAACCTTTCGATCATCGCATTAGGCTCTCGATCCTCCATGCCGTTCTTTATTCGAGACGCTTCAGCGGGGACGCTGGTCAAACAGTTGCGGCAGAAGTTCGATTATGTGTTGGTGGACGCGCCCCCGCTCAATTTCGCCGACATGGCTTCCATCGCGCCGTTTGCCGATGAAATTTACATGGTCGCGCGTTGCGGCCATATTAAACGCGATTCCCTCAAATCGGCTGGCGGCTTCCTCTCCCGGTTTACAGACAAGCGGCTGGGATTGATTATCAATGAATCCGGCGCGCGGACTTTTCTCTCCTGATCAAACTTGTCGAAAGGATGTACAAGATGCAAAATCAACTCGAACTAAAACATATTCGAAAACCAGGGGCAAGTTTGAGGTCGCTCCTGCGCGACGGGCATTTTCCGTACTATTTTTTCAAACGCATTATGGATTTGCTGATTGCGGGAGGTTTGTTGGCGCTCTTTTCGCCCCTTATAGCGGCGATAGCGATACTGATTTATGCGTATTCCCCCGGGCCGATTTTCTTTAAACAATTGCGCGTCGGCGCCAAAAGGGTTCGCCGCGGCGACGCCTACTATTGGGAACGCGAAGATTTCACTTTATATAAGTTTCGCACCATGAAAGTCAACGGAGATGAAGCCGTGCATAAAGCGTATGTGCAGGCTTTGATTCAAAATGACCGGCAAAAAGCCCAGGAGATCCAGGGAGAGAAATCGCAGGTTCGAAAACTGACGAACGACCCGCGAATCATATTGCCCGGAAAATTTCTCCGAAAATTCAGCCTCGATGAACTGCCCCAATTTTGGAACGTTTTACGCGGCGACATGAGTCTGATTGGCCCGCGCCCGGCTCTGCCTTACGAAGTCGAAGTCTACAAACCCTGGCACCTGCGAAGATTGGAAGCGCAACCCGGCATTTCCGGGCTTCAGCAGGTAACGGCCCGTTGCACGGCGGATTTCGACGAACAGGTAAAGCTCGATCTGGCGTATATCGAAAACCAATCCCTCTGGCAGGATTTCAAGATCGCGTTAAAAACCCCTTTGATGATTTTATCCGCCAAAGGGGCGGGGTAGAAATTTGTAAAAGGAGCAACCGCCATGAAGACTGTCAAGGTGGGCATTATCGGATACGGATATTGGGGGCCAAACCTGGCAAGAAACTTTTTCGACCTGCCGTCCGCAGAGTTGGTCGCCATTGCCGATTTGAGGGAAGACCGCTTATCGCGGGCGCGCTCCTTCTTCCCGGAGATTCGAACAACCACGGATTACAACGAACTGTTCGACATGGACCTGGATGCGGTCGTTGTATCTGTGCCGCCCGGGTTGCATTACCCTGTCGCAAAAAAATGTTTGCAAAACGGTTTGCATGTGCTGATCGAAAAACCGATGACGCAGAACAGCGAACAGGCGGAGGAGTTGATTCAACTGGCTGAGGCCCGGAACCTGACATTGATGGTCGGGCATACCTTCATGTATAACTCCGCGGTCATCGCTTTGAAAAAATTCATTGATAGCGGGGAACTTGGGGATATTTATTACCTAGACGCGGCAAGGTTGAATCTCGGACTGTTTCAGCGCGAATCCAACGTTCTTTGGGATCTCGCCCCGCATGACGTTTCCATCCTGCTGTATCTTCTCGGACAGGATCCCGTATCGGTCAGCGCCTATGGAACGTCTTGCGTTTTCGACACCATATTCGACGTCGCGTATGTAAACCTGATGTTCCCCAATCAAATTCCCGCCCATATTCACGTCTCGTGGCTCGATCCCTGCAAAGTGCGGCGCATTACAGTCGTTGGCAGCAAGAAGATGATCGTCTTCAACGATATGGAGAATGAACAAAAACTCAAGATCTACGATAAAGGCGTGGACGCCCCTGAATATACCGACGGTTATGGAGAATTTCACTGCAACTACCGCTCCGGGGATATTCTCATACCCAATGTTCGCATGACCGAGCCGTTGCGGCAGGAATGTCAGCATTTCCTCGATAGCGTCAGCAACAAAACCCGACCGGATAGCGACGGTTACAATGGACTGAGGGTTGTGAGAATCATAGAGGCTGCGGAATACTCGCTAAAAAACAGCTCGTCCAAGGAGACCTTTGCATGGGAGCCCCTGAATATGCCCGCATTGCGCCAGATGTAAAGATTGGGCGCGATGTCAAGATATATGCGTTTGTCAATCTTTACGGTTGCGAAATTGACGATGACAGCCGCATAGGCGCATTTGTTGAGATCCAAAAAGGCGCAAAAATTGGAAAGCGGGTAAAGGTCTCCAGCCATACCTTTATTTGCGAAGGCGTGACAATCGAAGACGAGGTCTTTATCGGACACGGGGTCATGTTCATCAATGATAAATATCCCCGCGCCACAACAGAGACCGGCGGGCTTCAAACAGAAGCCGATTGGGTTTGTGTCCCGACCCGGATTAAGAAACGCGCCTCGATCGGGAGCAATGCCTCCATCCTTTGCGGCGTGACCGTTGGCGAGGGGGCGCTGGTAGGGGCCGGCAGCGTGGTGACTCGCGACGTGCCTGCCGGGGCGGTGGTTGCCGGAAACCCTGCGCGTATTATCCAAAAACCATAAAGTGAGGAACGATGAATACCATTCCGTTAGTTGACCTTTCCCTTCAACATAAACGACTTCGCGATGAGATAGCCGGCGCCGTTCAAGGCGCGCTGGACCGGGGCGACTTTATTCTTGGACAGGACGTTTCCAGGTTCGAGGAAGAGTTCGCAGAATACTGCGGCGTGAAATATGCTGTCGGCGTGGATAACGGGCTTTCCGCCCTTGAACTCAGCCTGCGGGCGTTCGGCATCGGACCCGGGCACGAAGTAATTCTGCCCGCCCATACGTTTACAGCGACCGCCGCCGCCATCTCTTTTACGGGCGCAACGCCGGTCTTTGTGGACGTTAATCCCGAAACGTGGACGATAGACGTCCATAAAATCGAGGAAGCGATCACCCCCCGCACCAAAGCCATCCTTCCAGTGCATCTTTACGGCTTGCCGGCGGATATGAACGTCGTTCTTGGAATCGCCGAAAAATACAACCTGATCGTGGTTGAAGACGCCTGTCAGGCGCACGGCGCAATGTATAAGGGGCAGCGCGTCGGTGGAATTGGAAACGCCGCCGGGTTCAGTTTTTATCCGACCAAAAACCTTGGCGCATGCGGCGACGCGGGAATCGTTACCACGAACGACTCAAATGTCGCCGAGAAAATTCGGACATTGCGCAATTGCGGCCAACGGGTGAAGAATGTTCATGAGGACCACCCGTTCAATCATCGCCTTGACAATCTTCAAGCCGCCATTCTCAGGGTAAAACTAAAATATCTCGATGAATGGATCGCTTCGCGCAGGAGGCTTGCCGCGCTCTACAATACGCTTTTCGACGACGCCCTCGTGGAAAAACCCGTCGAACTTCCGGGATATCAGCATGTATATCACCTCTACGTAATTCGAACCCAAAACCGGGATTCCCTGCAGACTCTTTTGAAAGAACGCGGAATTGGCACGGCGATACATTACCCAATGCCTGTCCACCTCCAACCATACTATTTGAAAAATGGAACCCCCCAATTTTCCTGCCCGGTGGCGGAAAAACTGGTGGGGGAGATATTATCCCTGCCGATGTACCCGGAATTAACCGAGGAGCAGGTGTCGGCGGTTGTTTCCGAGATCAAGTCTCTCGAGGTCAAATCGCACTAGGGCGTTTCCCTGTTTCAGTTGCAAAACGGCCGACTAGACTCGCATACGGACATTCGATGACGTTTTTCCAGACATGAGAACCCCATTATTTAAGATCCACCCGTATGCGAGATCAATAATCCTAAATCTCCAGAAAAAAATTGGATTGTTTCCTCGTGAATTTTGCCTGATTACCGGCTCTCCCCGATCAGGCACTTCGGCGCTGGTGAGGTGGCTGGGTAAGCAAAAGCAGATTTCCGCCTTTCCAGAATCGCGCATTCTGGTCAGTTCCCATCGTTTTTTGGAGGAGGCTCGACGATTCCAAAACCTCGAAAAGGAGATCGGGCGGATCGAATCTTTGGCGCGGAAACTGGCGTTCGATTATTACATCGATTCGCGTTTGAGCCTGGGAAAACGCCTCATTGTGGATAAGGAGCCGTTGGAGCCCATCGCATTTCCGTTGCGCGATTATGAAAAATTCATCATTAATGTTCGCAAGATCATTCCCCGCGCTAAAATACTTTTTGCAATTCGCGATCCCCTGGCAACCATCTGGTCCATGTCCCGGCGGACGTGGGGCGAATCTTTGACAGAACCCCAGCGGCGCCGCTTTACGCTGGATGAATATATCGAGGATTGGAATATGTGCGCCGAACTGGTCCTGGAAAATTGCGCGGCTCCGAATGTTTATATCGTTCAATTCGGGCGTTTAATAAACGACCCGGCGAATGAATCGAAACGGATTTTCGACTTTCTCGGCATTCGCGGCGGCGCGTTGTTTGAACCGCGCGAGACGAATGAGATCAACTTTGATAATAAAGAACGCGAAAAAATATTGACAGCCGTCGCCGGGCAGGTTGAAAAACTAAGGATTAAGGGCATTAAGGATTTGTCCTGACCCTTTGCGCGGCCGGAGTTGGACGTTCATTATGAGCGCCTGATGAAAGCGAATAGGATGTTCGAGCGAAGAATCCCCCGATATATTCCATCCATGCAAGCCGTATTGCAAATATTGGCGGCTGTCATCGCCGGGCTTGCCATAGGGTACGGGTCCCTGGAATATACCCCTGTGGCTGTAATAGGCATACTGACGGGATTCCTGTTATTTTTTATCGTATTAAAACGGCCTGAGACCGTATTGATCGGGATTTTGATTCTGACGTCCAGCATCCTATTCGAAGACCAGATGCCGCGAATCTCGTTCGGCGTCAGTTTGCATCTTTCTGATATTTTCCTGTTTGGAATGCTTGGGCTGACGGCGATTCGTTATTTGATGGAAAAGGACTTTACCCCTGTGCGCACCCCGCTGGATGTCCCGCTCCTGATTTTCATCGGCGTCACCATTGTGTCCACCTTGATGGCTGTTTATCAATCGTCGGTGGAAGCGGAAATGGCGCGAAGATCAATTCGCGTGTTTTCATATTATCTGACGTTCTTCATCGTCACTCAACTTGTGCGCGACCGGAGCCAATTAAAATTACTGTTGATCTGCATCCTGTCGCTTGCGATTGTGGTTGCGATCGCCATGGTGGCGCAATTTATGTTGGGAAGTTCGGTCCAAATCTTGCCGGGCCGTGTGGAAGCGCTGGTCACCCAGGATGCCACCTTTGACGACATTACGCGGATACTTCCCCCTGGCTGGTCCACGGTTATGATCTCCTTTATGGCGGTGCTCTGCCTTCTGGCGGAGGAAAAATCGCAATGGCGGGTATCGTTTTATCTGATTTTATTGCTATTGCTGGGACTCGCCATTGTATTGACTTTTCTCCGCAGCTATTGGGGGGCAATGACAGGGGTTATTGCCTTCTGGGTATGTATATTGAAAAGCGGGGAACGCAGCAGGTTTTTTTCCGCTGTGCTGACCCTGATATTCGTCGGAGCAATCATCCTGCTGGTTGTATTTGGCGATCCCGAATCGCGGGCGGCGCGTTTGGTATACGCTTCCATGGACCGCTTCGCCACTCTCGGCGAAGCAGATACGTTTCAAGGCGCCGACAGCTCGTTGAATTGGAGACTTATCGAAAACCAATACGCTTACGCCGCCATTGCCGCCCATCCTTTGATCGGCTTGGGAATGGGAACCCCCTATCGCCCGTTGGATTTTCGCCTGGACTACAGAACCGCGGACGGCAGAGTGACAAACGGCAGCAGTTTCATTCATAATGGACATTTACGAATTCTGATCCAGTCCGGAGTCCTTGGCTATCTCAGTTTGGTATGGCTGTCGGGATTGTTCTTGTATCGCGGATTTAAGTTTTGGCGCGCCGTATCTCACGAGCAAATGAAAGCGGTCGTCATGGGAAACCTGCTTGTTTACCTGGTGATCCTGATCTCCGCCGTAGCCAATTCCACATTTATGCAATGGCGTTGGACGCCGCTGTTGGGCATGATCTTCGCAGTCAACGAGGTTGTCTATCGGGTTTATTTGCCGGCTTGCGAGGCTCTTGCGGCGGACGATGCAAAGTAAGGCGATCGTATAAGAGACATATATGGCAGCTATCTCAGCATTGATTCGGAAATTTCGCAGGAAAATGCCGCTCCGCGTCCAAAAGGGGTTTCGACGGATTAAGTTTGCATTTTCAAAACACTCCCTGTGGGATCACCCTGAATTTGTCCGCTATTTGCAATGGCTCGAACAAACCCAATGGTGGACAAAACAACAGTTTGAAGACTATCAAACCCGGCAACTTGTTGCGTTGATACAACATGCTTATGATAATGTTCCCTACTATAAGCGCGTCTTCGACCAGAGCCGCCTCAAACCGGGAGATATAAAATCCCTGCCCGACCTGCAAAAACTACCGATCCTGACCAAAGACGATGTGCGGAAAAATCTCGAAGACCTGGTGGCGCGAAATGTTGACCGTTCGACGCTGGTCTACCGCACAACAAGCGGATCCACCGGCGTCCCCCTGGGCATCTATCAGGATAAGGAAACTTCCTACCTGCGCGAGCTGGCTTATGTATACCGGCAAAGACGCTGGGCGGGCTGGAAACTGGGCGACCCGTATTTGGTCTTGCGCGGCAATGCGCCTCCGGAGGAAGGCTCCGAAGGCAAGCCCTGCCTGCATTCCTATAACCTTCAAAATAACGCGCTTTTTTTATCTTCCTATGAAATGACGGAAGATAACATGTTTACATACTGGAAATTAATCGAGGAATTCAAACCAAAATTTGTTCATGGCGACTCCTCCTCGATGGAAATACTCTCCAGGTTCCTGAAGCGGAATGCAATTAAGAATGGAACGATCCGGGCGATTTTCCTGGGATCGCAGACCATCCTGCCTTATCAGCGCAAGTTCATCGGCGAGGCGTTTGAATGTCCGGTTTATTCCAGGTATGGCATGACCGAAAAAACAACGGATGCCGTTGATTGTGAAAAACATCGGGGTTACCATGTCGGCATGGAATACGGCGTTTTCGAACTTCTCGATCAGGAAAACAACCCCATCGCCAGGACTGGAACCCCGGGGCGCGTGGCTGGGACAGGCTTCGACACGTTTTGTATGCCCTTGATCCGTTATGCGACCGAAGATATCGCCGAATTCTCGCCCGAGACGTGCGATTGCGGGCGGCAATCCACCCTCGTAACCGATTTCAAGGGCAGGCTGGGCGAACTGATTTTTTCGAAAAGCGGCTATATCGTTCCTCTTTCTCCGGTCTACGCCAGCATTCATGGCGGCGTGATGACAAGACTCAGGGAGATAAAATTTATCCAGGAAGAGCCGGGCAAATTAATGATTCGCATGATTCTCGCCCCAGGCAGTTCGCAACGGGAAGTGCAGGAAGAACTATTATCGGATATTTATTCAAAACTGGATGCGCGGGAGTTCAATGTGACGACCGATTTTGTGGATGAAATACCGCGCGGCGGGCGCGGAAAACTTGGGTTGCTCGACCAGCGGCTGCCCGTCAAACTTGAACATCTTGAAACCTTTGGCGGCAACCCATAATTGAAACCCCGTGATCCCTGTGCGGAACGCGCAGCCCCTTGCGCGATCATGGTAAAGCGACATCTAGATCGACATGGTAATGTGAAATACATCTCGCGGCGGCGCGCGATTGGCGCTCTCGATACTGGACACGGTCGCAAATTGCGGTTTTCAGATTTAACGCAAAGCCGTCAGGAGGCGAAGGAAAAGGTCGCTTTGCATCCTTGCCGCCTGGCATTAAAAAACGAAACCTCTCCCCGCGCCGGGTTTGCGCTGGATGGCGCAGGCGTTTTGCGGAGTTTTCGCGATCTACTGATAATTACCAGGAATCATGACAGGTTAAAAAACAAATGACCAAATCTTTTCTCCGGGATATGCTGGTATACCTACCGACCAAAGTGCTGCCCGCATTGACCGGATTGATCACAACGCCCATTCTCACCCGTATTTTTCTGCCCGAAGAATATGGCGATTGGGCGCTGGCGCTGGGCGTGACCGACTTTCTCTTTGCCTTGGCCATGTCGGGGATCGGAACCGCCGCTTTGCGTTTCTTCCCCGCCTACAAGGTAAAAAATAATCTCAGCGGATTCTTTTCCAACGTGCTTGCCATGACCGCGGTCGTATCCGGCGGCATGAGCGTTCTTGCCGCGCTGGGGCTTGTCCTGTTTCGCGGGCGGATCAACGCCGCGCTTTTTCCCCTGCTGTGGATCAGCGTCCTCATGTTTGCCGTCAACAGTTTCTACACCATATTCATGGAAGTCTCGCGCGTCCAGCAAAAGAGCGGGCTTTTTACGCGGGTTAATCTCACCAACTATTATGGCGGGCTGATTATTGGGCTGATCCTTGTGCTTGTCTTTGGGCTGCGCGTCGAAGGCTTGATGTACGGAACCGTTCTTGTGCAGATCCTCGCGCTTCCGCTGTTGATTCGGACAACCATGCAGGGGGTGCGGGTCGGCGCAGACCTGCTTGACGCTTCTTCCATGTCGGCCATCTGGTCTTTCGCCTGGCCGCTTGCCTTTGGCAACACCGCCTTCTGGGGACTCCGGCTTTCAGACCGCTTCGTGATCGAATTTTTTCGCCCCGGCGTCGAAGTCGGATTATATTCCGCGGTCTACAACATCTCCGACCGCACGATCAACCTTGCAGTCACCCTGTTTTTGATGAGTTTGGGCCCCCTGGTGGCGAACTCATGGGAGGCTCAGGGGCGAGAAAATACCGAACGCCTGATCGCCCGCCTTAGCCGTTTATTTCTCCTCATCTGCCTCCCGATTACGGTGGGGTTATCCAGCCTGGCTCTGCCCTTCATTACCCTGCTGACAGGCGAAGCCTACCACGACGGATATCGCATTGTCGGCTTTGTCGCCTTCTCCACATTCGCCTGGGGGCTTTCTCGCATCGCCTGTTGGGGGCTTATCCTCAACAACAAAACCTTTCGGTTTGCGATGAACCAGTTGCTTGCAGGGGCGCTCAATATCGGGCTGAACATCCTGCTTGTGCCTGTGTATGGATATGCCGTCGCCGCCGTGACGACCCTGGTTGGATATTCCCTGTTGCTGATCTTGCAAGCCCACGCTTCCCGCAAGTATCTGACATGGAAATTACCGCTCGGAACCGTCCTCCGGGTTGGGGGCGCCGCGCTTCTCATGGGCGTCGTCTTGTATGGGGCGAACATGCTGGATGTCGGGAATACAGACTTGATCCCAACACTGGGCAAAATTGCTTTAGGCGCGTCCGTGTATGCTGTGGCGCTTTTGGCGTTTGGCGAAATCACCGCCGAAGAAAAAGGCGCCGCCCAGCGACTTGTATTCAAACTAATCGGGCGGGAAAAATGAAATCACCGGCTTATTACCTGAGACGTATGACCGAAATCGGAATCGGAGGCGTTTTATCGAATGCCTTCCTTTCGCTTCGACACAAAGCCTGGGCGGGGTCGCAGTCCATTTGGTGGGGGATGCGCTCCAGGCGCCCGCTTGGCGATCCTGAGTTCCTCTCGAAGACGACGGGCAAATGGGACTCCGTTCAATCCTTGCTGCGTCATCTTGCAAACCGGCCAGGCAGTTCCTTTGTCTTTCCCCACGACGCGCAATCCGCATCCGCGGCCCTCTTCAAGGAAAAACAACCCGAATATGTGGCAAACGTAATCTCAACCGCCGACGCAATATGCAGAAACGAAATTCATCTCCTCGGCCAGACCTATCGCTTCCCCCAGGGCGTGGACTGGCATACCGACCCCGTATCGGGATTTCAGTGGCCTTTTTGGCACCGCAGCCGGTATGTGTCCTACCTCTATTCCGCCCGCCGCTCCGCAGACCTGATCGTCTACTGGGAACTCAACCGCCATCATTTTCTTATCACCCTGGGAATTGCCTACTGGCTTACCAATGACGTGAAATATGTCAACGCCTTCGGCAGCCTGACGCAAAACTGGATCGAAAAAAACCCGCTTCAACACGGAATGAACTGGTACTACCCATTGGAGGTGTCCATCCGCCTGCTGGCTTGGACGGCGGCGTTTCAGTTTTTCCGCGCGTCCCCCGCGTTCATGGAAAGATGCGGCTCCGCTTTCATCAAAAGCCTTTGGCAACAAGCCGATTTTCTGAGCGGACATTTGCAGATCGCGCGCACGAAAAAAGACACGCCGAACAATCATCTGATCGCCGAATTATCCGGGCTTTTTGTGGTGGCGTCAGCCTTTCCCGAATTTGCCAGCGCGCAAGCCTGGCGGGAAACCGCTTTACAGTTCATCCTTCAACAGGCGGACGGTCAGGTTTACCCGGACGGAATGCACAGGGAACAAGCCATTGGATATCACCGCTTTGTCCTGGAGTTAATGTTGCTGGTGTTGATGCGTTGCAAACGGGACGCCCTGCCGCAGGAGCGCGATCTTGCCCCAAGGCTTGAAAAAATGCTCGAATATCTGTTATTCAGCGTCACCCCGGCTGGGACGGTCCCAACCTGGGGCGACACAGATTATGGCAAAGCGCTGGGGCTGGGGCTCGAAAAGGATTTTTGGGATGTCCGCCCGCTTCTTTCGACCGGCGCAGCGCTGTTCAACAGGGCGGATATGAAATACGTCGCGCAAAACCTTGACCCCGAAACATTATGGCTTCTCGGTCCCGACGCGTCCAATCAGTGGGATGCCCTTCGCGCCCGCGCCCCCGAATCCGCTTCCGGGCGTTTTCCGCATGGCGGCATGTACATCATTCGCGACTCATGGTCTCCTGATACCGATGTGGCGTACTTCCGCTGCGGCCCGCTTGGGTTGGGCGGCGCAGGGTATTGCGCTCACGCGCATTGCGACCTGCTCAGTCTTGTGCTGTGGATCAACGGACAGCCCCTGCTTGTCGACTCCGGCACCTACATGTATTCCGGAGAATGGCGCGGACATTTCCGCCTGACTCACTCCCACAACACAGTGATGGTGGACGGCGTTCATCAGGGCGATCCAAAACGATTTTTCGGCTGGACGCGCGTTTCCAACGCGGAATGCGACCGCTGGGATGAAAATAGCGTATCCGGGAGAATGACCCCCGTCAACGGCGTGGAATTGAGGCGCAGAATCTTTCACCCGCAACCCGGAGTCTGGGAGTTGACAGACAGCGCCAAATGCGGGGAAAGAGGCGCGCACCGCCTCGAATGGTTCTTCCATCTCGCGCCCGGGCTGGAAGTTGTGGTGGGCGAACACGTTTGTTCCATCGTTAAAGATTCAAGACAGATTGGAACCATCTCCATTCCCGATGGGGGAGTGCGGTTTGAAAAAAGGAGCGCCTGGTTTTCGTACGACTATGGGGTCAAACTTCCCAATGCGCAAATATACGCCGTCTGGGAAGGCGAACTGACCGAAACCGACGCCGACTTTCAATGGCGCTTCGACTTTACCGCCGGCGCAACCGACACAGGAGCGATAAATGCAAAGTCAGCGTGAAGATACGATGAAGAAAGTCCTTGTCATCAGTCGCGCCTTTCCGCCGTTTTTTCCGGTGGGTTATTCCATACGCGCCGCGAAATTCATCAAATACCTGCCGGCGCTGGGGTGGCTTCCCTCCGTGCTTACAGTGGCGGAAGATAAAGAATATGAAACCCTGAGAAGGGTGGGAAGCGAAGCGCTGCTTTCCGAAATCCCCGAAGGCGTGATCATTCATCGAACCTATCCCGGGGAACCGTCGGTCGAATATCTGGAGAAAGAACGACAATTTGGAAAAAAGAACCGCCTTGCCGGACTTCTTGCAAAGGTCGTCGGAAGCGCCCGCCGCTGGATGTTTCGTTCGCTCCTGCCCGACCGGCAACTGACCTGGCTGCCGTTTGCGGTTCGCGCCGGACGGAGAATCATCAAGCGGGAGGGAATTGACATCATCTTCGCCACATGTCCGCCGTTCTCCGACGCCTTGATTGGAGCCTGTCTGAATCTTTTGACGGGCAAGCGGCTCGTCCTGGATTTTCGCGACGACTGGCTCGAAACGCCCTGGTATTACTCGAAGCCGTTTCCGATTCGCGCCATCGAAAGCCTGATGGAACGCTGGGCGGTCAGTCTGGCGGATAAGGTCATCCTGGTAACGGAATGGAGTCGAAAGGCGTTTGTCGCGCGTTACCCTTCGCAGCCTGCGGAAAAGTTCGTATTCATTCCAAACGGTTGCGATCTGAAGGATTTCGAAGCGGCGCGGGCGATGGAAGCGCCGGTCAACCCAAAATTCCGCATCGTTCACGCCGGTTCGTTGAACGATTCAAAGTTATGGGCGAGAGACCCGCGCGGTTTTTTTCAGGGTGTGCGCCGGATCGTGGAGAAACAACCCCGGCTGGCAGACCGCATTTCGCTTGAATTTGCAGGCGACTTCACCGATAAACATCGCGAAACAGCCCGCGAACTGGGGCTGGCGGGCATGATCAGGGAACATGGACACCTGAAACACGCCGACGTTCTGCGTTTGATGAAATCGGCCGACCTTTTGATGGCCATGAATTACGAAGGCTTTGCCACGCTGATTCCCGGAAAGATCTATGAATACTGGGCGGTGGGCAATGCGCCAATTCTTTTGCTGAGTTGCAAAGGCGCCGGGCAGGAGCTGCTCGACGCGGAGAATCTGGGCGTGACGGTCGCCCCGGACGATGTGGACGGAATCGAGCGCGCGGTCCAAACCATGTTCGACCGATATGAGCAGGGCAACCCGGTAAAAGTCAACCCTGCGGGCATTGAGGAATACGACCGCAAGGCGCTTGCGGAGAAACTGGCGCGGGTCCTCTCTGATTTGTTTTCGCCAAAATGAACTTCGCATATTATGGATTAGGAAATCATAGATGAACAACATGAAAACGGACGTTCTTCCCAACTTTTTGGTGATCGGCGCGTTCAAGTCCGGGACGAACTCCCTGTATCATTATTTGGAGGCGCATCCGCAGGTTTTCATGTGTCCCGCCAACGAGCCGAGTTTCTTTGCATTTGAAGGAAAAAAAATGAGCGGCGGGCGCTGGGCGGAGGGCGTGGTGACGGATTTTGAAGAATATAAAAAACTTTTTACCGGCGTCAGGGATGAAATTGCCATCGGCGAAGTTTCGCCCACCTACCTTGTCAGCCCGGAAGCGCCGGGGCGGATTAAACATTATGCGCCGGAGGCAAAGATGATCGCCATTCTGCGCCACCCGGTGGAACGGGCGTATTCCCAATGGCAGATGGAAGTTCGCCAGGGAAACGAGAAAACCGGGGACTTCGCCGAGGCGATCAAGACGGTCAAGGTCGTTTCCGACGGCTCCGTCCGCCGCCGCTTTGTGGCAGGAAGTTTGTATTTTCAACTGCTCCAAAAATATTACGACCTGTTCGACCCTTCGCAGATGTGCGTATTATTATTCGACCGCCTTACCGACGACAGGAAAGGACTGGTGAAGAAATTATATGAATTCTTGAATGTCGATTCCTCCTTTGTTCCCCAAAACATCAACACCCGCTTTAACGAAGGCGGAGGGATTCCGCGAAACAGGGGCGGCGGCTTTTTACTTCAAAAAGTTTTCCCGGCTCTTTCGGGGATTAAAGCGCTGGCGCCGCAGGGCCTTCGCGAAAGATTTGCGCGCGGCATTCGAAGCCGGTTATTGGAGAAACCGCCCGAACTTGCTCCCGAACTTCGCGCGGAACTTTCGGAATTTTTCAGGGACGACATCCTGCGCCTCCAGGATTTGATTCAGGAAGACCTTTCCATGTGGCTGCGCTGATAAAAATTCATTTTCAACCCTTTGCCCGGCGGATTTGTTATGCGCATATTGCTCATCTCCAACACGTTTCCATACCCTCCTAATTCGGGGTTCCCATTGCGCGTCTACAACCTTCTCTATCGCATTGCCAGAGAGCATGAAGTCTGGCTTGCGTCGTTCACTGCCGGGCATGAAAAGCCCGCCGATATTGAACATATGCGCGAAATCTGCCGCGAGGTTGTCACGGTTCCATTTTCGCGCCAGGGCGCGCTGTCGAACCTGCCGCAGGCGGCGCGTTATTTTTTCAAGGGAATTCCACCCACCCTGCGGGCATATGAATCGCGACAGCTTTTGGAAAAAATCCTGGACCTGATCTCCAGGGTGGACTTCGACATCATCCAGATCGAAGACTCGCACATGAGCTTTTACCTGGATCATCTGCCCGCTGCGGTTCGCGCAAAGACCGTCCTGACCTTTCACGATGTAAACTTCCACAAACACGAAAAAATGAGCGAAGTCGAACCGAGGCGCGTCCGTAAAATCCGCACCTGGCTGCATGGACGCATGATGCGAAGATGGGAGCCCTTTCAGGCGCAACGGTTTGGGCATTGCGTCGCCATGTCCCAGTCCGACAAGGAACTATTGCTGGCGGAAAACCCCGGGTTGCGAATCGCCGTCCTGCCCAACGGCGTGGATACCCGGCGTTACACACCCCTGCCCTTTCCCGAGCATACAAACCGGCTGATCTATGTCGGAAACATGGCTTACCGCCCCAATATAGACGCCGTAACCTGGTTCTGCCGCGACATCTATCCGATCATCAAGGCTGAATACCCAAAAATCGAATTTTGGATCGTCGGCAAGGACCCAACCCCGGAGGTGACAAGCCTTGCGGCAAATGGAATCCGCGTTACCGGGCAGGTTGACGATCTGCTTCCATATTATAAAGACGCCATCATGTGCGTTGTCCCATTGCGGGCCGGCGGAGGCACGCGCCTCAAGATACTGGAAGCCATGGCGCTCGGCCGTCCGATGGTTTCCACAACCATCGGCTGTGAAGGAATTGAAGCCCGCAACGGCGAACAGCTCTTCATCGCAGACACGCCCGAACAATTTGCCCGCTACACCCTCGAACTCCTTCGAGACAAACAACAATGGCTGGACATGACCCGCCAGGCGCGCGCCCTGTCGGTGGAGCGGTATGATTGGGACCTGGTCGCGCGAAACCATATTCGACTTTATGAAGAAATTTGCAACCAAGATTCGAGGATAATCGCATAATGAACAACCCGATTCGCAAACTGCTATGGGTGGCGCCCGGCGATCCCGAAAAAAGCCTGGATTCGGCGACGTGGCTCGACACCAGCGGGGAATTAAATCAATCCGGCTGGAATGTGACGCTCCTGGCAGTGGGGGACGGCAAGTCCAAAACATTGAAGGGCGTGCATGTTTACGGCGTCCCCAGACCCGAGATCTACCTCATGCGCCAGTTTGTTTTTCACGCCCGCGCGCTATCCTATATTTATCGCCGCCTGAATTCGACCGACGTCGTCCTTTTCCATTCCATGTCCGCCCCCTGGATGCTTGCCCTGGCAATGCTCATGCGCCTACAAAAACGCCGTCGTCCCGCCCTGGTCATGGACACCCGCACGGTGGACATGGCGCCTGCTTCTCGCGGACGATGGAAAGACAGCGTCCGCCGCAATTATCATGCCTTCGTGGAAAAAAGCGTCAATCGCTGGGTGGACGGGCGTCTTGCCATTACGCCGCGCATGGCCGCCTATGTAAACATCCCGCATGAAAAATTATGGGGCGTTTGGCCCTCCGGGGTAAACGCCGAACTTTTCCAGACCGCGCGCTCAGCCAGAACCTGGCCCGCCAGCGGCGCTCCCATCCAACTGGTCTATGTCGGGGTTTTGAATTACGAGCGCAACCTGATGAATTTAAGCTCCGCCGTGGTTAAAGCGAACGCCGAAGGAGCGCAGATCGCTTTCTCCATGATCGGCGACGGCAACCAAAAGGACGAACTGGAAAAATTCGCCGCAACGACCGACGGATGCGTGCGCGTCCTGCCGCGCGTGGACCATTCACAGGTTCCCGGCGTGTTGAGCAGGGCGCATATCGGCGTGTTGCCCTTCCCGGATGAAGAAAAATTCCAGGTGAGCAGTCCCATCAAACTGTTCGAATATATGGCGTCGGGGCTGCCGATTTTGGCGACGCGCATTGCCTGCCACACCGATGTGATCGGCGACGGCGACTATGTTATCTGGATGGAAGGCTCGGATGAAGAGTCCCTGCTGGCTGCCCTTCGCCAGGTCTGGAAAAAATCTGACGAACTGTGCGGAATGGGCGGGCGGGCCGCCATCGCCTCAAAAGCCTGGACCTGGAGCGAATCTGCGAGAAAACTGAAGACGGCCCTCGAAACCGGTCTCGACAACCTCGCCATTCGCAAAGCTTGAGAAAATTGATGACGAACAAAAAAGGCTATTTTCTTTTTTCGCTCGACACCGAACTCGCCTGGGGCTACTTCGATCAATATCGCCCGGGCAGGTTTTCCAGCGGCGGCGTGCGGGAACGCAAAGCCATCCGGCGCCTGTTGGATATTTTCGACGAGTTCGAAATTTCAGTCACCTGGGCGGTCGTCGGACACATGTTTTTTGCCTCCTGCGAAAAATGCGAAAACTGCCCCGTCCTGGAGTGGAAGGGAAAATACTCCAGCTTTGAGCAAATCTACGATACCGACGACCAATTATGGTACGGCGCGGATGTCATAGAGCTGTTGCAGGCTCGCGGCGCCCGGCATGAAATCGGCTTTCACGGCTACACTCACAAAATCTTCGACGAGCGCTCGATGACCGAGGCGGAAGCCAAAATGGAAATTGCGGAATGGCGGCGGCTGGCGGCGCGCAGGAACATTACGCCGTATTCCGCAGCCTTTCCGCGCAACCGGGTCGGACACCTCAAATCCCTTAAGGCGGCCGGCTATATTTGTTATCGCGGAGATGAATTGCGCCCGAAAGGTTCGCGTTTTACCCTGCTCCGAAAAGCCATGAACGTCTTCGATTTAATCTTTCAGATTCGGACTCCGCTGGTTTACGACCCCATCATGGACGAAAGCGGGTTGCTGAACCTGCCCGCCTCCCGCTGGTTGTTTGGCATGAATCGCCGGGTCGAGGCGGCGTTGGATTCGCTTGGACTGTCCACCCTTCGCATCCGCCCGATGATCGCGGCGGTCAAACGCGCCGCGCAGGAGGGTCGCATTGTTCATATCTGGGCGCACCCTGAAGAATTCAAAACAGACGGGGATTTCGAGAAACTGCGCTTCCTGCTCAAATATGTCGCCGCCGAGATCAAAAAAGGATCGTTGCAATCCATGACGATGATTGACCTGGCGCGCAAGACTCTGGCTTTGGAGGGCGCGGCATGAGGCAGGGCATGGATTCGGCGAAGGAAACTGTATTGGTGGTGGGACCCGGCCTGGGTCAGGTGGGAGGCGTGGCCACCTTCATCGAGATTCTTGCCACTTCCCCGGTAATCGCCGAAAAATATCGCATCCTCCGGCTGGATACGACGCGGTCTGCGCAGGATTTGGGATTGGAAAACCGTCTCTCGCTGACAAATGTCGGTTATCTGATCCGGCAGGTTTTTCAGTTCATCGGCGTCTGCCTGCGCGAGAAGCCGCGCTTAATTCACGTTCAGGCGACATCGGGGCTGTCTTTTTGGAAGTCCGCGCTTTTTATTCTATTGGGAAAGATGTTCGGCGCCGGGACGGTGGCGCATTTGCACGGCGGTATGTTCGATCAATATTACGCCGCCTGCCGCCCTCGAACGAAGAAATGGATCGGGCGCGTGTTTTCTTCTGCGGATATGACGGTTGCGCTTTCAGAAAAATGGCGGCAATTTTTGCTTGCGGAGGTGGGGGGCGATTTGAGCGTTGAGATCGTCTCGAACCCGGTGGATCGTCTGTTCGCCGAGGCGCTGGACGCCGGACGCTCCGCTATGAACGCCGTTAAAAAAGATGTTCTTTTTTTAGGCAGTCTGGGGAAACGCAAGGGCGTGTTCGATATTTTGCAGGCGGCGCCGGCGATTTTCGAGAAGCACCCCGATGCCCGTATTGTTTTTGCGGGGGCGGAGGAAAGCCGTGGCGAAAAAATGCGCATTGATGAGTTATGCCGCGAGAAAAAACTCGGCGAAAAAACGGCGTTCATCGGCGTGGTGACGGGAAGGGAAAAGGTGGATTTGTTTCAAAGCGCCATGATTTATATCCTGCCTTCCTATGGGGAAAATCTCCCTTTTTCACTGTTGGAGGCGATGGCGTTGGGCTTGCCTGTCGTGACCACTCCGGTTGGCGCGATTCCGGAAATTGTCAAAGATGGTCAGAACGGGTTTCTTGTCGAACCCGGGGATGTCCGCGCTCTGGCTTCAAGTGTGAATCGTCTGCTGGATGACGAATCATTAAGGCGCTCCATGTCTGCCGCCAATCAGACAAAGATCAGGACGGATTTTATGCCGGACGATTCCATGAGGCAGATGGATAGAGTGTACAGCCGGGCGTTGCGCGTCGCCCTGGCAAATGGATCCGCTCGTTTTGAAGGAGATGCGCCATGAATCTGTCGTATCGCAATCCGAGTTTGCTTAATCTTTATTACCGTCTTCCGAAATTTGCGCGCGAGGTCTTTGCCGCGCTATATTCGTTGAAGGCGCGCAACCGGCGGTTTGGAAAGGCTTTTCACGATCAAATGCGCCTCTTGCAGGAAAATGAGAAATTGCCCCGCGCAGAAAGAGACCGGCGGCAGGTTTCGGATTTAAAGGCAACTCTGCGCTATGCTTATGAACATGTTCCGTATTATCGTTCGCTCTTCGACCAATCCGGTTTTCGGGCGGACGCTCTGGAGTCGCTTGCCGATCTTCGAAAGATTCCCGTGCTGGAGAGGGAGACCGTTCGCTCGAAAAATGCCGAGCTTCATTCCACGGCGTTTACCGGACCGAAGTTTTCCCACCGCACCAGCGGGACGACGGGAACTACATTGGGATTTACCCTGAGCGAAGAGGCAAACCAGCGGCATTATGGCTGCGTCTGGCATCATTACGGCTGGGTGGGAATGCGGCGCGGAGACCGTCTCGCCACTTTTGGCGGGCATCCGCTGGCGCACCCCGACCGTCAAAAGCCGCCGTTCTGGCTGTATGATGCGGTCGAAAATGAGTTATATTTTTCCGTTCAGCATATTTCCCCAAAAAATGCGCCGTATTATATCGAACAGTTGTTGCGGTTTAAGCCCGTTGTTGTCAGAGGCATTCCGTCCTTTTTGAATTTGATTGCGCAGTATATGATTGATGGCGGCGTTACTTACAAGCCGCGCGGCGTTTTTACCTATAGTGAAACGCTGCTCGACCGCCAGCGCAGGGCGCTGGAGCAGGCTTTCGAGTGCACAGCCTATAATTTTTATAGCAACGGCGAGCGCACCGGGCACGTTCTGCAGTGCGGACATGGCAGGTTGCACGTCCTCACCGAAACGGGCGTGATCGAAATCCTGCGCGCAGACGGCTCGCCCGCGGCGGCTGGGGAGGTGGGCGAGCTGGTGATGACCAACATGATCAACCGCGCCATGCCGCTGATCCGCTACCGGATTGGCGATACGGGAATCCTGGCGCGGGAGGAGCAATGCCCATGCGGGCGCGAAACGCCGATCCTTGAAAGCCTGACCGGGCGCACAAACGATTTTGTTGTCACGGAGGACGGCAGGCGCATTCGTCCGGTCGGCGTGTTCATGGGCACGCCCATGGTGAAGGCGGCGCAATTCGTTCAGGAACAGGCCGGGTCTGTCGTCGTAAAAATCGTTCCCCGCGAAGGATTTGGAGCCGATGACAGGAGGAAGGTGGCGGAAGAGATGGACGCCGAACTCGGTCATTCCATCCGCTATCAGATCGAGATCGTGGACGAACTGCCTTTTGGCGCAAACGGCAAATTGCAGCATATCATTTCAAAAATTCCCTCCTAGCGGAAACGAGAGGATTATGTCGAACAAAAACCCGCAACGGGTTCTGATGCTTGTAGAAAACAATCCCTTCTGGCGGGATGTGCGCGTCCGTCAGGAAGCGCAGGCGTTGAAAGACGCCGGATACGCCGTTTCTGTGATTTGCCCGGGCATGGCTGGGCGGAAATTTCACGAGGAGATGGAGGGCATTCACATCTTTACCTATCCGTCTCCATATCAGGGACATGGATTTATCGGTTATGCCTACGAATACGGCTATTCCCTGCTGGCGATGTTCCTGGTCTCCCTGCATGTATTTGCGCGGAGGGGGTTCGACATCATTCATGCCGCCAACCCGCCGGATACCGCCGTGCTGATCGCCCTCTTCTACAAAATTTTTGGAAAACGATTCGTATATGACCATCACGATTTGTCCCCGGAGGTCTTTCGACTGCGCTTTGGCGCTGAAAAAGGGATCGCCCGCCTTTTATATGGAATATTGATCTTTTTAGAACGGCTTTCCTGTCGCGTTGCGGACCTGGTCATCGCCACCAACCAGTCCTATAAAAACATCGAAATACAACGCGCTGGAATCCCGGAAAGCAGGATCGCCGTCGTTCGCAACGGACCCGACCTGACGAGGCTCCGTCTTGTGGAGTTTCCGCCCGAACTGCGCCGTGACGGGAAGACGACCATTGGCTATCTCGGCATCATCGGTTATCAGGATGGCGTGGATCATCTGCTGAACATCCTGCGCATACTGGCGTACGAATTGAACCGCAGGGATTTTTTCTGCGTCATTGCCGGGGGCGGCGACGCGCTGGATGACCTCAAAAAACAGGCGCGGGCGCTTAACCTGGATGAATTTGTGATGTTTACAGGATATATCCCGCATGAAGACGTTGCCAAATACATTTCCGCGGCCGATATTTGTGTCGCGCCTGAAAAACCCACCCCCTTTAATCATTATTCCACGATCATCAAGGTTATGGAATATATGGCGCTGGGCAAGCCCGTCGTGGGGTTTGACTTGATAGAGCATCGTTACTCTGCGCGCGACGCCGCCTTGTACGCGCAGGGCGGCGAAGACCTTGATTTCGCCCGGAAGATCGTTATGCTCATGGACGATCCCGTTCAGCGCGAAGCATTGGGCAGGCTGGGCAGGGAGCGGGCGGAGAAAGTCCTGGACTGGCGGCATCAGTCCCGGGTTTTGGTGGAGGCGTATGGCAAAATGACAGCATCTGCGCCGCAATGAAGCGCCCGTTCAAAAAGATTGAAAAACGCTCGACGCAGCCGATGACGGAGAATGCGCCCCTGCGAGCCTGAAATTTTCAATCAGATGCCTGGACAAAACTTTAGCGTTACGCATCCTGCCCATTGGGTTTTATCCTCGCTTTTGTCCCGTTTAAAGTTGTTGATGTACTAGCAGGAAGAGGCTATCATGCTTTTGGATGAAAAGATCGTCGAACATCACCCCGTCATAGGCAAGCGCCTGCGCCCGGGAATAAAAATCACGTTGACCCATCCCGAATGGGGCGATTATGTGTTGCAATCCAACAATTTCGGCTTCCGCGCCTCCCGCGATTACGTCCCCCAAAAAGCGGCCGGAATAAAACGCGTATTGATATTTGGAGACTCGAATGTGTTTGGCAACGGCGTTTCCAACGATCAGCGCTTCCCCGACATCTTGGAAACCATCCTCCCCGGCGTGGAAGTCTATAACTTTGCGCTGGAAGGCTTTGCGGTGGATCAACAATACCTCTGCTACCAGGAATTTGGAGTTCAATTCGAACACGACCTGGTGATTGTCGCGCCAGCCATCGAGACCATCCGCAAACTGAAGACGCATTACGAGCAAACCCTGGATGAGAACAACGTCCAACGATGTTACGCCCGCCCGTACTTCGACCTTGTGGATGGAAAATTGAGGCGCGGCAACATCCCCGTGCCGGAGGGTTTCATTGACCCCGACAACCTGCCGGAAAACGAAAAAGAGAATGTCCATCGCGGAGGAACCTTCGCAAAGATCGGCGACATGCTGCAAAAAGTGAATCTCAAGGATGTCGTTTTGCGAAATATCCGTTACCAGCCGTTCCCCGAATACGACAACCCGGACAACCCAGCCTGGCAGGTGATGAAGGCCATTTTCCTCGAATGGGCGGCGGCCAGCGCCGCTCCCTTGATGCTCGTTCCACTGCCGCGTTTTATTTACGTCAAGGAACAGACCAGCCCCGAATTCTATCGCCTGCGATTCCGCGAAGCGGCCGCCGAAGCCAAATGCCATTTGTACGACCCGCTCACCGACCTGTTGACAACGCCGATGGAGGAACGCAGAAAAATGTATTTTCTGGAGGGGCATCTCACGCCGCTCGGACAAAAATACATGGCTGAATTTATCGCCCCACATGTGCGGCAAGCCCTGAGAGGCTGATCTCAAAAACCATTTATGAAGAGGTATCATGACCGAGATAGAAAATAAGATCCGCAAGTTTTTGTCCGAGAATTTCATTCTCAGCGAACAGGCAAACCAGTTGAGTCCTTCCGATTCGTTTCTCGAAAAAGGCATCATCGACTCGACCGGCATTCTCGAACTGGTCTTCTTTGTCGAAGATCAATTCAACGTTCAGATTGACACAGCCGAAGTCCTGCCTGAAAACTTCGACTCCATTCAAAACCTGTCCGCCTACATTCGCCGAAAGCAGGGCGCAGGTTAACCCTGCCCCGATGAGATGACATATGTGCGGCATAGCCGGCATGTTGAACCTTGCGCCGCGCCCGCCCGTCGCCCCGGAAGCGGTCTACTCCATGCTCGAAGCGATACACCATCGCGGACCGGATGAAAACGGCGTCTTTACCGACGAATGGGCCGGGCTTGGCAGCGCGCGCCTTTCCATCATTGACCTGGCAGGCGGGCGGCAGCCCATTCACAACGAAGACGGAACAATCTGGGTGGTCTTCAACGGCGAAATTTACAACTACATCGAACTGCGCCGCGAATTGGAATCCGCCGGGCATGTATTTTCCACCCACTCCGACACCGAAGTATTGGTGCACCTGTATGAAGAAGACGAACAAGGCTGGCTGCTCAAACTCAACGGTCAATTTGCCATCGCGTTGTGGGATCAGAAAAAACAAACCCTGATCCTTGCGCGCGACCGACTGGGCGTGCGCCCCATCTTCTACGCCGTCCGTGACGGCGCGCTTTACTTCGCCTCCGAAATAAAATCCCTGTTCACCCAGCCGGGCTTGCGAAACGAGTTCGATCCGATCGCCCTGTCGCAAATTTTCACCTTTTGGACAACGCTCGGAAAACGCACCTGCTACCGAAACATTTCAAGCGTTTTGCCGGGACACTACCTCAAGCTCTGCGGCGGGCGGATGACCGAACATCCCTATTGGTCGCTGGATATGAACCCCGCCTCTGACTCACCCGAGCCTTCCCTCGACGAAGCGGCGGATCAGCTCCTCTGGCTTTTGAAAGACGCCGTGCGCCTGCGCCTGACGCGCTCGGACGTGCCGGTTGGAGCCTATCTCAGCGGCGGACTGGACTCCTCCAGCATTGCGGCGCTTGCCAGTCAACATTCCGACGCACGCCTGAAAACCTTCAGCATCGCCTTTGGCGACCAGGCGTTCGACGAATCGGATTATCAAAAACGCACGAACGATTTTCTCGGCGTGGATAACGACGCGATTCATTGCTCCCATGCCGACATTGCCGCCGCCTTCTCCGAAGCGGTTCGTCATGCCGAAACGCCCCTGTTGCGCACTGCCCCCGTCCCCATGCTTCTTCTTTCCCGGCTGGTGCATGAGCATGATTTCAAAGTTGTTTTGACGGGCGAAGGCGCCGATGAAATTCTAGGCGGTTACGATATTTTCAAAGAGGCTAAAATTCGGCGCTTTTGGGCGCGCCAGCCCGACTCTGCCTTTCGTCCTCTTCTGTTGAGGAGGCTGTATCCCTACATCGGCGCCCTTTCCTATGGCGGCGACGCCTACCTCAAAATGTTCTTCGGCAAAAACCTTGCCGACACCGGAGACCCCTTCTACGCTCATCGGTTGCGCTGGCAGAACACCGCCCGATGCCTGCGTTTTTTTTCCCCCGCCTGGCAGGACGAAATCAAGGGATATGATCCGCTGGCTGAATTGGCGGAATCCCTGCCGCCCGAATTCAAAACCTGGCATCCCTTTTCTCAGGCTCAATATCTGGAAATCGTCATCTTCCTTTCCGGCTATCTGCTCTCTTCGCAGGGAGACCGCATGGGAATGGCGAATTCTGTCGAGGGACGTTTCCCATTCCTCGACCCGCGCGTTGTGGATTTCTCCGTCCGCCTGCCTGCCGAATACAAAATGTATGGCCTCCGCGAAAAAGCCGTCTTGAAACGCGCCATGAAAGACCTGCTCCCGCCGGAGACGTTGACCCGCTCCAAACAACCCTACCGGGCGCCCATCCGCTCCGTCTTTTTTGGCGGGAACGAGTTGGGGTATGTCGCTGAAAATTTGTCCGCCGAAAAAATACTGGAAACCGGTTACTTTGCGCCCGAGTCCGTCGCCGCCTTGATTGCGAAATTCAAACGCGGCGCAAATGTGAGCGAAACCGAGGAAATGGCGCTCACGGGCATCCTTTCCGTTCAATTACTTCATTTCATGTGGAGGTCGTAATGTCAGTTCTTTCGAATGCAATACAAGTAAATGTGGAGGAAGAAACCTCCCGGATTACCGAGTGGATCAAACGACACGCGATTCATGAATTCAAACGGCGCGGCGGCGTGATAGGAGTAAGCGGCGGCATAGACTCATCGCTTGTCCTTGCATTGGCGGTCCGCGCGCTCGGCAGCCGGAACGTGACGGCTTTTTCCCTGCCGGAGAAAGACTCCAGCCCCGAAAGCCTGGCGCTGGCTACGGAATTGACGAATCACTTCGACGTTGAATTGATCGTGGACGACATCACCCCGGCCCTGGAAGGATTGGGATGCTACACCCAACTGACGGAGTCGATTCGCGAAGCGTTTCCCGACTACAATTCCGCAACCGACAAAGTCAAACTGGTGTTGCCGGATAACCTTCTCGACAAACCCGGCTTGAATGTGTTTTCGCTCGCCTTGTTGCGTCCCGGCGAGCCCGAAAGGAGGAAAATTCTTCCGCCTCGCGCCTATTTGGGCATTGTCGCCGCCACAAATATGAAGCAACGCACGCGCATGATGCGGCTGTATTTTCAGGCGGAACGCCGCAATTACGCCGTGATCGGCACCGCAAACCGAAACGAACACGATCAGGGATTTTTTGTAAAATACGGCGACGGCGGGGTGGATATGCAACCCATCCGGCATTTGTTGAAAACGCAGGTCTATCAGCTGGCGCGTCACGTCGGCGTTCCCGAGGGCATTATCGAACGCACGCCGACCACCGATACATACAGCGCCGGCAGCACCCAGGAGGAATTTTATTTTCGCGTGCCTTTCGCCCTGCTCGACCGAATCTGGCTGGGTATGGACCGCGGCATGAAGAACGAAGAAATCGCCAACGACCTCGGCTTGCAAAAAGAACAGGTGGACCGCGTGACAGCCGACATCCTGCAAAAGAAACGGACAACCGAATACCTGCGCACGCCCCCATTGCATCTGGAGTGACGCCCGGTCAAAAGATAAATGCCGCATCGGTTTCGACCTTTGCGGCATTTTTTCTTTAACTTCCTAACTCGGACAAGCCGAAACCAAAAAAGATTTAACCACAGAGCGCACAGAGTCCACTGAGAAAACCGTTGAAAATCTCTGCGATCTCCGTGATCTCTGTGGTGAGATTTTCTTGTTTTTGTACAAGAAGTTCATTGATAAAGTACTAACGAAAACATATCGGGAGGTTCTGTTCCGGGAAAGCTGGAAAACCGTTCTCATCGTAGAGACGGCGGAGTCCGAAAATGTCGAGAATCTCGTGAGAGCGGGAAATCTCCTCCCCGGAAAACTCCTTTTTCCAGCCTTGTATCAGGGTTTCGGGGGCGATGGAAAAATTCCTGTCATGATAATTTGTCTTCGACGGGACGCGGATTTTATGGCTGAGCGCCGAAAAATCGAACGGCCGGTTCAAATGGGAAAATATCCTGCCCAGTTCCTCCTCCGGTTTCAGCACAAGATTTTCGTAATAGACAAACAGGCAGTCTTGCGGGTACAACTGCCTGAACGGAACGTAATGAAGAATGCCCCAAAGAAAAATTGACTTTTCGAAATAATCCGCCGGGTTGATTCGGGCGAGACCATTTGCAACAAGCGGGTAATCTGCAAGCAAGTCCGCCTGGCTGACGACTTCTTCAAAGTCTCCGCGTTTGGTCTCCGTGCCGCGCCCCCAGCCCAGTTTCTTCCAGGACGCATAAATTGAAAGCGGATGACGGATCAGAAACAAGGTTCGCATTCCAGGGCGGAGCCCCAGCAGCCACTTCAGCATCAGATTCGTCCGCACGTCCTTGACAATGCGCCGCGTGCTTATGAATCTGCGGTTGCCCCAATCGCTCCAGCGGCTTCGGAAATTCCCGGAAAGGATTTTTCTTGCGTGTCGGATCAAAACCGGGTCGCGGTTTTCCGGGTTTAGGTATTGGTTTGTTTTAAAGACCCGGGCGGCCCCGACCTTTGCCGGTAGAAAAGGTTCGAGGACATCGCGTTGCGAATTGTCGTAATTGAGGGTTTCCGCCAGCCAGGTGGTGCCGCTGCGCGCCATACCCGAAATAAAAGTCGTCGAATCCGGGGCGAGCTCCAGGTCAATGAAAGCGTAGCGCGCCAGTTTTTTCCATTGGGAGATCATGAAGTCTTCCAGAGATTGTAATAGTGATTCAAGAGAGGCGTGAATTCCCCGGTCGCCTTTTGATTGCCGGTCTTATTGGCATGGTCGTCCACTGTGGGATACGCCAAATGATTCGACGGCGAACCGACCTGGTGTTGAACGCGCCCCTCCCACAGCCTGTGATGATTGCCCTGCGCCTGTCCCAGATCGCTTGCGTCGGACGCGCCCGCATTGCTGGTCAATACATTGTAAAAATCGAAGACCGCCACATTCTTCAGCGGGTAGTTTGCCAGCCATTCATTTGCAAGCCAGGAATTGAACGCGCGCGCATTTTCTGCGACGGACGAAAACCGCAGGGGCGGCGCCGTCACGACGACGAATAATTTTTTTGGGTGTTTTTGAAACGCTTTGAGCAATTCGATATAAATGCCTTTGGCATTCGCAACCGTATAAGCCGCCTCATTTTTATTCCTGCCCAAAATCTGTTTGATTACGGATTTTGCCTTATACATCAAATAACGCCGCGCGTTCCCGGAGGGCGGCGCGGTGGGGGCTTTATGCCCGCGAATGGGGTTGCGTTCGACGGCCGGGACGGGGGCGTTCGGATCGCCGCGCAAGGTTGAATTCGGGTAGCAGGATTTGAAGAGAATGACTTCGTTTTCGCCCGCAGGCGGCGCGGACAGGCGCGAGTAGGACGCGCATTGCCC
The DNA here is from genome assembly GCA_900696595.1 of uncultured Chloroflexota bacterium. Classification (GTDB taxonomy): domain Bacteria; phylum Chloroflexota; class Anaerolineae; order Anaerolineales; family Villigracilaceae; genus Villigracilis. The sequence continues at coordinate 48,329 of CAADGT010000168.1, forward strand.
GCTCTCGTTGAACAGGGCTTGCAGATATTCCGGGCTGCGTTGCGGGGATAGAAACCATTCCCACCAGTGACCGATATCGGTCCGGTCGCCGATGCGGTTCGGACCCCAGCCGTAGTTGGTATCGCTTACGAAATAATGATTCTCCGCCAGGGCTTTTCCCAGCCCGCCGTTCCCGTCGGCGAGCCAGTTTGCCCCGCTGGAGTGATGGATGAAGATCAGGCGGACGGGTTGACGCGGCGCTGATTCGAGAGTCGCGGTCATGCTATGCTTCCTTCCTCAGTTCGGATTTTATGACTTTGCCGTGCTGGTTGGTGGGCAGACTTTGGACGAAGACAACGTCCTTTGGCGCCATGTAACGCGCCAGCCGCCGCATACAGTGCTGGATGATATCCTCCTCCGTCAAAGTTGATTTTGCTTTTCGCACGGCGAAGATGCGAATCGCCTCTCCTCGCAGGGCGTCGGGCATTCCAATTGCCGCCGCCGAAACGATGTCTTTTAGTTCAAGGACGCAGGCTTCCACTTCCTGGCTGCTGACCCGGTTTCCGTAGGATTTGATGAAATCGCTTTTGCGGTCCACGATGTAGATAAAACCGTCTTCATCCACGGTGGCCATATCGCCCGTGTGAAGCGAACCATTTACGAATTTTTCCGCGCTCGCTTCCGACTCGTTCACATATCCGGGCGAAATATTTTTGCCCCACGCAACAATTTCGCCCACCTCGCCGGGCTTTACCTCCGCTCCGGACTCGTTTAGGACTTGCAACTCGACGCCGGGAATGCCGCGCCCGATCGAACCGGGTTTGGACTTTAGCATTTCGGGCGGGAGATACGAGAGGCGGGCTGTGGCTTCCGTTTGCCCGTACATGACGAATATTCTGGCGCGCGGACGGCTTTGAACGAGTTCTTCGATCAGGGCGGGCATCAATTTACCCCCCGCTTGTTGAATCTTTTGCAGGGCGGGCAGTTCGCGCTGGGGAAAGGTCGAATTTCGCAGGTACATTTGAAAAGTGGTGGGAACGCCCGCAAACCCGGTGCAGGCGGTTTCCTCCATCAAGTCCAGAATTTTTTCAGGGAAACCCACCGAGTCCGCAAGCGCAAGCGAACCGCCGACCCGCATGTGGGTATGCAACAGGGATGTGCCGTAGCAATAATAGAAGGGCAGGAGGGAGAGAACGCGGTCCGCGCGGGTCAATTCCAGGTATTGAATGATGGAATCAGTGTTGGATTGAATATTCGCATGGGTTATGCGGACGATGCGCGGCTTTGCCGTAGTGCCGGAAGTTAACATCCAGGCGGCGTCTTCGTTTTCGCCCATATCGGGGAACGGACCGGGCGAAAAAGTCGAAGGGAACTTCTCGAGGCTTTCTTCCCCGATGATGTCGGTTCCCTGCGGAATGGAAGGCGCATATTTTGCCAGCAATTTGTTTTCCACGCACACAGCGCGGCAACCGGTTTGTTCGATTTGGTCAGCCAGTTCGGCAGGGGGGAGTTTTGTGGCAAACGGCACGGCAATCGCGCCTGTTTTCATCGCCGAAAGATAACCGGCAACCCAAAAAAGGGAATTGCTTCCCAACAACCCGATACGTTCGCCTTTCTTTATTCCGATTGACGACAGTAACCGGGTCAGCGCGCCGACGGCTTTCGAAAGGTCCTGGTAGCGATAAGTCGTCTTGGGCGTGACAAAGACAACATCATTCTCTGAAGCGTTCTGGAGGAGATAATCTGCTGTATTCATAAAATCATCCTGCTATCGGCTGATGTTTTCGGCGAAGATATTGCTGTCCACCGAGACGGGCTGCATGACCCAATCCAATTCAAAGCCGACGAAGGTATTCCCCGCGATCTGGTTGTTTTTGGAATGACAATCATGCGGATAATAATAACCGTACTCCGAATGGGCGGGGTTTTCCGGCGGCGAGATCGAATCCGGTTCGTTGCAGGGCCAGCCGCTTCGGTCGTCGTAAGAGGCGATGACGACCCCGGCGCGGGCGTCGGAACGGGACGCCTCGAAATAATTGTTTATGATGATGTTGCCATCCCCGCCTTGGATCGAGACTGCCACAGGCACATCGAGGAAGCGGTTGTTTTCGATCAGGTTGAGGTCGGCGAGGTCCCACTCGAACATCAGCCCAAGACAATTGGCGTCGCTGCCCATCCGGCTGAAGGTGTTCCCGCGCACGATGTTGTTGTTCCCCAGCAGGTTCAACAACTGACAGCCGAAGGGGGTGTCGAGCCGGTCGCTCACCTTGTATATCTCGTTATTTTCGACGACGTTGAAGCTGCCGTTGAATTGCATTCCCGATTCGCGGTAATAACCATAAACCCGGTTGTCGTGAACGTACCAGTAGTCGGGGCTGTGTTCCTCCATACTGCGCCAGTTGTTCTTTTTGGTGGAAATGCCATAGGCGACATCCACGAAATCAACCCCGGCAACCTCCCAATGATCGCAGTCGGAGGAAAAAATGGCGGGTGATTGTTCGCCTTCCAATCCCTGCATTACGATGCCTTTGCGGCTTTTGACGCCGTTGGAAAGAATTTGCGGGGAAACGTCGCTGCCAATGATGCGGATATAGTCCGCTTTCGTCGTCTGCCATTCCGCCGGTGTGACCGGGTTGACCGAACACCTGAAGATGTAGCGGTCGTCGAACTCGACAGTCGGCATTTGAAAGACAACCTGTTCCCCCGGCTGGTTTGTGACGGTAATCGGCTGGGTCTCCGCGCCGGAGTATGCAAAACTCCAGCCGGTATGAACGCCTTCATATACGCCGCCGCGCACAACGAGCGTCTCGCCCGGCAACAGCGATGCTACGGCTTTCTTCATGGTCAGCCAGGGGGCTTCCTGCGTGCCGGGGTTTAAATCGTCCCCGGCGGCGCTCACATAACGGACAACATCGAACGAAATCGGCTCCGGCGTCGCAGGCGCGGACGTCGCGCCGGGGGGATTGGGCGCAGGCGTTACCGTTGGCTTTGAGGGCGCGAAACACCCAACCGACAGCAACCCAACCAAACAGAGGACGATCGCCTTGCAACCAGTGTTGTGCATGTCTAAACTCGCAATCTCTCCTCGTCAGGGACAATTTTAATCCATTTTCAACGTGGGGTAGATTCAGCGACATCCTATTTTCCCGCTATCCGATTATCGAACCGATCGCGCGATGAACTTTCCATGACTGCAAATGGTCAAGCGCGGAAACGGACTGCTTTCAACAACCGCTTTGGACTTAACTTACGGGCGATTTTTGCGATTTACCGATATTTGAAATCGTTGCAGATAAGTCTTCGCCAACGGCGTTGCCTGTGCCGAAAAAAAACGTTCGCGAAAAGCCATACTCCGAAAGTGAAAATGCCCGCTTTGATGTCTATCGTGTCGGTGTAGCGCGTGCAGCCTTCGGAAGTTCGTTGCACGGTGATTTTGTGCCGCCACTGTTTGATAAGATTGCTGTGACCGTCATCCAGCAGTTCAAATTTCTCATGGTTCAACTTTATCGCCACCCATTGCTCGCCAAAGGGAATGAAGCCGAAGACGCGCATTTGCACAAGATAACTTGCGTCGCTCCAGGTTGCGGGGAAGACGTTCGGCTCGACAGGTTCAAACGCAACCAGCGGGTGAGCGATGTGAAGCAATAGATTGATGTGTTGAATTTCCCGCCATGCTCTTTCAGATGAACACGGCAGGGTCGTTGAAATTTTTACTTGCATTCTGCGCCTATGCCGCTTATGCAAAAAATCTTTCGTCGGCTAAGTAGTTCGTCATAAATTTTTGAAGCCCTTTTGTGTAGTCGGCGTTCTCTTACGCCGACGGGGACGTTAGAGAACGTCCCCTACACGCCTAATTATTTTTGACGAATTACTTACTCATGTTACCACTTTTGCCATCCTCACGAACCGTCCACGAATAAAGTCACGAATTCACGAATGTTGGCGCGCCTATTCGTTTATTCGTGAACATTCGTGGACGGTCACAGACTCATCCGCAAGCGCATTTCCTAACCAAACGCCATCTTGCGTAAGGTGAGTTACTTAATCTTCACGATTTGAATTTGATTAGCGGAGATTAGCGGATTGCTTTTTATTTTGCAAAAGTCTGACCACTTTACGAAGGTTTATGCCCAAGCAGCCTCAGCGCGTTCGCCACCACGACCAGCGTACTGTCTTCGTGGAGGATGACGGCGATGCCGATGCTGATAATCCCAGTCAATGAAGTGACGATCAGCAAAACGATCACGCCGAGCGCGATAACCAAGTTTTGAGTGATGATGTTGCGCGTCGCGCGTCCCAACCCAACGGCAAACGGGAGTTTGGATAAATCGTCGCCCATCAGCGCGACGTCCGCGGTTTCGAGCGCGACGTCGGTGCCTGCGCCGCCCATGGCGATGCCGACTGTTGCATTCGCCAACGCAGGCGCGTCATTAACTCCATCGCCGATCATCGCCACCTGACCGTATTCATTTACCAGGTCGCGGATGATGGACAATTTATTTTCGGGCATCAAGTCTGCACGGAAATCGGTCAGCCCAACTTCTTTTGCAATTGCAGACGCAGAGCGCGCGTTATCGCCCGTGAGCATGATCGTATGTCCCACGCCGATTTTTTTCAGCGCGTTCATCGTCGGCGCGGCTTCTTTTCGCAGCGTGTCTGCCAGCGCGATCAAACCAAGCGCCGTTGCATCTTCTGCAATCCACATCAACATCTTGCCCGCGCTTTGCAACGCCTCCGCTTTTTGAATCATCTCGGATGAAAGCGACACGCCCGCTTCGTCCATCAACTTTCGATTGCCGATCCAAATCGTTTTGCCGTTCACCAACGCCTTCAAGCCGCGACCTGTCAGCGAGTCGACTTCGTCCACGGGCGAGGCAGGTATCCCCTTGGATTGAACCGCTTGTACAATCGCCTGCGCGAGCGGATGTGCGGACCGTGATTCCACGCCCGCGGCTATGGATAATAAATCCG
>CAADGT010000169.1 GCA_900696595.1 uncultured Chloroflexota bacterium
GAGTAGTTGAGTAGTTGAGTAGTCAAAAGGAGTGAAGACACATGTACTCATTCGAACCAAACGAAGAACAACAGATGTTGATGGACGCGGTGGGGAAGTACGCGGCGAACGATCTGCGTCCCGCCGCGCACGACGCGGAGGAAAGCCGCGAGATGCCGCAGAAACTTATCAACAAGGGCTGGGAACTCGGCTTGCTTCAGGCGTCCACGCCGGAGGTTTATGGCGGTTTCGGCGAGCGCAGCGCCGTGACAGGCGTCCTCGCCGTCGAAGAGATGGCGTTTGGCGACCTGGCGGGCGCGCTGGCGGTGATGACGCCGTCGCTGTTTGCCACTCCCATTTTGCTTTGCGGAAGCGAGGAGCAAAAGAAGGAATATCTCCCGAAGATTGTCGAAGGCGCGTGGGCTCCATACACTGCCGCGTTGATCGAATACAGTTTTGACTTCGACCCCAACGCGCTCAAGACCGCCGCAAAAGCCGAAGGCGGCGGATACGTCCTCAACGGCGAGAAAGCCTTCGTCCCGTTTGCCAAGGACGCCGAAGCGTTGATCGTGTACGCAAATCTCGATGGGGTCACGCAAGGCTTCATCGTCCGAAAAGAGGCGGCGGGTTTGTCCATCTCCGACGAGCGCGAAAAATTGATGGGATTGAACGCCCTGCCCATGTATCGAATCAAACTGGAGAACGTCCCCGCCGAACGATTGGGCGGCGCATCGGGCTGCGACTTTGGCCTGATCCTCGCTTCGATGCGCATTGCCTCCGCCTCAGCCGCTTTGGGCGTGGCGAAGTCGTCCTTTGAATATGCAAAGAATTACGCGAAGGAGCGCGACGCCTTTGGCGTAAAGATCGCGCAGAAGCAGGCGGTCGCTTTCATGCTGGCGGAGATGATCACGGAGATCGAAGCCATACGCCTGCTGACGTGGGAAGCCGCCTGGAAGTTGGATACCAACAAGGAAGACGCGTTTACTTCGGCGTACCTTGCCTTTACCGGCGCGTGCGATATGGCGATGATGGTCACGGATCGCGGCGTGCAAATCTACGGCGGACACGGCTACATCCGCGAGAATCCCGTCGAACTGCTTGCCCGCAATGGGCGCGGTTTCCCCATGCTGTTGGGGCTGGCGATTGTGTAGTGTTAAAAGTTACAGGTTGCAGGTTACAGGTTGCAGGTTCTAATCTTCAACCTTCAACCTTCAACATTAAACCTTCAACCTTCAACCAACAGGAGCAACCATGACCATAGATTTTGAACCCCCCAAACCGATCGCGCAGACGCAGTTAATGCTGGCGACGGTCACGCGCGAGATGATGCGCCCGCAGTCGCGCTATCTGGATGAGAACGAGCACGCCATTCCGTGGGATTACATTGAATTCATGCACGCGGCGATGAAGGCTTCGGGCGGCGGGCGGCTGGTGCCGAAGGAAAACGGCGGCGAGAAGAAGGAAGAGCCGCAGGAGAAGCGTCCGCCCATCGGCTATCAAATGATCGCGGCGCAGATCGAAGCCTTGTGCTGGGGCGACCTCGGCATGTATCACTGCCTGCCGGGCGGAGGACTCGGCGCCGCCGCCGTGCAAGCCGCCGCCTCCCCCGAACAGAGGGCGAAATTCCTCGCGCGTTTTCAGGATGAAAAACCGACCTTCGCCGCCATGTGCATGACCGAACCCGGCGCGGGATCGGATACTTCCGCGATTCGGGCGCGGGCTGTGCTGGATGAAAAGACCAACGAATGGGTCATCAACGGCGAGAAGATTTTTGTGACGGGCGGCGATAAATCCTTCAACGCCTACGAAAAACTCGGACGGGGATTTATCGTGGTGTGGGCGAGCATTGACCCGTCTGCGGGACGGGCGGGGATGCGGGCGTTCGTCGTCGAGGGCGGGACGCCGGGCGTGAAAATCACAAAACTCGAACACAAGATGGGAATCCGCGCGAGCGATACGGCGGCGATCTCGCTTGTGGATGTGCGCGTGCCGTTCGAGAACCTGCTCGGCAAGCCGACGGTGGAAAAAAGCACAACGGGCTTCAAGGGCGCGATGGCCACCTTCGACGCGACAAGGCCGCTCGTGGCCGCATCCGGCTTGGGCGTGGCGCGAGCCGCGTTTGAATTCCTCAAAGAGAAATTGAAAGAGAGCGGGATTGAAATCCGCTATGGATTGCCGCGCAATAAATTGACGTCCATCGAGAGGGACGTGATTGACATGGAAGTTCAACTGCGCTCGGCGTGGCTGTTGGTTTTGAAGGCGGTCTGGATGGCGGATAATAAAAAGTCGAACGCGCTTGAATCTTCGATGAGCAAGGTGCGCGCGGGCGACGTGTGTACAAAGATCACGCAGAAAGCCGTCGAGATCATGGGCCCGCTCGGCTACAGCCGCGAGTTCCTGCTGGAGAAATGGTTCCGCGACGCGAAGATCACGGATATTTATGAAGGCACGGGGCAGATCAACCGGCTGGTGGTGGCGCGGCAGGTGTTGGGATATTCGGGATCGGAGTTGAGGTAGGTGGTAGGTGGTGATTGGTAATTGGTAATTGGTAAGTGGTAATTGGTGAGTGGCGAATAGTAATTGGTATTTGGAGGATGCGATGGCGACGTTCGAGGATTTACAGGTCTTGAAAACGGCTGAGGCGATTTGTGACTCGATATATAAAAAGGCGGAGAAGTGGGATGAGTTTGCGAAGGATGTGGTTGGGAGGCAGATCGCGCGTTCCGCTGATTCGATAGGCGCGAATATCGCCGAGTCCTTCGGAAGATTCAATTTTGGAGAAAAACTTCAATTCCTGTACTACTCGCGTGGAAGTTTGTTCGAAACCAAATACTGGCTGAATCGAGTCAGGGAGCGCGGCTTGATGAAAGCGGATGAAGTTCAGGGATATGCGCTCAACTTGACTTCACTGGCTCGACAGTTGAACGCCTTTGCCAGTGGTTTGAGAACTGTCCGTTCGGAACATCCAAAGAACAAACCCAGCGCCGTTCGTGAAGCCGCTCCGGAATACATTGCCGCCAATTTGGACGAGATTCCAGACCCGTTATTTTCCGAAGCCGACATCAATTCGCTCAGCCGATAATTACCAATTACCAGTCTCTAATTACCAACCACCAATTACCAATCTCTAATTACCAATCACCAATCTCCAAAAGGAGTTACACATGAACTACAGTATACATCGCGCCGTCGTCATCGGCTCCGGCACAATGGGGGCGGCGATTGCGGCGCATCTGGCAAATATTGGAACGCCTGTGACGTTGCTGGATATTGCCGCAAAAGATTCGCCGGATAAAAACAAAATCGTCAAGGAGGGCTGGGATCGTTGTCTTAAGGCGCGTCCGTCCAATTTGATGGCGAAGGAATTGGAAGCGCTGGTCACGCTTGGCAATCTCGAAGATGATTTCGGCGCAGTGGCCGAGGCGGACTGGGTCTGCGAAGCCATTGTCGAGAATCTGAAAATCAAGCAGGACTTGATGGCTCGCATTGACGAAGTCCGCAAGCCGAATGCGATTATTTCAACGAACACTTCGGGTATCCCGGTCGCTTCGATTGCGGAGGGACGCTCGAAGGAATTCAAGAAGCATTTCCTCGGCGCGCATTTCTTTAACCCGCCGCGTTATTTGAAACTGCTGGAGATCATCCCGACGGCGGACACGTCGAAGGATGTGGTCGAGTTCATTTCGTATTTCGGCGAATATCGTTTGGGCAAAGGCGTTGTATTGTGCAAGGATACGCCCAACTTTGTTGGCAATCGCGTGGCGTTTGGCACAGGCGCGTTTGCGATGGATTTCATCCTCGAGAACGGCTACACTGTGGACGAAGTGGACGCTCTCACCGGACCTTTGATGGGCCGCCCGAAAACGGCCACGTTCAGGCTGATGGATTTGGTCGGCGTGGACGTGTGGCATCACGTCGGGACGAACCTCGCGCCTTTGATTCCGCACGATAAACTGGGGCAGAAATATCTCGCCGCCGAAAAGCCGAAGAAATTGATGGAAACCCTGCTCGAACGCAAGTGGCTGGGCAACAAGACCAAAGTCGGTTTCTATAAGGAAGTGCGCGATGCGGAGGGGAAGAAGCAGTTCTATTCGCTGGATTTGAACACGCTCGAACATGTCCCCGCCAGCAAGCCGAGATTCGACTCGGTCAAGGCGGCGAAAGAGGTCGAGGGATTGGGCGACAGGCTCAAGGTCATGTTGGAGGCGGACGACAAGGCGGCGAAACTCGTCAAGGCGCTCACATATCAGAGTTTCCAGTATGTCTCATCCATCATCCCCGAAGTGGCGGATACGCCCAAGCCGATTGACGACGCGATCCGCTGGGGTTTTATGCACGAAGCGGGCGCGTTCGAAATTTGGGACATGCTCGGCGTGAAGGAAACCGTCAGACGCATGAAGGCGGAAGGCTACCCCGCCGCGAAATGGGTGGATGAAATGTTGAAGAACGGTTGCGAGACGTTCTATCAATACAGGCATGGAAATAAGATCGGCGCGTATGACGTGTCGAAGAAGAAGTATGTCAAGTTCAAGGCGGGCGAAGACTTTGTGTTCCTGAAGGATTTGCGCGGCACGAAGAAGGAAGTGAGCAAAAATGCGGGCGCGTCGTTGTTCGATATTGGAGATGGAGTCGGCTTGGTGGAATTTCATACCAAGATGAACGCGCTCGACGACGATATTTCCGCGATCGTGACCGAGGCGATGGACAGACTGCAAAGCGATTTCGACGGGCTGGTGGTCGGCAATGAAGGCGAGCATTTCAGCGCGGGCGCGAATCTGTTCATGGTGGTGGTCGCCGCGCAGCAGGGGATGTGGGATCAACTCGACGGCGCGATTCGCAGACTGCAAAATATGAACATGCGGATGCGTTACTCGCCGAAGCCGATCGTGGTCGCGCCTGTGGGGTACGCGCTCGGCGGCGGGTGCGAGATCACGATGCACGCTTCCCGCGTGGTTGCGGCGGCTGAGACGTATATCGGACTGGTCGAACTCGGCGCGGGAGTCATCCCTGCCGGGGCGGGGACGAAGGAATATATGCGGCGCATCATCAATCCCGCCATGAGGGTGGAAAATGTAGAGCCGTTCCCGTTCATTCAAAAGGCTTTTCTGCAGATTGGGCAGGCAAAGGTTGCGACCTCCGCCGAAGAAGCGCGCGGCATGGGGATTTTGAATCCGCAGGATCGAGTCGTAGTCAACCGCGATCATCTCCTCACCGAAGCGAAGAAAGAAGTCCTGCATCTGGTTGCGTCTGGGTATCGTCCGCCTGCGCCTGAGTTGATTTATGCGGCCGGGCGCGACATGTTCGGCGCGATGAAGGTCGGCGCGTGGGCGTTCAAGGAAGGCAAATACATCACCGAATACGACGCGCACATCGCCACAAAACTGGCGCGCATCATCGCGGGCGGCGACATTACCAAGCCGACGTGGGTGAGCGAGCAGTATATTTTGGATTTGGAGCGTGAGGCGTTCTTATCCTTGTGCGGCGAGGAGAAGACGCAGGCGAGGATGTGGAGTATTTTGCAGACGGGGAAGCCGTTGAGGAATTAGGCGAGGTGCGAGATACGAGATACAGGGTACAAGATACGAGATACGAGATACAAGATACGAGATACAAGATACAAGATACGGGATACGAGATACATGATACGGGTTGCGGAGGAGCGAGGTGATGGGTGACAAGTTTGTGAAGTTTGAGGATTGGGAGAAATCCGTCCCCGAATTTGTAAAGAAGGACTCGCTGTGGGAGTCTTTATACTATCGCGTTGCGCTCTATTTGTATGATTTAGTCTGGGATGATTGCGACATTCTGCAGAAAGACCTTCGTGCAAGGCATAATATCGGACAGATCATTCACAGTTCGGGAAGTATTAGTGCGAACATGGAGGAGGCAGTTGGGCGAGGAGTTGGGACGCCAGATTATGTCCGCATTTTGAAAATCAGCCTCGGCGAGATTCGCGAGACGCGCGGCTGGTATTACCGCTGCCGCCATGCCCTGCCGCCTGATTTGCTTGAACATCGTTACAAAGTGATTGACCATTTGAAAGCCCTGGTTGTCAACCTTCTCAACTCGCATAAAGGCAACCTCGGCAAGAAGAAGTAACCTGTAACCTGTAACTTGTATCGTGTAACTTGTATCGTGTAACTTGTACCTTATACCGTGTAATCCGTACACAAAAGGAGAGACACAATGAAAGAAGCTGTTATTGTTAGCGCCGTCCGCACCCCCGTTGGGAAGGCAAAGCGCGGAGGACTGGCAACGGTCCGACCCGACGAGATGGGCGCGGCGGTGATCAAAGAATTACTTAATCGCACGCCGAACCTTGAGCCTGCCCAGATCGAAGACATCGTTTTAGGATGCGCCTTCCCCGAAGGCGAGCAGGGGATGAATTTCGCGCGAACCATTTCCATTCGGGCGGGTCTGCCCGACAGCGTGCCGGCGGAGACCATCAACCGTTACTGCTCGTCGGGAGTGCAGTCCATCGCGCACATCGCCAACGCCATTCAAGCCGGACAGATCGAAATCGGAATCGGCGGCGGCGTGGAGTCCATGTCCATGGTGCCGATGATGGGCTACAAGTTTTCACCCAACCCGCAATTTGCCATGGAACTGCCGCAGTATTACACCAACATGGGGCTGACCGCGGAAAATGTCTCGGCGAAGTACGGGATCAGCCGCGAGATGCAGGACGAGTTTGCGTTGAGAAGCAACCAAAAGGCGGCGCGAGCCGTTGAATCCGGTTTATTCGACCCCGAACTGCTTCCGCTCGATGTAGAAATTCACGAGTATGCGGACGGCAAATCCGTCGCAAAAAATTTCACCGTGAAGCGCGACGAAGGTCCGCGCGGCGACACCACCCTTGAAGCGCTTGCCAAACTCAAACCCGCATTCAAGGAAGGCGGTACGGTCACGGCGGGCAACTCCTCGCAGATGTCGGACGGGGCGGCGGCGGTGATGGTCATGTCGGCGGATAAGGCGGCGGAGTTGGGACTCAAGCCATTGGCTCGCTTCGTTTCCTACGCCGTGGGCGGGGTCGCTCCCGAGTTGATGGGAATCGGACCCGTGGCCGCCATCCCCAAAGCCCTCAAACTGGCGGGACTTTCGCTGAACGAGATTGACCTGATCGAACTGAACGAAGCCTTCGCCGCCCAGGGGCTCGCCGTGATGCAAACGCTGGAGATGGACCCCGAAAAAGTCAACGTCAACGGCGGCGCGATCGCGCTCGGGCATCCGCTCGGATGCACAGGCTCCAAACTCACCACGCAGTTGATCTATGAAATGGGACGCCGTAAATCGAAGTACGGCATGGTCACCATGTGCATCGGCGGCGGCATGGGCGCGGCGGCGGTGTTTGAGAATTTGCAGTGACAGGCAATCTCCAGTTACCAATCCCCAATTACTTTAGTAATTGGGGATTGGCGATTGGTAATTTACCAACCATAAAAGGAACCCCAATCATGTCTCTAACCATCGAAACCCTCATGTCCAAAATGCCCGGCGCGTTCATGCCTGAAAAGGCGGCGGGGCTGGACGCTGTCATCCAATTCAAGTTCACCGGCGCGGAGCCGGGAGAATGGTATGCCGCGATCAAGGACGGCAAATGCGAAGTCTCGAAGGGGACGCACGCCTCGCCCAAGATGACCCTCACCGCCGACTCTGCCGATTATGTCAAAATTTTCACCGGCGAAATTGACGGGATGCAAGCCTTCATGCAGGGCAAGCTCAAACTGGCGGGCGACCTGAACCTCGCCATGAAACTGACGCAAATGTTCAAGATCAAGTAACTGATGTTATGCGGAACGTCCCGAAGATTCTCGCAAATTGAGTTTGCGTTCCGCCCAGCCTGCGGGACGGCGCGTAAGGCGAGCAATCACTGATACATGCTGTAAAATATGCCCGTCTGTTGAATGTGCGATATTTGGACTGGAGGATGACGTCATGGAAGGTTTAAGCGCATTAACAAAATACGGGCTTATTTGCGGTTCGATCGCGGTCAGCATTGCTTTTGCGGCTGGTATTTTGTGGTACACATACTCTGCCAAAAGAACGAAGTCCCAATTGCTGACAAACGAAAAAAACGAAAGGAACTCGCGCAAGCTTGCCATTTATGAAAGCGGCGGGATACTCGCTCCCGCCGTGATCCTATCTGCGCGGAGAGTCAGATCATGGCGCGGAGTGGGGAGCGGAGTAGGAAAAACTTCGAAACCCCCCTACCATCTGGTTGATTTTGAGGCGGAGGTCAAGCCGGATGGCGGCGTCCCGTTCCGCGTAAAATTCAGCGATCAATTAGTGAGGCGCGAATACAGCGATTTTAGCCCTGAATTGCCGTCGGAGCAGGGGCAGAAAATTTGGGTTGTGTACGATCCTAAAGATGCTTCGCGGGCATATCTGGATCATTACGATGCAGATCACGAGTCCGCGATGAAGGAGCGCGAAACGGATATACGCCGCTATCGGTTCAACCAATTGACCGAAGGCAACGATTCCCTCAAAGAGAATGGAATTCCCGCCGAGGCAGTCATTACCCGCGTTGACGACCTGAACCTGCCCTATCCCTGGAAAAAAGCGCGCGCCATGCATATCTATTTCGATGTCATGCCGAAAAACGGCTTTACCTTTCAGTCCGAAGGCGATTTTCTGATCGGAGATGGAGCCGGAGAAAAATATTCCGTTGGGAAAAAGATATATGTCCGTTACGACCAGCAAAACCCCAAACGGGCTGCGCTGGATTCTGCGCAGAATAAGAACCTCCCGTGAAGTTCTGCGCTGCCAATTAACCAGGACCTTTACCGGCAGATTTTGTCATAAAATTCAACCCGTCATCCCAACGATGACGGGTTGAATATTTAACAAGGAGAACATCATGGACTTTCCGTCTTTCACAGGCGCGTTTGCGGCAATATTGGGCGGCGTATGCGTTGTTGGAGTTCCATGGCGAATCCGTTCTTCACGCGCCTTGTTTTCGGGGACTTGTTTCATTTTTCAACTCCAGTCAAACCGTCCACGAATGAAAAGCCGCGAATAAACGAATGGGCGACTCGCTATTCGAGTATTCGCAGCCATCATTCGTGGATGGTTCTCGCGCGCGGCTTTGCGGTGTTCGATCATATCGGTGCAGGCGGGAGAGAGGCGATTCCCTGACCGGCGAAGCCATGTCGAAGGGAAGTCCTTCCTGAAATGCCCTTTGAATGAAGAAGATTTCAGATCATTGCAACGATTACAACCCTGCGAACAAAACCTCCACGGTCTCTCAGACCTCGGAGGTTTGGTTACACAACCCGGCGAAATTCATACCGGTGAATGACCGCTTCGAGCGTGTTGACCTGTTCTTCGGTCGCGTCTGCGAATTCGAGTCCGAGATTCGCGAATCCGCCCTCGTCTGTGTGGATGCGGGCGACGCGGGCGGCGATGACGAACGGACCCGGCGGAATGTCCGGCGTCTTTGCGGGAAATTCGATGGAAAGCATGATTCGTTCGCCCGCTTCCAGGGGGGTGTCTCCCACTACCCGCGCCCCGTGGATCGTCAGGTCTTCCAGGTATCCGAGCAGGCTCCTGGGGCGGAGGGTGTAAACCGGGGTGAACCGGATCAACTTTTTGCGGGGGTCTTTTCGCTTATCGGACATGGGAATCTCCAGTTTGACGACCGGGCGCGCGAAAACTATATCACGCTTTTATGGGACGGGCGGCGACTTTTGAGCGTAACTTTTCCGCCCCGGCGGTGGTGTTAACAGCGTACTCGCGCCCCTTTAATGGCAGGTATAATCGGCGCAACATAAAGAACCGACGCTGCAAGCCAATTCTCGAAAAAGGATTTGCATGTGACCACCATTTTCTTTGCGACAGACATTCACGGTTCGGATATTTGCTGGAGCAAGTTTCTCAATGCGGGCAAGTTTTACAACGCGGATCAATTGATCCTCGGCGGCGATATGACGGGCAAGGCGGTTGTCCCGTTCATCCATCAGGGCGGAAGCAATTACCGCGTCACGCTTCTCGAACAGGTTTTTGAAATTACAAACGAAGACGAACTGACGGATATGAAAAAGAAAGTCCGCAGTCGCGGCTATTACCCGTACCTCACCAACCCGGACGAAATTCAGGAACTGGAAAAAGACCCGGCGAAGGTCAACGCGATCTTTTTGCAGGAGGTTCTCAAGGTCGTTCAGCAGTGGATGGAACTTGCCGAGAAGAAACTGGCGGGAACGGGCATGAAGGTCTATTGCTGTCCCGGCAATGACGACATGGACGAGGTGGACGACATCATCCGCGAGAGCCGCGCGGTTGTTCATGCCGAGGGCGAGGTGGTGGAATTGGCGGGCGGTCACGAAATGATCGCCTCCGGCTGGAGCAATAAAACGCCCTGGAACACGCATCGGGAAGAGGGCGAGGATCAACTTGCGGCGCGGTATGAGGCGATGATCTCCCGCCTTAAGAATCCGCGGACTTCCATCTTCAACATCCATGTGCCGCCGTATAAATCCGGCTTGGACGAAGCGCCCGAACTGGACAAGGATTTGCGCCCTGTGCTGGCGGGCAATTCGATGATCCCGGTCGGCTCGACGGCGCTGCGCAAAGCCATCGAAAAGACTCAGCCGCTGTTGAGTTTGCACGGGCACATCCACGAAGGGCGCGGTTCGACGCGCATCGGGAAGACGCTGGTCATCAACCCCGGCTCCATGTACGAACAGGGGACGTTGCTTGGAGCGATCATCAAACTTGGAAAAAATAAAGTTGAGAATTACGTCCTGACGACTGGCTGACCGTACCGCAAACTTTAGTTGGCGCTCGCAAACTGAAGTTTGCGGTACTTAAAATATTTTCAGAAGAGGAGAGTTGTCATGAGCGATCTGTTTGTTCGCAAGGCGACCGGCATGGTGAGGTCATGGTCGGTCTTCGACGCGTTTATCTACGCGTTCTTTTCCATCAACTTTGTCACACTGGGGTTCTATGCCTTCAGCCAGATGTATTACTTTGGCGGCGGCATGATCAACGCCCTGATCGTCAGCGCCGTCTTTCTGGTGTTTGAGATCATCGTGTACGCTTCGTTGATCGCCGTCATGCCGCGCTCGGGCGGCGACTACGTCTGGCAGACGCGCGTCTTCGGCGGCGGGCTGGGATTCATCCTTTCCCTCACCGGCTGGTGGTTCACGCTCTGGTTGTGGACGCCGGTTTATGGCGATATGTTGAGGCAGGTGGTTCTTGTCCCCCTGCTGGGCGCGTTTGGGATGCAGGGACAGGCGGTCTGGTTTGCCGGTTCGGGTATGCCGCTGTTTGTCAGTTCCATTCTTGCGCTGGCGTTTGTGTCCGTGGTCATCATGCTTGGGATGAAGACCTATGCCCGCATTCAGAAGTTCTCCTTCTATGCCGGAGGACTGGGGCTGGCAATTGTCATCCTCCTGTTGCTGACCGGATCGCCCGAGGCTTTCAAATCCGGGTTTGAAGCCAACGCCGCGGCTTATTTTGGAACCCAGCCCGGTTTGATGGAAGCCACCGCCGCCGCCGGGACAGCGGCCGGCGCGGCCACCCCGCTTATGGGCGGCACATTCGGGTTGATCATGCTGAATCTGCCCTGGCTGGTCTTCTTTAACCTGTGGCCCAACTGGGGCGCGACCCTCTACGGCGAGGTGCGCGGCGCAACCGATTACAAACGCAACTTTGCGGGCATGGCCTGGGCGCTCGGCACGGTGACTGCGCTGGGCGTGGTCTTCTTCCTGGCGGTCGCAAAAACCATCGGCTGGGATTTCTACCAGCAGGCGAACGGCGCATGGTGGAATTACGCCTGGGGATTCACATCCGACGTGCCGCCTTTGCCGGTCTGGCCCAACCCCGCCATGTTGGCCGCCTTCCTGACAGACAGCCGCCCGCTTCAAATCGTCATCCTGCTATTGATGAGTTTTTGGTGGTTTGGCTGGGCTGGCACGCTCTTCCTTTCCTCCACGCGCGTGGTCTTTGCCGCCGCGTTCGACCGCCTGCTGCCCGAAAAAGTGGCGGAGTTGAATAAAAACGGCACGCCGGTCAACGCCATGTTGCTGATGGTCGTCCCGGCCCTTGTGGTCTCCTACCTGTATGCCTTCAACGTCGGCGGTTTTCTCTCCGCCACGCTTGCCGCGACGCAGGGCATCGCCATCATGTACTTCGGCACATCCATCGCCGCCATCATCCTGCCCTATAAAAAGCGGGAACTCTTTGAAGCCTCTCCGATCGCCAAGATGAAAGTGGGCGGCATTCCGCTGATCACGATCGCGGGCGCGATCTTCGCCGCCTTTCTGGGCTTCCTGCTCGTCGAATGGATGTTCGACCCCTGGCTCAATACCGGCGGCGAAGGCGCCGGTTTGTACGGCATCAGTTTCAAGAACACCAACTCCATCATCTTCCTCGGCTCATGTTACGCGCTGGCCGCCGCCATTTACTACGGCTTCAAATCCAAACGCAAGAGCGAAGGCATAGACATGGACAAGGTCACGGCTGAAATTCCGGTGGAGTAATCTACAACGATCAGACCTGACAGGTCTCCAGAACCTGTCAGGTCTCTTTAATTTCAGGAGTGCGCATGTCCATCATCGAAGAAGTTGCCGCCAAAGTGGATGACTGGAAGGGGAAGGATGTTTCCATCGAACAACTTTCCGGCGGGCTGACCAACGCCAATTACAAGATCACAGTGGATGGCAAGCCATACTTTGCCCGTGTCCCCGGCGCGGATACCGAACTGCTTGCCATTGACCGGACGAACGAATATCACAACACATCCGCGGCGGCGCAGGCGGGAGTCGCGCCGCAGGTTCTCAATTATTTTCCGCAATATAACGTGATGATTTTGGAATTCCTGGACGGCAAAACCATGTCGAAGGATTCCCTTAACCAGCCGGGGATGCCCTCGCGCATGGCTCAGTCCATCAAGCGACTCCACGCCGGGCCGCGCTTCTACTCGGACTTCAACATGTTCCGCCTCACGGAGTATTATCTGCGCCTGTGCAGTGACCGCTCCATCCAAACCCCGGACGGTTACGCCGGGCGGATGCCGACCGTGAACGCGATCGAAAAAGCCATGTCCGTCAACCCGCCGGCGACCGTCCCGTGCAACAACGACCTGCTCGCGGAAAATTACATTGACGACGGAAAACAACTCTGGCTGATAGATTACGAATACAG
Organism: uncultured Chloroflexota bacterium; assembly: GCA_900696595.1. Classification (GTDB taxonomy): domain Bacteria; phylum Chloroflexota; class Anaerolineae; order Anaerolineales; family Villigracilaceae; genus Villigracilis. Next base: position 13,126 of record CAADGT010000169.1, read on the forward strand.
CGGCAACAACGACCCGACGTTTGAACTGGGCAACACCTGCCAGGAGATGCAGTTCAACGACGACCAGATTCATGAAGTCTGCGCCGCGTATTTCGGCGAAGCGACTCCCGCCATGATTGCGCGCATGAAACTTAATATGATCATGTCCGATGTGGGCTGGGGCTTGTGGGCGGCGATCCAGGCGAAGATCTCGACCATCGAATTCGACTTCTGGGGCTGGGCGCTCGAACGCTGGGGCAGGGCGGTGGAGAAGATGGACTCGGCGGAGTTTGCGGGGTGGCTGAGGGATGCGGGGGGTGAGAAACGGTGAATGGGAAATGGTAAATGGTGAATGGTGAATGGTGAATGGTGAATGGGGAATGGTGAATGGTGAATGGGGAATGGGGAATGGGGAAGATAGGAAGCGGCGCGAGTAGGAATACAAAGTAGACAGGCAGGCAACTCGCTTGTATACTTCGTTCACCCGCACCTTCAACCTTCAACCTGTAACCTTCAACC
>CAADGT010000170.1 GCA_900696595.1 uncultured Chloroflexota bacterium
AAGCGGTATTTATCGGGCAGGGGCTTGCCCTTTTCGATCAGTTTTATGATCTCGTTCTTTTCGTGGTCAGTGAGGTTCATCATCGGCAACCCGTTTTTTGGAAATCGTCTGTTTTTCCATGAGTAGGCGAATTATAACCGTGTAAATACGCCATTTCCCCCCAACAAAAAAGCCCGCCCCAAAACCGGGACAGGCTTTCCACTTCCCACTCCCAATTTTCATCCTTCATCCCTCCTCCTTCATCCCCGCCCCTACCCCCTCTTCAACATATCATCCGTCACCTGATCGAGTCTCAAACTGATCACCTGGCTGGCCGAGTCGCGTCCCATCGTCACGCCGTAGATCACATCCGCCGCCTGCACGGTGTTGCGATTGTGCGTAATGACGATGAACTGCGTGTGCTTGCTCAAATCCGTCAGCAGATCGCGGAAGCGCCCCACGTTGGCTTCGTCGAGCATCGCATCCACCTCGTCCATCACGCAGACGGGCGTGGGCGACACTTTGAGCAGCGCAAAGACCAGCGCAATCGCCGTCAGACTGCGCTCCCCGCCGGAGAGCAGCGCCAGACCCTGCTCGCGTCGTCCCGGCAGGCGGGCTTCGATCTCGATGCCGGTCTCGACCAGATTTTCAGGGTCAGTCAACGCCAGTCGCGCCGAACCGCCGCCGAACAGACGCACGAACGTCTCGCGGAATTGCTTGTCCACCGCGTCGAACGTCTTCACAAATTCCTGCTTGGTCAACTCGTCCAATTCCGCCACCACCTGCTTCAAATCCGCCTGGGCTTTGTGCAGGTCTTCCACCTGAGTCTTCATAAACTCATAGCGTTCTTTTTCAGTTTCATATTCCGTCTTCGCGTCGGGGTTGATCGCCCCCATGCGCCGCAACTGAGCGCGATTGCGAGCCAGCTGCTCCTCCAAATCCGGCGCGAGATCGGTGACAATGGGCAACTGCTCCACCATGCCTTCGATGGGCAGCGGCACGGGACCCGAAACATCGGCGGCATACTCAAACATCACCAGACCAAAATCGTCGCTGATCTTCTCCCGCAAATTATCCAGCGCCTCCTGCTTGCGGGTCTGCTCCAGTTGCGTCTGCCCCAACAGGCGTTCCGCGTTCGCAAAACCGCGCTGGGCGTTATTCTCCAACTCCTGCAAACGCGCCTCTTCCTGCTCGGCGGCCGCCAGCTCCCTCTCCGCCGGTTCGATCTGAACGCGCCGGGCTTCGATCTGCGCGTTCAACTCCGACTCGCGTTCGCGCAGCGCCGCCTTCTCCGCGTCCAAACTGTGCAAACCGCCGTCCAACTCCGTCAGGCGATTCGCAAACTCCACACGGCGCAGATCGAGGCGCGAAATATCGTCGCCGCGTTCCTTCAATTTATTTTGCGCCGCGTTCAAACCGCCCTCCGCCACCGCCGCGCGCGTCGTCCAATACGAGACCTGTTCCTGCAACTCGCCCGCCTCCAGTTCCGCCAATTTCGCCGCCGCGCCTTTCAATTCATCGTGCGCCCGCGCGGTCTGCGCCTCCACATCCGCCTGCGCTTCGCCGATTTTTTGCTGGAGGGATTTCGACTCCCCGGCCTCCCCCTGCATTTGACTTAACTGACTCTTCTGCCATTCCAACGCCCGAGCCGCCGCTTCAGACTCCAGACCGGCCTGTTGCTCGCTCTCCTGAGCCTCTCCCAGTCTGACGCGGATCTCGCGCGCATCCGACTCGGCTTGCGACAGTTCGCGCCCCGCTTCGGCATATTCGGACGATAGCCGTTCCACCAAATTGTTGGACTCAACCAGGCGGGCGACGAGTCCGCCCAGGGCGGAGTCAAATTCCCGTTTTTGGCGTCCCCGGCTGAGGGTCGAGGAAGAGGCGGTTTTTCCGGCGACGATCAAACCATCGCCGCGGAAGACTTCCCCGCGCAGAGTCACGGCGCGGGCGTGAGTCGGAAGATCGGGCTGCAAGCGGCGGGCTGTGGCGCGGTCGCGGACGATGAGAGTCTGACCGAGCGTTAATCGCACAGCGCCGCGCAGTTCTTCGGGCGCATTGACGAGTTCGGAGGCAATGCCGAGAATGTCGTCCGAAACCTCCGAGGTCTCGCGAAGCGCCCTGTGGGTAAAGACTTCGGAGGTCTGGTTGACAGGCAACAACGCCGCTCTCCCCGCTTCATCAGACTCGAGCAACTGCAAAGCGCTTTCCAATTCATTGGAGTCAATCAACACCGCGTCGAGCGTATCGCCCAGCGCGGCGGCGATGGCGGTTTCAAGTTCGGCTGGCACATCGAGCGCGGACGAGAGCGCGCCGCGCGTCCCGTTCAGGCGCGACTGACGCGCGGCGTCGAGCAGAAAGCGCGCGCCCTCGGCATAACCCGCCAGCGACTGCTCGGACTGTTCAAGCACTTCCAGCTGCGCCTTCAAGCGCGAATGTTCGGATTCTTCCTTCGTGCGGCGTTCGAGCGCGGCGCGGCGTTCCCCGTCGAGACGATCCGCTTCGGCGCGTCTGGCGAGGGCGTTGTCCTCGGCGCGCAACAGCGCCTCTGCAATTTCTTCCCGAATCTTTTTGGCGGAATCATGCTGTGTTTTCGCCTTCGCGCTTTGTGCCTCCGCGTTTGCAATCGCGCTTTGCGTTTGCGCGATCTTCTGAGTCTGCGCTTCGATGCGCGACTTGAGTTCGTCGAGGCGGGCGTTATTCTCGGCGCGCTGCTGGGTCAGTTCTTCAATGCGGTTGCGAATGGATTGAATCTGTTCTTCGATGCCGGAGCGTTCGGATTGACGAGTGGAGAGCGCGTTCTGCGCGTTTTCGTTTTGCGCCCTGGCTTCGTCGAACTCGCTTTGCACGCGGGCAACGTCCGCTTCGGCGGCTTGATAACGCTCGCGCGCCAGATGCAATTCGTTCAGCGCGTTTTCCTGGTCCGAAAGGATCGAAGCCTGTTGCGCGGTGAGCGAGCGGCGGCGTTCCTCCAGCACGGCCAGTTCGCGGCTGAGGGTTTCGCGCTGGGTGTGCAATTCAGCGGCTTTGCGATGCCATTCGTTTAAATGCGCCCGCAAGCCCGCAAGCCTCCCGCGGAAGTTGTTGTATTCGGCTTGCGCCTTCTCGTGATTCTCGCGCGCCTCCGCCAGCCGCGCCTCCTGCAAGCGGACGGATTCGCGCGCGTCGGTCAGGTCGCGCTGCGAGCGATGCCAGTGATAGCCGTACCACTCGCGCAGGATGACTTTCAGATCCGCCTGGGCGCGGGCGTATTCGATGGCGCGTTTTGCCTGCCGCTCCAGACTGCGGATGCGCGGCTCGAGTTCGGACATGATGTCCAGCACGCGTTCGAGGTTGTGTTCGGTGTCGTTCAGGCGTTTGAGCGCGTCGTCGCGGCGGGCGCGGTACAAGCCTACACCCGCGGCTTCTTCAAAGAGGCGGCGGCGGTCATCGGCTTTGAGCGCGAGCGAGGCGTCCACAAGTCCCTGCCCGAGGATGGTGTATGTCCGTTCGCTCAAACCGGCCTGGGCGAGCAGTTCGTTCATTTCGCGCAGGCGCACCTGCTGGTTGTTGATGATGTATTCATTGTGACCGTCGCGGTGGGCAATGCGTCCCATCGAGACTTCGGTGAAGTCGAGCGGAAGCCACTGGTCGGTGTTGTCGAAGTTGATGGTGGCTTGCGCCATGCCCGCCCGGGCGCGATGCTCGGAGCCGGAGAAGATCATGTCTTCGGTCTTTTTTCCGCGCAACAGGGCATAAGACTGTTCGCCCAGCACCCAGCGCAGCGAGTCGGCGATGTTCGATTTGCCGGAGCCGTTCGGCCCGACGATGGCGGTTACGCCCGCGGCAAACTCAAAGGTTGTGCGCGAGGCGAAGGTTTTGTATCCTTGCAGTTCGAGTGATTTGAGGCGGAGGGGCATGGGGGTTTTAGGAATGGGGGGTTAGGGGTTAGGGATTGGGGATTAGAGATTAGGGATTAGAGATTAGGGATTAGAGATTAGGGATTAGAGATTAGGGATTAGAGATTAGAGATTAGGGATTAGAGATTAGGGATTAGGGATTAGAGATTAGGGATTAGAGATTAGAGATTAGAGATTAGGGATTAGAGATTAGGGATTAGAGATTAGGGATTAGAGATTAGAGATTAGGGATTAGAGATTAGAGATTAGAGATTAGAGATTAGGCAAAGATAATTCACTATTCACTATTCACTATTCACTATTCTCTATTCACTATTCACTATTCACTATTCTCTATTCACTATTCTCTATTCTCTATCCTCCAGTTTTCAAATTTTCTTCAACGCTTCCCTTGCGGCTTCGCGTTCGGCGGCGGATTTGCTGGAGCCGCTTCCGCGTCCCATCGCCACGCCGTTGATCTCCACTTCCACTTCGTAGGTTTTGGCGTGGTCGGGCCCGCTGGAGGCGGTGACGCGGTAGATAAGCGCGCCAAGTTTTTCGGCTTGCACCTTCTCCTGCACCTGACTTTTGGGGTCGTTGATCTCGTCGAGGAGCGTGTCGCGCAACGGTTCGATGAACGGCAGGATGAAGGTTCTGGCTTTTTCGTAACCGGCATCAAGGAAAAGAGCGCCGAGCAGGGCTTCAAACGCGGAGCCAAGCATACTCTCGCGGTGATTCCCGCCGGTGGATTTTTCTCCGCGCCCGAGGCGCAACGCTCCGCCGAGGTCAATCTTGCGGGCAAAACCGGCCAGGCGGTGGTTTTGAACCAGATAGGCGCGGATCTTGGTCAATATCCCCTCCGACTGTTCGGGGAAATGGCGATACGACCACTCCGCCACGATGAAATCCAGCACGGCGTCGCCGAGGTATTCGAGGCGTTCGTTATCCTCCGTCCCATCCAAATGCTCATTGGCGTAGGAACGGTGGGTCAGAGCCGCCGTCAGCAGGGAAAAGTTGGAAAAGGACAGACCCAGCCTCTCGTTCAGGCTGGAGGCGGTTTCCACTTCCCGCTTCTTCGATTGTTGGGTCACGGGAGCCTCCCGGAACTCCGGGAGCGATATCCACTTACCGTCTGTCGGGTGAGGGGATATCGTTCCATGAGTTCCCATTGAATTTTGGCGAGCCGAATTGTAACCCGGATTTTTTTAGGAAGCGGTTTTTTAAGATAAAATCACGCAAATCAATCGGAGGGTAGACGATGAACGAAGTCAGCAACGAGACGCGGTTTTTACACGCGGTGGAGATGGGTTTGGGGGCCTGGCAATGGGGCGACCGGATTATATGGGGCTATCAGCCCGGGCAGTCCGACCAGTCTGCGCGGGAGGCGTTTGAAGTTTCGCTGTCCCTGGGCATCCGGTTTGTGGATACGGCGGAAATATACGGCAGCGGGCGTTCGGAACGCTTGTTGGGGGAATTCCTTAAGACTACCGATCAACCGGTTTTAACAGCGACGAAATTCTTCCCATGGCCCTGGCGGCTTGCCAAAGGCGCCCTTCCCCGCGCGCTGAAGGGCAGCCTGGAGCGCATTGGGTTGGAGTCGGTTGACCTGTATCAAATCCACTGGCCCACGCCGTTGATGACTCCCGAAACGATGATGGAAGGCATGGCGGAATGCGTAAAGCAGGGGTTGGCGCGCACGGTGGGCGTTTCGAATTTTTGGGAAAAGAACATGATCCGCGCCTATTCGGCGCTGGCGCGGCGCGGGGTTCCGCTGGCGTCCAATCAACTGCCCTTCAGCCTGCTCAATCGCGCGGCGGAAAAGAACGGGACGCTGGCGCGCTGCAAGGAGTTGGGCGCGCGTTTCATCGCCTATTCCCCGTTAGCCCAGGGCTTGTTGACAGGAAAATATTCCATCGAAAACCCGCCCCCGGGACTGCGCGGCTCGACCTATGGAGAAACGCTGAAAAAACTCCCGCCGGTCATTCAGGCGTTACGGGAGATCGCCCAGGCGCACGGAAAAACCATTTCCCAGACGGCGCTCAATTGGATCATCTGCAAAGGGGCGTTACCCATCCCCGGAGCGAAGAACGCCAAACAAGCGGAGGATAACGCGGGCGGCGCGGGCTGGCGCATGACCGACGATGAGGTTGCCAAATTAGATGAAGTCACCAACCAGTTCACAGGATGAGGAATCGTATTCATGACCGAACGTTCAAGGATTCAGACTCTCATCCAAGTGTTCGTCTCCGCACAGACCTTTGCCGCCATGGAAACCGAATCAAGGACATGGAAGGTGAAATGCCCCAACTGCAACCACGAACGTTCCATTTGGGAGATGGGCGGCATCCGTTACAAGGCGGCCTCCGTGAACAAAAAATGTACCGCGCCTGCCCGAACTGCGGTCAACGCGGCTGGCATACGGTTTATAAAAACGCTTAACGTAATCTGCGCTCTCTGGCGCAGATTCGCGAAAGACAACAAAACGCCCCCGCACCCGGAGGCGTTTTGTTCTATTCACCCGACTTTATCGGAAATTATTTTTGGGCGCGGACAGGCGCAAAAAACGCGGATTTTTTAAATCTTTTATCAGCGTAAATCCGCGTTCATCTGCGCCCGGTAAAAGAACTGCGGCTTATTTTCGATATCGTCTAAATGTTGGGTTACGCTTCGACCGTCTCGACAATCATATCCTTGAGCAGGATCTCGAGCGCCATCGAATGCCCGCAGCGTTTATGGGTCAGGAAGAACTCGCAGTCGCACTGAAACATGCCATCCTCATACATGACGTGATGGTCGTTATTATCTCCATGAAAGGTCAGGTCAAACTTGTTGAAGCGGAATCGCGTGCGATCCTCCGCATAGCGTTTTGCCTTCTCGAGCTTGCCGATCATTCCGTAGTCCATGGCAGAAGCCTCCTTTAGTGACATGAAACAAAAAAGACACGCGGCAATATTCGCGTGTCTTTACTCCGAACCAGCGTATGTAAGCGATATAAGCGCATGGCGGCGATACCTCTTATATCGGCAGTATAGCCTTTTTCAAATCGCGAGTCAATGTGCTTTTCGTCATCGTAATGCAATCGTACGGCGATTGTAGGGTGGGATGATCTATCAACAGATTGACTCGCCAATAACCCAGCCCTTCTCTGCAAACCTGACTACGCGCATCATTCCCGGACTTTGAGTTGATTCAACTTAAAAGGGTTTTTTCCCAGCCCAAACGGAATCAGCGCTTCCCTCCGTTCAAACGTCAGCCAGGGGAATTTCCATGCCGTTCACAAAAACCGCCCCGCCCTTCCATTCGACATCGTCGTCCCCGAAGCCGAAAAACGTCCAAAAGCGGGCAATGGGTTGATTCGCTTCGAGCAACAGCGAGATCGCCGGTTCCTTATGACCGTAATACCTCGACCGCCAGCCATACGCGGAATTGGAGTCGGCGCGGAGGGTGGAGAATTTGCCCTCGCCGCTCGACAAGCCCGTTTCGATTTTGTATGTATTCATTCCGTATTTCAAGAGAAGCGAGTTTTTATTTTGTTCTTTATTTGCTCCTGGCGGCATGAGCGTTTCAAATGGGACATCGTTCAAAAGCCAGTGCAATTTGTAACGATGCGGCTCATTTGCTGTGAGATCGTCAACGACCATCCACCTGTCCCCTTCCAGCGCCATAACCGTCCGCTTATGGCGGGCGGGTTTGTAGCCGTCGTGTTCGCCCTGCCAGAGATTCCCGGTTTGCTTGAGGACTTTGCCCTTCGCCCAATTCGTCCATGTAAAGCGGCTGACCAGCGTCATTTGATCTTTGTCGTCCACCGTCACCGTATTGTGCGCGGACGTTCTCGCAAGCCCATTGCGCCAGAGTCCTTCGCCGGAATAAAGATAAGTCCCCGCGTCAATGGCGACGTTGTCACCGCCCATCCATAGATCAACATGCAACTGATCCGCATGAGATGGGCGCGACTGGAAATCCGTGCAGCGAATCACGGCTCTGCTGTTCATCCCGCGAAGGAAATAAACTCCTCCATTGGGAAAGGCATCGCCAACCGGTTTCTTTCTTCTTTCGTCCTTCTTTGCAATCTCCGCGCCGCATAACCAAAAGACATCTTCATCCCATTCGCCGGGTTCAAACATGGATTGACCGGCGATGCTGATTGAACCAAGTTGCAAGAGCGGACGGTAATCCGTGAAGTCGCAGTTATTGAGGGGCAGGACGAGCGCCCCGTCGTTGGAGCCGTAGACGGGCATTTGTCCGGTAGAGGGGTGGATGAGATGGGAGAGGTAGTGAATGGAATTGGCAATCTGTTTTTTCAATTCTTCTGAAAACTCAACTTCGTCATTGCGAGCCGCGCTCTTGCCTTTTGCGGCGAAGCAATCCCCTAGCCAGTTCATGAGATTGCTTCGGGCGGAGGAACGCCGCCCTCGCAATGACGGAGTATCGCGGTTTAGTTTGCCAAGTTGGATGGCGTAGAGATAGAGGTGCAGGACAAAACGATGATAGTTGAGGGAGTACATGGCGTACCCCCCGTCGGGGAAGATTTGTTTGGCGGCTTCTTCCTCGAGCAGGCGTTTGCCGAGGTTGAAATATTTTTCCGCGTCTTTGAGTTCGGGGAAGAGCAAGCCGACCATCCACAGCCCGAAGGCTTCGCTGACGGTGTGATTGCTGCGGGTGGAGATGGCGTAGCCGATGTTTTGGTAGATGCGTTCGGCCTGGGCGGCGAGGAGTTGGGTAAATTGGGAGATTTGGAGATTGGTGGTGGATGGCGCGCCGATGAAGGCGTAGAAGCCGAAGGTCCATGCCATGAGGCGCAGGGCGATCTCTTGTCCGTCTTTCCAGTTGGGTCCCGTGTTGGGTGGGTTGTGCTCCGCCCAGTCTCGGATGAGAGTCCAGAAGGCTTGGGGGTATTTTTCGTCATTTGTGGCGGCATAGGCGCGGACGAGGGCGTAGGCGAAGGCGAAGCGGTTCGGTTCCCAGACATACTTAATATCCGCATGTCCTTGCGAGGAGGGCTCTTGCTCTTCCCGACGAAGCAATCCCCTGTCATGAGGAGGCTGCTTCGGCAAAGACCAAGAGCGCCTCGCAGCGACATAATCATCGGAGATTTGAGACCAGTGTAAGTTAGTTGGTAATTGGTGATTGGTAATTGGGTCTTTGTGCCCATTGGGTGGAAAGCCGGTTTGATGGTATGTGTGGGAGAAGAATTTGAGTTCGCCGTTGAGGAGGCGGTCGGCTTCTTCGATGGCTTGGTTGGTGTCCCCGCGCCCTTCGACTGAATTGCCATTGCTTCGCTCAGGACGAAGTGAATCGAAGAAAAACCTGGGGGCGTTTTGTTTGCGCCATTGGGCGTAAGAATCTGAGTCGGAGGGGATGGATGGGTGGAGCCAATGTTTGAGCGAACGGGCATCCCATGCGTATTGCGGAGTCTGCAAGCGGATCAGTCCGCTGCGGAGGCGAAAAGCATAGGCGAGGCGAAAGGCCAACCAGCGCGGACCCAGTTCGAGGTAGAGAGAGGCGGGGGTTTTTATCCGATTGAGCATGAGTTTATCGGACGCGGACGAACGCGAAAAACGCGGATAAAAAATCAGCGTCCGTCCGCGTTTATCCGCGTCCTATTTTAGTTGTATAACGAGAAAGGGCAAACCAAAGCAGCGGAAGTCCGATGATGATTAGGGGCGGGGCGTAGGGCTGTCCCCAGGACCAGGCGTAGGCGAGGGCGGCGGCAAGGAGGGTGAGCAGAATGTAAAGGGCGCTGACGTGGGCATGTTTGTAACCGCCGATGACGAGGCGTTGATAAAGGTGCGCGCGGTGCGCGGCGAAGACGTTCTCGCGTTTGAGGGCGCGGCGGATGAAGGTGACGCCCGCGTCCATGATGAAGGTCCACATCAGGAGCGTGCCGAGCATGAGGGCGTCGCCGCTTTCGTCGGCGGAGAGGAGCGGCAGGACGGCGAAGGTGTAACCGAGGAAGGTGCTGCCCGCGTCGCCCATGAAAATTTTGGCGGGCGACCAGTTGTGCAGGAGAAAGCCCAATCCCCCCGCGCCGACAGCGAGCGCGATCCAAAAAACGAAATTGTGATCCGCGCGCGTGGCGAGGAACATCCAACCGAGGGCGGCGGCGAGAGCGACCCCGCCCGCAATGCCGTCTATGCCGTCCATGAAGTTGTAGGCGTTGGTGAGTCCGACGATCCACAGGATGGTGATGATGAAGCCGACGACGCCGAGTTGTAATTGCCCGAAGAGCGGAATGGTGACGGATTTGAAATAGCCCATGCCCAGCACGGACGCAAGCGCGACCAGCCCCTGCACCGCAAAGCGGACTCGCGGGCTGAGCGATTGGACGTCATCCTGCCAGCCGAGGCAGGCAATGACCGCGCCGCAGACAAGGTAGATGAGGCTATGAGTGAGATTTGAGTTTATCGCCGCGACACATCCCGCCGCGAGGACGACGACAACGATAGCCAGTCCCCCGCCGCGCGGAGTGGGCGCAGAATGCGAACTGCGTTCGTTGGGATGATCGAGTAGATAACGTTCGGCGTACTGACGAATGATCCACACCCCGAGGGCGGAGAGGATGGCGAGGAGTGCGAAGATGAGGATGGAGGTCACAGGGGTGATTCTAAACGAGAATTCGGCTCGCGCTTAACTGTGAGTTGATTCTGTTTCAATGGGCATTTCCTCCCCCGCTACCCCGCCCGACGATTAACCGTCGGGCTATTCGTACGAAGCCCGCTAAAGCGGACTGCGCGAAAAAATAATTTTATCGCGGACCCAAAAACCTATCCCCATTGAGGTGAATCATGTGAGAGGGCATTTCTGCTATCCAGACCTCGGTTTCCCAGGCAATATCGTTTGCGTATTTCTTGTAGGCGGCAAAATCCAAGAAGGCGGTCACATAGATTTTGCCAGCCTTGCAGTTCTCGAAAAGTTTTTCAAGTTCAACGTGCCTTTTAGGCGAGACTGGACCATGAGCTGTTACTGCTTCAATTAAAAACAGCCATTTACGCTTTGTGTCATACAAAATCACATCAGGAAATTTTCCATGTCCAGAAACAGAAACGCCTAATTTCTTAAAGACAGCTTCATCGAGAATGAGGGTTTTCTTTGCAGTATCGCCAAGGTAAATCAGCTTTGCTCCCGGGGCAAAGCGCGGTCCAAATTCTTCGACAATGGCTGCTTCCAGTTTGTTATGCTTTCCGGGGGAAAGTTTGTATTCAATCCCTTCCGCAACTTGCAGGGGAATTTTAGCTTGTTCTTTGGCTTTTCGATAAACATCCAATAATTTTCCCTGGCGGTCAATAAAGCGTTTGAGCTGGGTCTGCCATTTAGGGCTGCCGTAAGAACGAATCGCTGCCAATGCAGATTCGGACAATTTATAGTTCGTTAATCCGCTGTTAGTCGGACGAAAAGGATCGTCTTCGTTTCGAAGCGCGATGCCAGCCTGTTCAAACTGATGCAACACCTTACGACGTATGGTTTCGCGGCTGTTTTCTGCATATTCACGTCCATATCTCTGTTTTATTTCAACCAAAATGTCATGAACTCGAAGCATGGGATTTGTTGCCTCCCGCCATTGCGTTCGTTCAGATAATTGCGCCAAAGACAACAGCGTCAAAGCAGATACTTCATTCTGTTGAGCGGAGGGCAGCCCAAGCGCTTCCAAAATTTCTTGAGCCTGTTCGATTTTTCCCATAGTGATTCTTGTCTCCTGTATCATTGGAAAATCTTCTGTAAGTAATTTTGACGCAGAGAGTATAGAGAAAATAATATTCTCGATTTTTTCGGGTGTATCTGCCCGGGTTTTTTGAATTTTCTCACCAATGTCCTTTACTACTTCCAACGGGGGAACGGGCAATATCCTTAGTTCCGCCGCATTGACCTGGGTATTCCCATTCACAATCCGAAAATAACGATCAATGATTGCGCTATTCAAGACGGCGGAAAGACCGATGGTTTCAGAGTTAGAAAGAGTCCCTGTTTTTCTAAATATCACATTCAAATGGTTCTCAAAGCCGATTTGTTCAAATTCAAAATCTTCTCGAATAAATGGGGCGGAAATCAGGCGACGGCGATCTTCCTTTGCGCTAAAACGCCTCAATAAAACATAATTTGCATTTGGCACAAGCAAAGAAGGGTCGTTTACTGAAATCGCTTGCGGCTTATCGAAGCCTTCAAGCGGATATTCAACCTGATAAGATTTAACATTCTGCATCCACAGCAAAGGGGCGATTCCATTCCCTGCCTTAACTTTTTCTTTCAGTAGTTGCTTTGCTCGAAAAGGCACAACCCGCCCCGTTGAAACCCGGAAATCAAGTTTTTCGAGCGTATCTTTCCACTTATCAACAGTATCCAGGATTTGCTCATCAAGCATTCCTGTCGGCAATCGAAATTGGAGAAGCCCCTTGTGGTCGCTCAAAAAATGTTTATAAGAAACCTGGCGGGAAATAATTCCTTCTTCCAAATTTTTATCGTCATTAGACGATGAAATATTTATACAACCAGCCCAATATCTATTCTCCCGCCGCTGGGATAATTTCTCAAAAGAAAAAATTACGTTTTCCTGAAGAACTGCGTCATTTTTGAAAACATCATTGCGCGATTGAAAAACATGAAGCGAGAATGGAGCGACATCTTTAAGTAAGTCACGGCGAAATTCTGAAAAATAAACCCCTGAGCAAAAACTACGCGGAACAATAAAAGTCGCTTTCCCTTCCGGCAAAAGTAACTTTGCAGAAAGAGCCATAAACAATGTGTAGATATTTGTATGTCCGTTTATTTTTCCGTAAACGGCTTTTACACGTTTGTCTTCTGCATTGAGTTTGAAATAAGGCGGATTACTAATGATATGAGTAAAAGTCTTTTTACTTGATTTACTCGAATCAAATAAAGAGGGCTGATCGTCAGGAAGGCAAGCAAGCACAAAATCTTCCTGAAGCGCCTGCCAATTAATTTTTATTCCAATCTTATTGGCTTCCCCGCTGGCAATTTTCAAGATTTCCCGGCTTAATTCACACAATTCTTTATCTGTTTCATAAGCGGTAATTGATATTTCCAGCGGGCGTCTTTCAGCAATCAACCGTTCAATTACCGCACAAGCCAATACACCAGAGCCAATTGCAGGTTCAAGTAACGCCGCCCCATTCTGAATTTGACCCAACTGCCTTGCCATATGACGAGCAACAGACGGGGGCGTAAAAAATTGCCCGTTTTCCTTGAAAATATCAGCGTTGCGCTTTTCAAGGATACGTTTTCCCCGTTCATAGCTGAGAGAAACTAAATCAATAAAGTCCATTGATTGAATTATACCTTCCCTCAAAGTTGCGCGAACTGAAACCGAAGACTTTTTCTACCCCACAACCTCCCTCACCTGCAAATCGGAGTAGGCGACGCCTAAATTCGTCTCGCCGTTGGGTTCGGCGACGAGGTGTAATTTGCCCATCTTGTAGCGGTTGTCTTTGAGGGAGGTCGCCAGCGCTCCGTTGAGGTACACGCGCATTTTTTCGCCATCCATGATGACGCGCAGGCGGTTGGGCACGTCCCTGCCTTTGCGGAGGGAGGCGTGAGAGGTCCAGTCTACAAGAGTGTTCCACTTGAGGTCGGCGCTGTTCGGCTGGGTCGTAAAGTAGCCGATGTTGTAAGACCCAAGCGGGGAAATGTAGACCGCATACCCTCCATCATTGGTCATACGGGGATAAAACCCGGCTGTGATCAACTTCTCGTCGCCTTCGGTGAATTTGATGCTGACGCTGGCGTCGAAGTCGTCTAAAAAGCCGGAGGAGATCAAAACGTAATAGGAATTGAGGCGCGGTTTATAACGTCCGCGCAGTTCGGGGGGATGGCCTTTGTGGAATGAAATATCGCCGTCGCGGACAATCTCCCAGCCGGGCAGGACTTCGTTTGTAAAATCCGCGCCGAGGATGAGATCGCCCATGTCCGGTTCGGGCGTGGCAGTCTTTGGCGCGCGAAAGGTCGTGCCGCAATATTCGCAGGCGACGAGGTCGTTTTTTAGGGCGCGGGCGGGGAGAGCCGCTCCACAGTTGGGACAGGCGAAAGGTTTCATGGTTGATGGGATTATACGTCATACCGTCCGACATTAAAAACCGCCTACAACCGAAATCCCTTTGAATTTGCGCCCGCGCGCCGCTCAGATATAATCTCCCACATGCGCAAGGGACTTTTACTCTACAACCCGGCTGCCGGGCGGTTTCCCGTCCGCAGGTTCGTGCGCGGGACGATCAAGCCGCTGGAAGAGGCAGGCTGGAAGATGGACATCGCCGAAACGTTGAGCGGCACACACGCCATCCAGACCGCGCACCAAGCCGCGCAAGAGAAATACGACGCAGTCTTTGCCATCGGCGGCGATGGGACGGTGGGTCAGGTCGCCAGCGGATTGGTCCATACCGAGACAGCGCTCGCGGTCCTCCCCGCCGGGACGGTAAACGTCTGGGCGATCGAGCAGGGACAAAAACCCTTCAGCTGGTTCCAGTGGTGGAATTTGCGCGAGAACGCGAAACGACTCGCAAACGTCGAGCCGCAATATGTGGACGTGGGCGATTGCAACGACCGTCCGTTTTTGTTGTGGGCGGGCGTCGGTCTGGACGCGCACGCCATCAGCAAGATCGAGCCGCGCCCGCGCATCTTCAAGCACTTTGCCTTTCCGCATTATTTCGTCACCACAGTTTGGGAGGCGACCTTCTGGCACGGTCTCGACCTGCGCATTTACGCCGAGGATAAACTCGTCGAAGGGCATTATCTCGTGGCGGTCGCGACCAACATCCGTCATTACGCGGGCGGGCAGTCGCTCATCTCTCCAAACGCCCTGCTCGACGACGGCGAAATGGATCTGTGGCTGCTCAGCGGCAACAACGTCGCCGACGCCTTGCGCCATTATTTCGATCTTGTCGCCGGGCGGCATCTCACGTCGGACGAAGCGCGCCGCATTCCGTTTCAAAACCTGCGCATCGAATCGGACGCGAACTTTTCCATTCAGGTGGACGGCGACCCGATGCTCGGCGGCCGCAAGGCGAAGATAAAGGTCAAACACCGCGCGCTCAAAGTATTGATGCCCGAAAACGCTTTATACTTGTTGAAAAACCCGAACAAATAATTGCTCTGCCGCCGTCCCCGGCGGCGAGGACGCCGCCAGGAGCATCCTCGATAACATGGACTTACGCCCTTACTTAAACCGATTCGTCGTCTTCGGCGCCTTGATCACCGCCGGGGCTTTGATCCTGATCGCGCTCATCCTGATCGGGTGGACATCTCCGCGCCTCTCTCCCGAAGTTGGGTTTGCGCCGGCGGACCTGACCATGATCCCCGCCCCGACTCATACTCCCGCCGCGTCCGCCACGCCGACCTTCGACCCGCTCGCCTCCCCCACCGTGGATGCGAACATGATTCACATCAACGGTTATGTGCAAATCATCGAAGTCGGAACAGACGGCTTGCGCATCCGCTCTGCGCCGGGACTCAATACAGAGACCGTTTTTCTCGGCGAAGAAGCGGAGGTGTTCCTCGTCAAAGACGGACCGCAGGAAGCGGACGGTTATACCTGGTGGCATCTCGTCGCTTCGTACGACGACACCCGCGCAGGCTGGGCGGCGGCGGATTTTCTATCCGTGGTGCCAGAGCCATGATGGCAGCGTAATAGGCGTTCTTCAACGCCGGTGAATGAGCGAAACCAAACGCTGATGGCGCGTTAGACGCTTCGCGCGCGCCCTACGCATACAGAGGAGACATGACCGAAAAACCGACCGGAATTACAGCCAACAAGAGCAAAAAAGAATTTACGATCAATTGGGACAGCGGACACGTCAGCGTGTATCCCTTTGAGTTGTTGCGCGCGGCTTGTCCTTGCGCGTCCTGCCGGGGCGGGCACGAGAACATGAAACCCGAGCCGGATGAGGATGTGTTTACAAAAGCAATGGAGGATAATGCGTCCACGCGATTGTCGAACGTGGTCGCCGTCGGTTCGTACGCGCTGACCATCGTCTGGGAGGACGGGCACGATTACGGGATTTACAACTGGCATTATTTGAGGAAGTTATGTCCGTGCGGGGAGTGTCGGAGGTAGGTGGGTAGTCGGGTGGTCGGGTGGTCGGGTGGTTGGGTGGTCGGGTGGTTGGGTGGTCGGGTGGTTGGGTGGTCGGGTGGTTGGGTGGTTGGGTGGTCGGGTGGTCGGGTGGTCGGGTAGTTGGGTGGTCGGGTGGTCGGGTAGTTGGGTGGTCGGTAAATGAAAACAGGCAGGCACATTTCGTGTCTACCTGTTTCATTTGTCTGCGCGTTTATCTTCTACGGCGCGGGCGTCGCGGAAGGCGTCCTCACAGGAGTCCGCGTCGGCGTTGCCCCAGATCTCGGGGTGGACGTGGCCGGCTTGGGCGTGGATGTCGAGCCGCCGCGCGGAGTCCGGGCGGTGGTCGGGGTTGGGGTATCTGTCAAGGCGTCGAGTTCCTTCAATCGCTTCTCGGCTTGGGCGCGCATTTCCGGGGTGATTACATTCTTGTCCAGTTTGAGCAGGTCTTTCCAGGTCTTGATCTCGTCCCTCTCGTCGTTTCTTTGTTCCTGGATCAAACCGCGCCAGTAGAGTTCGACGGCTTTTTGTTCGTCGGTTTCCACAAAGGAGCGCGCCGCTTCGATCTGGAGGAAGGCGCTGCCGAATTTTTTATCGGCGTATAAAGCCCGGGCATAGCCGACGCGAATTTCGAACGAATCAGGGTCTTCGTCCACGGCGACTTCGAAATCTCCGACGGCTTCTGCGCCGCGCCCGAGTTCCACGAGCGCCAACCCGCGATAGACGCGATAGTTCCTCATGCCGCGTTCGTTGATGTCCACGCCGCGTGTGACGGCGGCGACGGCGTTTTCATATTCGCCGAGAAAGTAAAAGCATTGACCATATTTGCCGAGAGCGGTCGCGTCTTCGCGTTCGTAGGAGGTGTAAACCAGCAGGGCTTCGGCGGCTTTGACGTAATCCTCCTCTTCCAGGTAGAGGTCGCCCAACATCTTATAGGTTGACAGGTTGAGGACGTCGGCGGCGTAGGCTTTCTGCGCGTATTCCAGCGCCTTGTTGTGATCTTCCTCGACGATGTAAGCGCGGGCATAGGCGAGATAGACTTCGGGGGAGCCGGGCATGAATTTTTCGGCGAGTTCAAGATCGGGAAGGGCGTCTTCGATGTCGCCGCGGCCGATCAGCCAGCGCGCGCGCTCCAGGTAGGTTTCGCCGAGGTTCGGGTCGCGGTCTATGGCTTGTTGAACAAGCCGCGCGGCGTTGTAATCGGGGTTGGACATGAGCCGCACGCGCGCGAGTCCGAGATAGGGCGGGGCGAATTGGGATTCTATATCGATCGCTTCGTTGTAGTAGCGCGCAGCGGTGGACGGTTCGCCTTTGAAGCGGTAGCCTTCGCCGATGTAGTATGGAATATCCGGCTTATCCGGTTCAATGTTTTGAAGCACCTGCATGTTTTGGATGAAGGCATCCCAATCGCCTTTTTCGTACGCATCCATGGCAATGTTGAATTGCTCCGAAGACCCGGCGTCGCGCGGGGTGACGACATAAAGAGCGGTTGGGGTATATGTGATCTGCAAAACGTCCTGGAGCGGGGTTGGTCCGGTATCGAAAACCCTGGTCGGCACGGCTGTGGCGCCGAAAAGGGTCGGAGTTGCCGTGAAGGTGGGCGAAGGACCCGGGGTGTTTGTGGGAGTAAGTTCCGCGATTCCGCGGCTGGGCAGGATGAAGCCGAAGTAGATGCCGATGCACATGCCGATGCCGACGATCGTCAAGCCAACGAGTCGCGCCACGGGGCTGCGCAACGCGACGCGAAGCCCGCGTTCCTTTGGTTTTTCGTGCGCGAGGAGCAGTTTTTCCTCCCACAGGCGCGGGCGATTCATGGGGAAGGGTTGAATGGTTTCGTCCGGGGTTAAAGCCCCGAGCAGGATCAAACCCCGTTTCGCCGTCGAATTTTCCGGGTCCAGTTTGAGAGCCGTTTGCAGACAGTAGACGCGCTCTTTTTGCGATTCCACCGCGGCGCTGAGCCAGACCCAGTATGTGGCGTTGTTCTGATCCGCCTGGAGCAGGCGAGTAATCAATTCTTTGGCGCGCGTTTTATCCCCGCGGCGCAGGGCGTTTACTGCGTCCTGAAAGATGGTGTCGTTGTTTTGTTCTTTGAACTCGCCGGTCATATTTCGATTTTACCGCTTGTTTGTGGATTTTTATAACTCACCTTACGCGATTTTGCCTGACAACGCGGGTTCAAGGAATTTTTTCGGGCGCTTTGTCAAAAAAATCTGCGTTCATCCGCGTTTTCCGCGTCCTAAAAACAAAGTGTAAGGTAATCAAATCAAAGCGTTTGATTTGCGTAAGCGCAAAAGCCTCGGCGATTCGCTCCAACGGCGCTGGAAGCAGGGTTAACCGGATGGGCTATAAACGTTAATGGCTGATTTCGTATTTCCCCGTGTTCAGGTTCCAAATTTCTATAAATCTTTCCCGTTTCCACAGATCCCCTTTGACGACGATGCGCAATTTGTCGTAGAACCGGGCAATGGCGGGGTCGGCGATCCGATTTTCGCCCGTGGTCAGCGTTTCGATATAACCTTCGGGGATGATGTGCCGGTAGTGACCGATGCGCCAGTTTTCTTTGTCTTCGAGGGGCATGTGTCCCATGAGGGGGTCTGCCAGAGCGTTGCGGTCCAGGACATGGACGTTCGGACCAAGCCGGTATCCCGCCACGCCCAGCGTGCCGACCTGTTCGACCTGTATCGGATACGCGGCTTGATATATCCATTCGCCTTTGTATGTGGCTGGCGACCCGTCCAGGTTTTTTAGGAAGCCCATTTGTCCGTAATAAAAATTCCGTTCGTCGGAAATGCCGTGGTCGACAACGAAATCCTTCAGGTTCGATACGTTTGCGATGAATTCCGGGTCCCGCCCCGGAATGAGATAGATGGGCAGGATCCCGATGATGATGACGAGCGCCAGGGCGGGATAATATATCTTCGGGAAATGAAAGCCGGGGTTGAGCAGAAGGAAAACCGAGACGATCAACGGCGGGGTGAAATATCGTCCGCTCATGAAATCGCCGCCGATGTAGAGGATGTAGATCAGGTAGAGCAAAATGCCGGAAATCATCGCCTTTTTGAAGGCGTCGCCTTTTATCAGGCGGAAAATAACGGCGGAGAAGATGACGAAGAGGGTGATGGGGTCAAGGGTCAGCGAATTCAAGTAATAGTGACCGCCTTGCTGGGCGGCCCGCATCAGGCTGATGCCGGTATTGAGTTTCGCCGTTGCCGTGTTGGGGAAGGGGAAGCCGTAATAGAAGACCGAAAAGGCTTCCCAGAGAATGAACGGCAAAAAACCGGCGGCAAGGACAGCCAGAGCCTTCAGGCGGGCAGGACTTGCCAGAAATAGGTGAAACAAGGCTGGCAGGAAGAGAAGCAGCAAGTCCGCGCGGTTGGTCGCCGCCAGCGCCGCCAGGCTGGAAAGGATATACAGGCGGGAAAAGTTGTTTTGTTTATGAGTCAGGTGGAACGCGAGGAAGGCGGCGATCAATAGATGGCTGAGCGGGTTCTCCAGCCCGGATGTGGAGTAATCCATGAACGCTTTGGAGAGGGTAAAGACCACAAGCCCCAGGACGGCATTCTTGGATTCGACGGCGCCCCAAAACCAGAAGACCAGCATCGTCATCCCGGAGGCCGCCGCCGAGAGGAGGATGTTCATGTAATAAAGCCGGCTGCTCCCCAGTGGATTATCCCGCCAGAGCCCAATTCCCCAATTTGCCAGCGACTGCAATAAAAACCAGAGCGGATGGGTAAACGTCTGAACTCTTTCCCCGATATTGAATATGGGACCGTACCCATGGATGAAATTCTCAATCGAGCGGAAGGTGATAAACGCGTCGTCGCTGACCCATGCGGTTTGAACCAGAGTCCACATATACCAGATGAAAAACGGGAGCGGGATGAGGCGCTCGAGCCAGTGTTGGGTTTTATTCATATGGAGGTTGCTCATTCCTGCCGCGTGGGTTAGGGCCACGGAATTTCCGCCGGACCGGCAAAGCCGTGCTTTTCCTGGATGAACACCCGTCCGCGCGAGGGTTCGGCGCAGCCGGCCTCGTCGGTGAAGGTGATTTCGGGAACTCGCGCGCCGAGCGTGTCGAAGTAAATCTCGCCGTCCTTGCAATACCAGACCTCGACGATGTAGGGGAACATGAACTCGTGTTCATATTTTCCGGGGCTGACGATGACTTCCGCCCATTTTACTTTCACTTCGTCGCCGTTTCGCTCGGCGGCAAGGACAACGGTCGGAGCGTAATACGGAGAACGCGGGATTCTATATTCGCCGGGGTATACAATGCGGAGCGATTCGATGCTCGCGCTGTTTTCGATTGCAAGCAGGGTTGAGTCAACCCAACAGTCCTGAGTCCCGTTTTCGACCAATACCCAGTCGTTCTTCCCTTCGGCGCGCCCGATCAGGCGGATGGGCGTGTTGACGTTGAAGGCGATCAGGTAGAGATAATTTTTTCCGGGTCCGTAGCGGCAAACGATCTTTTCGGCGGTCACTTTGGCTTTCAGGCTTTCGACCGGCGTGGAGGTTGCCGTGGGAATCGGAGTCTCCGTCGGTGGGATGGGGCTGGGGGTGAGAGTCTCCGCCGGCGGAGGAGTGGCAGAGAAAGTCTCAGCGGGGATCAACTCCTCGGGGGCGGAAACAGGCCCGGGGGCGGAGGTCGAGGCGCTGTCCTGATCGGGTCGAAGGGCGGGCGCGCAAGCGGTCAATAAAAAAAGGATACAGGTAAATTTCAGGGCGCGGGTCATGTTTTCATCACAATCTTAAAGCGAGTTGGCGCAATTGTACTTGACCTCGAAATTCTTCGTTATAATCCCAGCCCATGACCACTTTGATTTCACGACGCGAGATGCCGCGACAGGTTTTTGCCGCATTGAGCGGCGGATTCGTTTTATTCGCCGGCTTTGTCCTCTTGTGGGCGATCTTTTATCAATTTGCGTATGCGGGGCGCATCTTTCCCGGCGTGAGCGTGGCGGGCGTGGACCTTTCGGGACTCTCGCGCGGCGAGGCGGCGTTGAAGTTGAGTCAGACGCTTTCGTACCCGAATACCGGCAAGATTCTTTTTCGGGATGGGGACAGAGTCTGGGTGGCTTCGCCTGTCGAGCTGGGCATGGTCTTCGACCCGACGGCGAGCGCGAACGCGGCATACGATCACGGACGCCAGGGCGGGTTGTTCGCCGCGCTTGCGGCTCAGGTCAGCGCGCGCGGGCTGGGAGCGGACGCGCCGCCGGTGATTCTTTTCGATCAGCGCGTGGCGTACGCCTACCTGCAAAACATCGCCGTGCAAATTGACCAGCCGGTCGCCGAAGCCGTTTTGCGCGTGGAAGGGACGAATGTAATTTCGGAGCCGGGACGTTTGGGGCGCGCCCTGAACCTCGATGCGACCTTGATCCATCTCGGCGCGCAATTGCAAAGTTTCCGCGACGGCGAAGTTCCGCTGGCGATTCAAGAAACCGCGCCGCGCCTGTTGGATGTGACGGCTCAAGCCGAGCAGGCGCGGGTCATGCTCAGTCAGTCGTTTACCATGACCCTGCCAAACGCCGACGCGAGTGATCCGGGTCCGTGGACGTATGATGTGCCGGTGTTGGCGAACTTGCTTACAGTGACCGTCGTTGATGCGGGCGGCGTTCCGCAGGCGCAGGTCGGGTTGGACGAAAAGGCGTTGCGCCAATCGTTGAGCGACCTGAAAGTGACGGTGGATCGCCCGCCGCGCGACGCGCGTTTCCAGTTCGACGACGCGACGGGGCGGCTCGAAGCGCTCTCCCCCTCGACCGTCGGGCGCGTAATGGATGTGGAAGCCAGCGTCGAGGCGGTCAACGCCGCCTTGCAACGCGGCGAACACAGCGTAAACCTGGTCGTCGCCGAGCAACAGCCCGCCGTTTCGGACCAGGCGACGGGCGCAGAGTTGGGGATCGTCGAACTGGTCGCCAATCAAACGACCTACTTCTACGGCTCGAGCGAGGCGCGCATTCAGAACATCGTCACCGCCTCGGCGCAATATCACGGCTTGCTCATCGCGCCGGGCGCGACCTTCTCGATGGGCAGCGCGCTGGGCGATATAAGCCTGGAAAACGGTTACGCCGAGGCGCTCATCATCTACGGCGGGCGCACCATCAAGGGCGTGGGCGGCGGCGTGTGCCAGGTCAGCACCACGTTATTCCGCACGGTGTTCTTCGCCGGCTTCCCCATCGTCGAGCGTTATTCGCATGCTTATCGCGTTCCCTATTATGAAATGGACGAGAGGGGACACTTGAACCCGGAACTGGTCGGGATGGACGCCACTGTTTACTTCCCGCTGGTGGATTTCAAATTCGTAAACGATACGCCGTATTGGATGTTGATGGAGACGGACGTCAACGTGGGCGCGCGCACGCTGACCTGGAGGATCTACTCCACCTCCGACGGGCGCTCGGTGACGTGGGAGACGACCGGACCGCAGAACATCGTCCCCGCGCCGGAGACGGTCTTCGAGGAAAACCCGGACTTGAAAACCAACGAACTCAAACAGGTGGATTACGCCGCCGAGGGCGCGGACGTGACTGTGACCCGCACAGTCTGGCGCAATGGACTGGCATATTTCACCGACCAATTCCAGACCAATTACACGCCCTGGGCGGCGGTCTGCCAGTATGGACCCGGAACGGAAAACCCAAGAAAACAGGCGAAAAAAGACAAGATGTGCAACGTGAGTTCGTGATAGCGGAAAGAATGCCCCTCCATAAGCGCGCTCTCCCTAGCAGAGTCGAAAGTCACCCGACTTTTGAGGCAAAATCTGGAGATTTTGCGGTCTAAGGCGACAACCTTTGCGTTACCCCCGCCTCTTTCTGCGTGGACGGAAACTTGCGAGTGGAGTATGATTCAACCGGTTTCGTCAATTGGAATCCACCCGCCCAAAACAACACCAGGAGAAGCGCATGAAAATTGACCTTGGCAAGACACTCACCCGCGCCTGGCAGATCGTTTGGAATCACAAGGTTCTGTGGATCTTTGGGGTTTTTGCCGGTTTCGCAAACAGCAACGGGAGCGGCGGCAATGGTTCCTCTTCTGAGGACGCCCCGGGAAAGTACCCAGGCGGCGCCGAGCGCTTCGTCGAGCAGGCAAGGCAATTTTGGGAGCAATACATGCTCATCATTATCGCAACATGCGTTGCGCTGGCATTGCTTTCCTTTGCCTTCTACGCCCTCGGCATGATGGGACGCATCGGCATTCTCAAAGGCGTCTATAAAATCGAAAGCGGCGCATCCTCGCCGATCTTCGCCGAACTGTGGTCCGAATCCATGCCGTACTTCTGGCGTTTCTTCGGCATGAATTTTCTGGTGGGGCTTGCCTTTCTTCTCATATTCATTCCGTTTGTCGTGGCTGGCCTTCTAACCAATGGAATCGGGTTCGCCTGCCTCATCCCGTTTATCTGTTTGCTCATCCCGGCAGCATGGGCAGTGAGCATCATCCTCGAACAGGCGCAAGCCGCCATCGTCGCCGAAGACCTGCCCATGATGGACGGCTTCAGACGCGGGTGGGAGATCGTCAAAACCGACATCGGCGGGATGATCGTGTTATCGCTTGTGCTGGGCATCGGCGGCGGCATCATCGGTTTCATCATCGCCCTGCCGGTGATCGTGGCTGTGCTTCCGGCTGTGTTTGGCATGACGGGTTACCGTTTCGGCGACGCGATTCCGCCCGCCGCATATATATCCATCGCCTGTTGCGCTTTATACGCCCCAGTCCTTATCTTCCTGAACGGCGTATTGACCGCTTACATGAAGACCTCGTGGGCGCTCTCCTACCTGCAACTGACCCAGCCAGCCGATTCTCCGAACAACACTCCCTTCTCAGCGCAGGCTGATGCGTAAGTTTTTCCTCCCGCTGCTTCTCATAAGCCTGATCCCCGGCGTCATCCCCGCTTCGGCGCAGGAACAGTCCGCCGCGTCTGCGACTTTATATAACGTGGACGTCTCCGCCTTCCCCATGATTTCGGGATTCGTGGACGTGACCGACTCGAACGGAATCTTCGCCTCGGGACTCAAGCCGGAAGCGGTTACCGTTATGGAGAACGGACAGCCGCTCCAGGCTTTGGGCTTCAATGAAATGGCGATCCCTTTGCAGTTGGCGGTCGCCGTCAACCAGGGCGCGGCGTTGGACGCGCGCAACGCGAACGGCATCTCGCGCTTTCAGCGAGTCTCGCAAGTCATCATGGATTGGGCGCAAGCCCGTCCGCCGGATATGCCAGACGATTTGAGTCTCGTCTCGCAGGCGGGACCGGTCATCAATCACGCGCCGCCTGCCGATTTCATCGTCGGCTTGCAAGGCTTCGAGCCGGATATGCGCGAAGCGATGCCCAACCTGCAATCGCTCGCCTCGGCGCTGGATGTGGTCGGCGCCCAGACTCCGCGCATTGGGGTGAAGCGCGCCGTACTGTTCATCACGCCTCAAATGGAAAACCCGAACCTGGCGGCGGACCTCGAGCCGATCATCCAGCGCGCGCTGGAAAACAAGATTCGCGTCTTCGTCTGGTATGTGGATGCGAACACGACCTTCACGACCACGAGCGCGGCGGTCTTCAATAACCTTGCGATTCAGACCGGCGGGAGCATGTTCCAGTTTTCCGGCGAGGAGCGTTTCCCCGACCCCGAAGTTTATTTCGCGCCGTTGCGCCGCATCTATCAGCTGACTTACAACTCGCGCCTGAACGTCTCCGGCGCGCACAATCTTATCGTTCAGGTGAATCTGCCTGCATCGGGCATGGCGACCTCCGGCGCGCAAACCTTCGACTTGAACATCCAGCCGCCGAACCCGATCCCTGTGGCGTCCGCCATGCAGATCACGCGCCAGGCGCCGCCCGAAGACCCATTCAACAGCGAAATCCTGCTGCCTGAAACGCAGAAGATCGAGATCATCGTCGAGTTCCCCGACGGTTACGAGCGCCCGCTGACGCGCACAACCCTCTACGTGGACGGAGCGGTCGTGGATGAAAATACGTCCGAGCCGTTCGACGAGTTCGTATGGAATCTGACGGCGTACTCGATCAGCGGCGAGCATCAAATCATGGTCGAGGCGGTGGATTCGCTCGGTTTGAGCAAACAGAGTATGTCGTTGCCCGTGCTGGTGACCGTCATCCAACCGCCCAGCGGTCCGGCTGTATTCCTTGCGAAATATCGCGCGCAACTCACCTTTGGGGCGATTGTGCTTGCCGGGCTGGTGTTGTTCTCCATTTTGCTCGGCGGCAGATTCCGCTCGCGTTCTTTCCGCGCCATGCAGGAGGAACGAAAAGCGCAAAACGACCCGCTCACCCAGCCGATTCCCGTTTTGGTCGAAGCGGCTTCGGCGGCGAAGGAGAAAAAGCCGAAGCGGACGACCAAGCCCGGGAGCGGCAAAAAAGCCAAAGTTCCAGAGAATGAGGCGGCGGCATCCCTTGTAAGACTGCAAGCCGACGGTCAGTACGCCGCCCTCCCGCCCATCCCGCTAAATGGAAAGGAAGTTGTGTTGGGGAGCGACCCGGCGCAATGCGGGCAGATTCTGGACGACGCTTCGATCTCGCCGGTTCATGCGCGCATCCGCGCCACCGAGGACGGCGGTTATCTGCTTCAGGACGCGCAATCTCTGGCGGGGACGTGGGTGAATTACGATTCCATCCCTCGTGAGGGCTATCGGTTGGAGCATGGGGATATGGTAAACTTCGGTCAACTCAAGTATCGTTTCATGCTGAGGACTCCCCCGCCTCCGCGAATGCCAAAGGTTATTCCGCTTAACCCCGAAGAATGATCCGGACTACACTCGCCCACTTGCACATAGCCGCCCTCAGCCATGCGGGCCTCTCAGGCAAGAATAACGAGGACCGTTATGCGGTTTCGTCGTTCCAATTGGGCAAGGACGACCCGCGCCCGGCAATCTTTGCCGTTGTGGCGGACGGCATTGGGGGGCATCGCGCCGGGGAGGTGGCGGCGGAACTGGCGGTCAATTACATCAGCACGCATGTGGCGGAGAGCAACGCGCGCAAGCCGATCAAGATCATGGAGAACGCCATCCACGACGCGAGCCAGGCGATCGCTTCACATTCGGCGGGCAAAGCCGAGGAACAAGGCATGGGCGCGACTTGCGCCTGTGTGTGGATCATCGAGAACCGGCTTTATATCGGTTATGTCGGCGATTCGCGCGTGTATTTGTTGCGGGGGAAGTTCATTCAGCAGGTGACGATAGATCACACCTGGGTGCAGGAGGCGTATGAGAAGGGCATCATCAGCGCCGAGCAGATGCGCGACCATCCGAACGTGCATGTCATCCGGCGGCATCTTGGGGGGTTGCGCCTGCCCGAGGTGGATTTCCGCCTGCGAATTGACAATAACGAGACCGACGAGGAATCGCTCAACAACCAGGGTTTTCACCTGCAACCGGGCGATACGATTCTGATCTGCACCGACGGGTTGACCGACCTGGTCTGGGACGACGAGATCCAGCAGATCATCCGGAGCAAGCGCGATTTGAAGGCGGCGGCGGAGGCGCTGGTGGCGCTAGCCAATGAGCGCGGCGGTCATGATAACATCTCCGTCGTTTTGCTTGCCATGCCGAGGGTGGAGGAGACTTTACCGAGGAAAGGGCTGTTCGACTGGTTATCGGGCGGGTAAATTCAGGCCGGGAACAGCCTCTCGAACGCCGCGGGGCAGTATTTTTTCACCATTTCGCTGGAGAGTCCGTTTTCTTTGCATATCTCCGCGTACAGGTCGGCGCTGGGGCGTTTGATTCGTTTCTGGGTGTCCACGTCCAGTCCCCAAAGTCCGAAGCGGTATTTCCATCCAAAACTCCACTCGAAGTTATCCACCAGCGACCAGTGAAAGTAGCCCTTGACGGGCCAGTTGAAGTTGACCGCGCGCCACATCTGATGAATGTGTTCGGCGATGTAACGCGGACGCATGGAGTCGTCGGCGGAGTTGACTCCGTTTTCAGAAACAAGGATCGGCAGGTTGGGAAAGTTTCGCGCGACCCACCTCAAGCCTTCGAACATGCCGTCCGGTTCAAAGGCAAGGAAGCCGCCGTCGCTCAGTTCGGCGTCTTTGCGGTAGAAATTGCGCCCGAACAGTTTGCCCGGGTTGAACAGGTCGAACGCGGCGTACTCGCGGGTGTAGTAATTGAAACCGAAATAATCCTGGGTTCCTTTGGCTTCTGGAATTTTCACAGAACCGATGGGCGAGCGCATCACCCCGTCTGCCAGCGCCAGCGGAAAGCCGACATTGATGGCGCTGAAAAAATTATTCGCCGCCCACCGATCAAGCGGAGACCACTCCCGATGCGGCAATACGGAACGATAATGATGCGCAATCCCCACCCGCGCCTCCGGCTGTAATAAATGAATGGCGCGATAGGCGGCCGCATGTCCGCGAATCATGTTGGCTTGCGCCCGCATCGCCAGTTTCATGTCGTTTTTTCCGGGCGGGAACGAATCGACGCCGGTGACGATATACCCGTTCAGGGCATACCCGGTCGGCTCGTTGAGCGTACACCACAGCGTGCAATATTCCTTCAGCGCGTCCACCGTTTTGCGGACGAATTTTTCGAAAAGGGGAACAACGGCTTCGGTCTCCCAGCCTTCGAATTCGGCAAGCCATAATGGGTCTGTGAAATGATGCAGCGTGACCATCGGCGTCATGCCGCGTTCCTTCAAGCCCTTCAACATGGCGCGATATTTTTCCAGGGCTTCCTCGTCCCATGTATCCGGCGTCGGCTGGATGCGGCTCCACTCCACCGACATGCGGTGCGCGTTCTGTCCCGCTTCCGCGGCGCGGTCGAAATCCTCGCGCCAGCGCCCGCCCCACCAGTCGGCGGCGACGGCGGCGGAGCCGTCCGTGTGTCCTTCCTGCTCCCACTTCCACCAATTGTTGTTTGTGTTATTCCCCTCCACCTGATGCGCGGCGGTCGCCGTCCCCCATAAAAATCCCTTTGGAAAATGATACGTCCCTTGAGGCATAAAGTTCTCCTGAGCCTTCGTCATTGCGAGGGCGATGCTCTACCGCCGAAAGCAATCCCCTAAACAATCGAGAGATTGCTTCGGGCATAGAACAAAAGCGCCCTCGCGATGACGAGCTATTTACGGTTTAGATAAGCCAGATACAAAGCCACCGACCCCGCCACGGCGGCGTTCAACGATTCGATCTTTCCGCGCATCGGCAGTTTCAAAACGATATCGCACTTCTTGCGCGTGAGTTCATGCAAACCTTCCCCCTCCGAGCCGACGACGAGCCCCAGCGAGCCTTTGAGATGACGGGAATTCGGTTCGACCTCCGCCCCGGCCTGGTCCAACCCTACGAGCCAGACGTTTTCATCCCTGAGCGTATCCATCGCCTGCGAGAGATTGGATTTGGCGATCAGCAGATGCTCGCTCGCCCCCGACGACGCATTGACCGCCGACGGAGTCACATCCACTGTCCGCGCCAACGGGACGACAATGCCATGAACCCCGACCGCCTCCGCTGTGCGGATCAACGTCCCAAAATTTTGCGGGTCTTGCAGCGAGTCGAGGATGAGAATGAACGGCGGCTCGCCCCCGGCTTTGTCGAGGATATCGGTCAAGTCGGCGTAGGGGTAGGCTCCCACTTCGGCGGCTACTCCTTGATGATTCTGGTTGACCTTATCCAGTTTGCCGCGCGGAACGCGATTGACCTTCACTTTCTGTTGCCCCGCGAGTCTGACAATCTCCGCCAGTTTTCCCTTTTCCTGCGCCCCTTCGGCGATCTCGATCGAAAAGATTTGCCTGCGTCTGGCGAGCAGGGCTTCATACACGGCGTTGCGGGAATAGATGAATTCTTTCATATACGGCATATTTTACTTGACAACCCCGCTTCGGAAAAAGGATGAGAGATTTCCTGTACACGGTTTTTTCATTCATGATCAGTGCTTCACGAAAGGGTTTCGTGGCGCCCACGATGGGAGCATTCAAATGATGTAGAAAAGGAGCCTCCGAGAAATCGGGTATAGTACCCGTAGGCAAGAACAAACGGAGGCTCCGCATGAAGTGTAGCACAGAAACCCTGAGCAAAATTACAGCGCTG
>CAADGT010000171.1 GCA_900696595.1 uncultured Chloroflexota bacterium
ACCGCCCTGATGATCGGCATCGGGCTGGTCGAATCCGTCGTCATGCGCCAGAAGGAATTGGAATTCTAAATTTCAGACTTCGGAGGTTTTCAAAACTTCCGAAGTCTTGGGAGTAAACCTTTGTCCAATAAACCCGCCCGCACTCGCATCGCCCCATCCCCGACCGGACACATGCATCTTGGAACGGCGCGCGTCGCCTTATATGATTATCTGCTTGCAAAGAAAACCGGCGGGCAGTTCATCCTGCGCATCGAAGACACCGACCTCAAACGCACCGTCCCCGGCGCGGAACAGGAGATCATGGACGGACTTCGCTGGCTTGGCTTGACTTATGACGAAGGACCCGACATCGGCGGTCAATACGGTCCCTATCGCCAGACCGAGCGGCGCGAGATCTATCAGGCTCATGCGAAGACCCTTGTGGAAAAAGGCCGCGCTTATCCTTGTTTTTGCTCTCCTGAGCGACTCGATCAAGTCCGTCAGGCGCAGATGAAGAACAAAGAGAATCCGCGCTATGACGGCGCTTGCCGCAGCCTTGACCCTGATGACGCCGCCAGACGCATTGCCAACGGCGAGGCTTACACCATCCGTTTCAAGATGCCGCAGGAAGGCGCGACCGTCGCCCGCGACCACTTGCGCGGCGACATCGTCACCGAGAATAAGCAACTCAACGATCAGGTCATCCTCAAAACTGACGGCTTGCCGACCTACCACCTCGCCGCCATCGTGGACGACCATGAAATGAAAATCACACACGTCATGCGCGGCTCGGAATGGCTTGGTACGTTCCCGCTTCACGTCAACATCGTGCGCGCCTTCGGCTGGGACGAGCCGGTGTGGATTCATCTTTCCGTTTTTCTCAAACCCAGCGGCAAGGGCAAAATGTCCAAGCGCGAGGCGGCGGAGGCGATGAAGGACGGCTACTCCATTTTCATCAAAGACATGCAGGAACTCGGCTTCACCCCCGAAGGCGTACTGAACTGGTCGGCGCTCATGGGCTGGGGCGTCGCTGAAGACGACGTGATGACGCTGGATCAAATGATCGAACGCTTTTCGATTGACTCATTAACTCCCTCGCCCGCCGCGGTCAACTTCCAAAAACTGGATCATTTCAACGCGACTCACATCCGCCTCCTGACGACCGAAGACCTGGCGGCCCGCCTCAAGCCTTATTTCACCCGCGAGGGACTCAACGTCCGCGACGATGTGTTGCTGAAAATGATTCCGCTCATCCGCGAACGTCTCACCACCCTCGACGACTGCATCTCGTTTGGCGCATTCTTCTTCAAGGACGAAGTGACCCCCAACCCCGAAGACCTCATCGCAAAAGGACTCGACGCGAAGCAGTCGGCGGAGATCGCTCGAAGGGCGTATCAAATTCTGGGAGCGGGACCCGGCCTCAGTCACGAAGGAAGCGAAGCCCCCATGCGGGCATACGTCGAAGAGAGCGGCTATTCAGCCAGTCAGGTCTTCGGAATCCTGCGAGTCGCAGTCACCGGGCAAAAGGTCAGCCCGCCGTTATTCGAGAGTATGGAGATCATCGGGCGCGAGATTTGTTTGCGGCGGATTCAAAACGCGATCGGGATTCTGGAAAAAACGTAACCCGCCCGGGAAAGGCAGCGCCGATGGAAACTTCGATTACCCCGCAGGATGTCATCGGAAAGGACCCGTTCGGGCGCTTTCTTTCTTTTTTGCGGCTGAAACCCTGGCAGGCGGCGCTGGCGAGTTTTACGATCTTTGCCGTTTATCTTTTTGCCCTGCCCGCCTATTTTGGCGCGCTCTTCCCCGCGGAGGGATTGGAGCGAAGCGCGATTGTGGACAGGGTGAACCAGGTCGGCTTTCTGATCATCCACCCGGCTGTGATCTTTTTCTATGTCTGGCAGGCGGCGGCGATCGCGGATTTATATCGGTTGGTTCTGCCGCTGCTTCCCGAAACCGCCCGGGCGGGGTTGTTGCGCGCGTCGCGCATCCTGCACATCAACTCCCGCGTTTGGATTGTGGGCGCGTTGTTCGGCGCGGGCGCGGTGTATCTTGGCGCGCTGTTTGTGATGGATTATCTCGGCGTTCGATGGTATAGCGTCAACTGGTTCATGATTGCCGTGTTGCAGTTATCGCGTTTTCTTTTGTTTTATATGATCCTGATCGCCCTGGGGCGGCACCTGGCAATGGCGTTTAACCTTAATCGCGTCTATCGGAACGTCAAACTTCCGGTCATGATCGGGCAGTCGAAGTACGGCGCATCCTTCGACTCGATCACCCGTTACGGAATGACTTTTGCGATATTTGGCGGCGCGCTCGGGTTCATGATCGCCATGCGTTTCTTTTTTTCGACCCCCGTCTTCCCTGAGGACGCCGTCTATCTTATCCTCTACATTATTTTGATTCCGCTGGCTTTTTTTCTGCCGTTCTGGCAGGCGCATATCGGTATGAAACTTGCGAAGGAGGAGGCGTTGCAACGCATTTCGGATTCCCTGCAGGATGAATACGACCGCCTGATGCCGAATCTGTCTTCGATGAAAACCGCGGAGATGCCCTCGGAACGAATCGCCGCCCTGCGCGCCCTGATCGACCTGACCGAAAAAGCCCCCACCTGGCCCTTCGAGAACTGGGCGTTTTACCGCGTCCTTGCCGCGACTGTCCTTCCGTTCATCATGACCGGGCTGGGGCTGCTTCTGGATCTGTTGATCTGATTCCCGCCTATTGCTGTTCCTCTTCCGCGTCCGTCCGGTAGATGATCTGGTAGGCGGGCGTGTTCATGCCGCCGATGCTGACTTCGATGGGCTTTCCTTCGATCCGCGCTTCTTCGGGGATCATGTCCATCGCTTCTTTGGTGATGAGGATGTCGTCCGCCTTGCCGATGTCTTCGCCCATTTTACAGGCGCGATTGACGGCGTCGCCGTACATATCGTCTTCGTTGAGGATCAGAATCTTGCCGTAATCAATGCCGATGGTGACGTGAATGTCCATGTCTTCGGAGGTCAGAATATTGGCGGCCGCGATGGCGTGCTGGATGGTGATGGCAGTCCGCGCGGCGGACGCGGGTTCGGGGAAGACCGCAAAGCAGTTATCCGCCTCGAACTTGATGATGCGCCCGCCGTGACTGACGATGATCGGTTCGACGGTCAATTGCATCCGCCGGATCATGGAAAGGTAATGCACGATCCCGTATTTGCGGGTCAACAGGGAAAAGCCGGACATATCAAGCACAAACGCCGTGTTTTCACTGCCGTACTTTTGCCAGATGTCGTCTTCCAGCGCCTTGCGCTTAAGCGGGTCGGATTCCTGTGAGTAGTTCAGCAGGGTTTCCTGAAGGTGGGGGTCTTTCGGCTGAATGTGCATGAGGCTATTATAACGAAGACCCTAAAGGTTTACCAAACCTTAGGGTCTTTTGCTCGCTCGTCTTACGCGCCCGCCTCGTCTAGTAAGGTTCGCCTTGCCCCGCAACGCAAAGTGAACTTTGCAGTACTGCATAAGGTGAGTTATCAAATATCTCCCGGCTCATCCGCCATGCGGACGATGCGCGGGGTGAACCTGCCGATCACATCCACGAGGTCGCGCTGGGCGGAGATGACCTCATCAATTGGCTTGTACGCCTGCGGGCTTTCGTCAATGCCGCCGCCGAGCAGGGTGACTCCGCGTTCTTTGAGGTAGTCGTCCCGTTCGCGCCTGCTGATGGAGTTGATGGCAACCCTGCGGCTCATCTTGCGACCGGCCCCATGCGAAGCGGATTCAAGCGATTCGCTTACGCCTCTTCCCCGGACGACGTAGCCTGCGTCTCCCATCGAGCCGGGGATTACGCCGAGAACTCCAACGCCCGCGGGCGTGGCTCCCTTGCGGTGGACGATGACTTCGCGCCCGTCGGTCAACTTTTCGCGCCAGGCAAAGTTGTGATGATTTTCAACCACCGCAACTTCTTTCAACCCAACCGCCGCCGCCACACGTTTGTGGATGATGTAGTGATTCGCCGAAGCAAAGCGGCCTGCCAGTTCCATCGAGAGCCAGTATTCCTGACCATCTTCCGAATCCAGCGTGAGCCACGCGAGATGTTTGACGCTGGGATCAAGATCGGGGCGCTTTTCTCTTGCCAGTTTGCTGAAGCGGTCTGCGATCTTCGCGCCGACTCCGCGCGAACCGCTGTGCGAGAGCAGGGCAAGGTATTCGCCGGGCTGTAAGCCGAACATCGGCTCATGCAAGCGGAATGAACCCCACTCCACAAAGTGATTGCCCGTGCCGCTCGTGCCAAGCTGATTCATGGCGGTGTCTTTCAGCGTCCGCAGTTGCTTGGTTGCCAGCCACGCTTCGTCATCCAAGACTTGATGCTGGGCGCGCTTATTTCCTTTCCATGCCGCGCCCATGCCGAAGGCGGTTTCGTCCCAGAGTGCGTTTTCAAACAAGCCCTTCTTCTGTCCGATGAGAATCGGCGAGACTTCGTACAGCGAGAGGCGCATCCGGCAGGCAATGTCCACGCCGACGGCGTAGGGGATGACAACGTCCTCCGTCGCCAGCACGCCGCCGATGGGCAGACCGTAGCCGACGTGCGCGTCCGGCATCAACGCGCCGGTGACGGTGACGGGCAGACGCATGGCGTTTTCCATCTGCTTGACGGCTTCGGGGTCAATATGCTCCGCGCCCCAGATGGGAAATGGCAGCGGCGACTCGCGCAGGGTGTCTTCGCTTGGCTCATCGCTTTTGTTCTTGCGCAGAATCTCGCGGGCGAGGTCGGCGAGTAAACTATCGGCGAGGTAACTGCCGGGGTTGTTGCGAACCGCTTCGAGCGCGGAAAGAGCCGCGCCGCGTTCCATGCCGGAGGCGATCATTTTGTTTCCGGCTTCCTTTGCAAGTCCAATGCTTTTGCCGTCTTCCCAGTTGTGAAGTTTCAGGATTTTTCCTGTGATGATGTCCATTTTGAAATTCTCCGTCCGTCATTGCGAGCCGCGCTCTTGTTCTCCGCGGCGAAGCAATCTCATGATTAGTTCCGAGATTGCTTCGGGCGAAAGAGCGCCGCCCTCGCAATGACGGAAACGCTAGATTGGATCAGGCGGGATGCAGGCTTCGTCGAAATTAATGGTCGTGAAAATTTCCGCCTGCAAAACCCAGTTGCCGTTTTGTGTCCGTTGCCATTTGGCGGCGTAGACGCCCGAGGCGCGGACGAGTTCTCCGTTTATGGAATATTCGCCCTGCCAGCCCCCAAGTTCTTCGGCGATGCCCCAGGTTTCATTGGCGGCGATCTCGCGCGGGGTTCGACGATAAACGGCGCTTGGGTCTTCGATAAAAAGTTTTGCCCAACGTATTTCTTCCTCGTCTGCGCCGTGGAACTGGTCGCTGCGACCGGTGATCAGATGATAACTCGGCGCCAGCAACGGGCGGATGCGCCTGGCGTCTTTCTCGGCGATGGCGCGGTTGAAGGCTTCGCGCGCGGCGCGGATCAGGTCGGAGGAGGTGGGCATGGCGGTTATCCTTTTCTTATTCTCGTCATTGCGAGCCGCGCTCTTGCTCTTCGCGGCGAAGCAATCTAATGGCTGAGTCTGAGATTGCTTCGGGCGAAAGAGCATCGCCCTCGCAATGACGGATTAACTTTCTTCCAATTTCCAAAGTTCGCGCATTTCCTGACTCTTTTCGAGCAATTCATCGAGCGCGCCTTCGGATTCGACTTTGCCGTCTTTGAGGACGATGATGCGGTCAGCCCGCCTCAGGAGCGGGCGGCGGTGGGAGACGACGAGGCAGGTGAGTTCATCGCCCGATTCAAAGATGCGCTCCCAGAGTTGACGTTCGGTTTCCACGTCCAGCGCGCTGGAGAGGTCATCGAAGACGACCAGCTCGGGCTCGCGGATGAACATGCGGGCGGCGGCGGTGCGTTGCGCCTGCCCGCCGGAGAGTTTGACTCCGCGCGAGCCGACGGTCGTTTCGAGGTTGTTGTCGAGGCTTTCCAGGTCTCTGTCCATGACGGCGAGTTTGGTCGCTTTGTATATGTCGTCATCGTTTTTGTTCATGCCGAGCAGGATGTTATTCCGCAGGGTGTTGCTGAATAGGCGCGGGACTTGCGCGGTGTAGGCGCAACGCGGCGGGATGAAGAAGTTGCCCGCGTCGGCGACGACCTGCCCGTTCCAGCGGATTTCGCCAGTGTCGGCAGGGAGCAGTCCGAGCAATACTCGCAACAGAGTCGTCTTGCCGGAACCGATACGACCGGTGATGACCGTCAGCGAACCGCGTTTGATTTTGAGCGAAATGTCTTCGATGCCGTTGACGGAATTCGGGTAGTGAAAGGTCAGATGGTCAGCCACCAACTCATTCAGTCGGTCTGAGGCGGTTTTTGTCGGGTAGGTCACTTCGGGCAGGGCGTCATCCAAATTTATTTTGGCGGGTTCAATCAATGCGCCCAGCGGGGCGTTTTCCATCAGGCGGTACATGCGTTTGACGGAGACATCCATTTGTTTATAACGCGCCCAGAGCATACCGCCGAAGGTGGTGAGATCGCCCATGCTTTGCAGAAGATAAACGAAGAGCGAGAAATCGCCGAGGGTGAAGTTTCCCGCGCGCATGGACTGACCGACGAGGATGAGGATGACGCCCGTGCCAAGCGTGGATGTGTTGCGATAGAGCGAGCCCAATACTTCGTCGAAAAGTTTTTCGCGCACGGTTAACTTGCGGCGTTCATCGTTGATGCCGTGAAAGTGATGGATGATGTTCTTTTCGGCGGTGGCGATCTTCACGGCTTGCACCGCGCCGAAGAATTCGCCGATGAAGCCTGTCACCTTGCCTGTTGCCTGACGCGAGGCGCGGCGATAATGTTCGATGCGGCTCGTGGCGATGTTGGCGACGATGCCGACAATGACCAATGGAATCAGCGCCATGACTGTGACCGACGGGCTGATCTGAGCCATCAGGTAAATCGAATAGGCGATGATGGAAAGCCCGACCATTACGTCGTTGACGAGGATGACGAAGAGCGGCAGTTCCTCCACATCTTTTTTGAAGCGGCTGATCGCTTCGCCCGCCGAGTCGGGCAGAGGCGACGCGCCGGGGCGTTTGAGGATGTGCGTCAGCAAATTCTTGCGCAGGAGCGTTCCCATGTCTGCGAAGATGGGGACGTCGGCATAATAGAAACCGTAACTTGCGAGAACGCGCCCAAGCCAGGCGGCGATGAGGAAGGCG
The DNA here is from genome assembly GCA_900696595.1 of uncultured Chloroflexota bacterium. Classification (GTDB taxonomy): domain Bacteria; phylum Chloroflexota; class Anaerolineae; order Anaerolineales; family Villigracilaceae; genus Villigracilis. Next base: position 7,153 of record CAADGT010000171.1, read on the forward strand.
ACGATTGCCCAGATGCCGAAGGTCAATGGCGCGGCGCCGGTAAGATAGTCGAAGAAGGCTTTGATGATGAGCGCGGGCGCGACCTGCCAGCAAAAGCGAACAAGCGCGACGCTGACGAGGTCAACGATCCACAGCCAGGGGCGGAAGCGGATGAGTTCAAGCACAACCTTCCACGCGGGCAGGGCGGGGATGGGTGGGGAGTAGGTTGATGTGGTCATTTGTTTGTTCCGTGATGCGTAATTCGTAATTGGTAATTAGGGATTGGAGATTACGCCAATACTTCTTCCATGCCGGTTTGCAGGAGTTGGTAAAAACGCGAGGTCGAATCGGATGCAAGTTTGGCGCGATTGCCGTATTCGAGGACGGAGCCGTTGTTGAGGATGAGGACATCGTCGGCGCGGCGCAGGGTGTCGAGTCTGTGGGCGATGATGATGGCGGTGCGTCCCTTCAACAATTTATCTATCGCGTGTTCGAGTTTTTGCTCGGTGGCGGGGTCGAGGCGGGACGAGGCTTCGTCGAGGATGACCAGACCGGGATTCCGCAGGAAGACTCGCGTGAACGCCAGCAATTGCGCCTCGCCCGCGGAGAGCGACCTTGATCCTGTTTCCAGTTGAGTGTCCAGTCCCTTTGGCAGGGTTCGGAACCAGTCGCCCAGTTCGAGGTCTTCGAGCGTGGCGATGATTTTCTCGTCAGGTATCGAACGGTCAAAGAAGGTCAGGTTCTCGCGGATGGAGGCGCGGAAGAGTTGCACATCCTGAGTCACGATGGCGATGTTCTGCCGCAATGAGTCGAGTTGAATGTTGCGCAAGTCTTCGCCGTTGACCTTGATACTGCCTTCGTTGACGGCGTACAGGTTGAAGACCAAGCGTCCGAGGGTGGTCTTTCCGCTTCCGGTGCGACCAAGCAACCCCAAAACAGAAGCAGGCTTGAGGTCCAGCGAGAGGCGTTTGAGGACGGAGTCTTCGCCGTTATAGGAGAAGGTCACATCCTTGAATTCCAACGCGAGCGGATGCGAGTCGATCACTTTGCCGGTCTCGTTTTTGGTTTCGGGCTGGAACTGCTTGAATTCGGTCAGGCGCTCGACACAGGCGCCGATGGTTTGAAAACTTTCGATCTCGTGCGTCATTGCCCAGAACGGTTCTTCGAGCAGGTTGAGGTAATGGACGAAAAGATAAACCGTGCCGATGGTGACAATGCCCGCGCTGAAGAGCCAGTATCCGCTGACGATGGCGAGCAATGTGCCAAGCGTGAGCGCGAGACCCATCGCGTTTTCGATGATCCAGCGCTTGAAGTGGGCGCGGCGGTTGTGTTTGAGTATCTCGGCTTGGTGGCGGAAGAGTTCGCGGATGGAGAAACCGACCGCGCCGCTGGAGCGGATGTCTTCGGCGCCCGCCAGTTGTTCTTCGATGAAGCCGTACATCTGCCCTTCCGCTTCGCGCCGCGCTTTTTGATGCGGCACGGCAATATCTTTGAGCCTGCCGAGGATGCCGATGGTCAGCGCGGAGTAAACGGCGAACGCCAGCCCCACGCGCCAATCTTCGATGGAGAGCGTGACGAGGATGCCGATGAGTAAAAGCCCGTTTGCGGCAAGGTTGAGCGCGAATTGCGAGAAGAAGGTCGCCAGTTCGGTCACGTCGCCGTCAATGCGCTCGATCAACTCGCCGGGCGTATGGTCGTTGTGGAACTTCATGCCGAGTTTGAGGGCGTGTTCCGCCAGTTCGGCGCGCAGGGCGTTGGTGGCTGTCCAGGCTACGTTTTCGCCAAGAAAGGTCACGCCGATGTGAACGCCCTGTTGTAACAGCGAGATACCGATAAATGCGGCGGCTGTCCACATGAGCGTGGAGAGGGCTTCGCCCGCCAGCGCGTCGTCAATGAAGAGGCGCATGATCTGCGGGGCGAATATCCGCAAGCCGATACTGCCAAACAGCAGAACGGCAAGCAGGATAAATCGTCCGCGCTGGGGGCGGATGTGGTCGGAGAGCAGGTTCCAGTAGGAGTTGAATGAGAGGTTCATGGTTGATTCCGTTTTATTCCGTCATTGCCTGTACCGTGCGCAGGCACGCGTGCGAGCCGCGTTCTTGTTCTTTGCGGCGAAGCAATCTCAGACTTAATCATAAGATTGCTTCGGGCGAAAACGCATCGCCCTCGCAATGACGATAAAGAAAGCCAATAAAAAAACACGGCGCGAGGTGCGCCGTGTTTTAGGAAAGACACAGGAATTGAAGCCGTGGTTAAACGGTTCTCAAGCGGCGCGCTTCGGGGAAATAGAATATTCGATTGACTTTATTGGGTAGAAAACGTAACGACATTTGAAGCGCGCTCCTTTCGTTGAGATTTGATTACGGCCCGAGTTTACAGCATGAGACGAAGGACTGTCAAGGACATTAAGGTCCCGGTGTCATGACCGGGAACACCGTAAGGTCTGTTCGCGGGTCAATCTCCATGACTTCCAACGGAACCCAGCAGGGATTGTTGAAGTATGGATTGCGGATCACAACCCAGCCCGGCACGGAACCCATGCCGAGGATGACGACATTTTTTCTGCCCTTTACATTGAGTTCGATATTGCTGATCAGGGTATAAGAATCGCCGGGGCCGGTCCAGCAACCGGTTTGGGCGATTACCCGCGGCGGATTGATCTGCGACGGATCCACCGTCGGCGTCGGGGTGTCGGTGACGGCGAGGGTGGGCGTTTCGGTGGGGGGCAGCGGCGTGGACGTAACCGCTCCGGCGGTCTGGGTAAGCATGTCTGCGGCAAGTTGGGCGACGACGGTGCCGATCGTATCAGGGGTTGGCGTGACGGCTTGCGGCGCGCAGGCGGAGACAAAGAGCCCCGCCAGCAGAGCGGCGGAAAAGACCAGTTCAAACGATTTAGTGTTCCTCACGAGGGTTTATTTACCTTTCTTTTCCATCTTTGCCCAGGTATCCTTGAGATTGACCGTCAGGTTAAAGACCTTTTTCTCGGTTGTAGAGTCTTTATCCGCGCAGAAATAGCCGAGGCGTTCAAACTGGAAGCGTGAACCAACTTCCGCAATGGCAAGAAGCGGCTCCACATACCCGGTGAGAATTTCCAGCGAATTGGGATTCAGGCAGGCAAGGAATCCTTCTTCGCCTTCTTCAGGATTTTCCTTGTTAAACAGCCGGTCATACATGCGAATTTCAACTTCCTTGGCATGTTTTGCAGAAACCCAATGGATCGTGGATTTGACCTTGCGACCATCGGGGGAATCGCCGCCACGTGTGGTGGGATCGTAGGCAGCATGGACTTCCACCACTTCACCCGCATCATTCTTGACGACGTGCGTGCATTTGATGAAATACGCATAGCGCAAGCGGACTTCGTTGCCCGGATATAAACGGAAATACTTGGGCGGCGGCGTCTCCCGGAAGTCGTCCCGCTCGATGTAAAGAACTTTCGAGAACGGGACCTTACGCGTTCCCGCCGACGGGTCTTCAGGGTTGTTTATCGCATCCATCTCTTCGACGAGATCGTCGGGGTAATTATCAATCACCACTTTCAACGGGCGGAGGACAGCCATGCGGCGCAACGCGCGTTTGTTGAGATCGTCGCGCAGGATTTCTTCGAGCTTGGCAATATCGCCGATCACGCCCGAATTGGATGTCGCCACGGTCGAATAACCCATCCCGGCCACAAAATCCGCGATGGCTTTGGCGGTGTAACCGCGCCGGCGCATACCTCGTAAAGTGGGCATGCGCGGATCGTCCCAGCCGCGGACGTTTCCCTCCTCCACGAGCCGCCGCAACTTGCGTTTGCTCATCACGGTGTAATTCAAATTCAAACGCGCAAACTCGATCTGGCGCGGCTTGAAGACCCCCAATTGTTCCGGGAACCAATCGTACAGCGGACGGTGATCGCGGTATTCGAGCGAACACAGCGAATGAGTGACGCCCTCCATCGAGTCGTTTTGTCCGTGCGCCCAATCGTACATCGGGTATATCTTCCATTTATCGCCGGTGCGATGATGCGGCGGCTCATGAATGATTCGATACATGGCCGGGTCGCGCATATTGATGTTCGGATGCGCCATGTCTATCTTCGCGCGCAGAATCCGCGAACCGTCGGGAAACTCGCCGTTCTTCATTCGTTCGAGCAGGTCCAAATTTTCTTCCACGGAACGATCGCGGTATGGAGAATTTTTTCCGGGTTCGGTCAATGTTCCGCGGTTGGCGCTCACTTCTTCAGGCGTCTGGTCGTCCACATACGCCAGCCCCTTCTTCACCAATTTCACCGCCCAATCGTAAAGCAAACCAAAATAGTCCGAGGCGTAGGTCTCCTTCGCCCATTCGATTCCGAGCCAGCGCGCGTCCTCCTTGATCGCATCCACGAACTCGGTCTCTTCCTTCGTCGGGTTCGTGTCGTCGAAGCGCAAAATCACCTCGCCGTTGTTTTCCCTGGCGACGAGATAATCAATCATGAACGCCTTGACATGCCCGATGTGCAGGTATCCGTTCGGTTCGGGGGGCAGGCGCGTGCGGACGTAATCGAAGCGCCCGCTCTTCAAATCCTCCGCCACGGCTTCGCGGATGAAATCGGTGGGTTTATTTTCTTCGGAACTCATTTGTGGACTGAGCCTTCTTAATGGATTTAAGCGGACGAATCTCTCCGCCTCTTTTCTCGACGAAGCCGGACAGCGTTTCAGCAGTCTTCGCCTGCGCCGACGGCGTCGTATTCGCGCCATTATAACAAAGTATAATGACCGGCATTTGGAGGAACACATGACTGAAAACGACAAACGCAATCCCCATTTTTCCGGGACGTACTTCGACAAAGACGCTGTTCTGAGGCTGGGACGCTTTCTGAAACTTTCCTCATGGATCGTGGCGGGCGTATATATCTATCAACTCGTCCTCAACCTCGGCGTTTTCATCCTGCAACTGATTCGCGGGCTTGTGTACATCGGCGGCGTAACCGACCTGCTTCTGCAATTGCTGTGGCAGGTCCAGCCCAGTCTGGCGGGGTTGATCTTCTTCGCCGTCCTGCAAGCGGTTGCGCACGGGCTTCTGATCCTGCTCGATATTGAAGACAACACCCGCCGCGCCGCCCGCGGAAGATAGGGCGCGGGCAACATGCGCCGGGCGAAGGCGTTGCCTTCATCGAAAGGAGTTGAGCGCCGCCTCCTCGTCGTCAAAAATTTCGATGTATATTTCGAACCCGGCGAGACGGAACACCTCCGCGACTTCATTCGAAAGATAAACCGCCTTGAGATACGGCGCTTTATAAGCGCCCGCGCTCATGAGTTTCCGCAGTTCGTCGTCGTCCGCGTCCTTGTGGATGTCGCGCAGGGCATGAAACAGGTTGTGGATCGCGCGCAGCCCGGCGCTGGTGATGCGCCCGGTGCGCTTGAAATCCAGAAGCACGCGGCGGGCGCCGTCCGCCACCTGCTTGTTCAGGTATTCCTGAAATGTCTGGTAATTGGACGTATCCACATTCCCGGCGACGCGGATGATTGTGATCGGAAAGCGTCCCGTTTGTGTGGAAGAGGTCATTTCGAGCATGTCCGAACGACTCCTTTGCTCAGGCATTCGGGGTTTCCTCCCGGGTTTGCCTGTGGGATTGGTGGACAATATAAATTCCAGCCAGCGCAATCGCCCCGCCCGTCCATTGGATGGGGGCTGGGATTTCACCAAGCAGCGGAATGGCGAGGATGGCTGTCAGAATAGGCTGACCCACCAGGGTGGGCGCAACGACGGAGGCGGGCAGATAACCCAGCGCATAGGCGACGGAAAGGTAGCCGATCACCTGCGAGACGACCGCAGTGGCGAAAAAGACCGTCCATGCGCGCGTCGAATAACCCGTGAAGGAATTTCCGAGATAAAGATTGACGGCGAAGATGAAGATCGTCGCGCTGACGCACACCAGCCAGGCATAGCGAAATAGATCAATGCGCGCCCTTCCGCGCTGGGTGACAAGCTGATAAAAGGCGTAGAAAACCGCCGCCGCGCACGCCAGCAGGTCGCCGAAGCCGAGCGAGGGATGGACGAGAAAGTCGCTTCCCATGACAAGCGCCGCGCCTGCCAGCGCGAGCGCCAGACCGAGCCAAAAGACGCCCTTTATTTTTTCACGCAGAAAAAAGAACGCGATCAGCGCAACCCACAGCGGAGCGGTGTTGCCCAGCAGAGTGGCGTTTGCCGCGGACGTGTATTGCACCGAGGTGTTCCAGAGCGCGAAATCGAAGGCGGTAAACATGCCTCCCAGGAGCGGAAAGAGAAGCAGTTTTTTTTCGATTCTTCCGAGCCGGATACTCTGCCGGATGAAGAGTGGAGTCAGGAGAGAGGTTGCAATCAGCAGGCGGTAGAACCCGGTTATCGTTCCGGGGGCTTCCGCCCAGCGCACGAACATGGCAGAAAGGCTCAAGGATGCGATTCCGACCAATAGCGCGATGTAGGGGAGGATTCGTCGGCGGGGCATGGAAGGTATTTTACCCCGTCAGTAAGCAAGCCTATAGATTTGCGTTACTTTTCGCGCGAGAGGGCAATCCGCTCCAGCGTGGGAAAAAGTTCGGGGAGTTTGCGAATGCTAAAGTCCGGTTTGATGCGGCGGATGTCTTCATCCTTGAAGCGGGCGCGGCGCGTAATCCAGATCGAGGTCATCCCCGCCCGACCGGCGCCGAGGATATCCGCTTCGAGGCTGTCGCCGATCATGGCGGCTTCGTCGGGAGTGGCGTTCCATTGCGCGAGCGCGATCTCGAACGCGCGCGGATGCGGCTTGCGATAAAAACACGCCGCCGAGGTGAGGACGAAATCGAGATGGACGCGGAGGCCGAAGCCGTCAATTAATTCCTGCACGTCCCTGTCGTCTCCGGCGTTGGAAAATATGCCGGTTCGATAACCTTCGCTTTTCAACTTTGCAAGAGTTTCGGCGGCGTCGGATTCCAACTCCCAGTTCTTTTGGGTGACGGAGTAGAGCGCGTCCAAAGCGGACCTGAGGACGGATTCTGCGACCTCGACATGCCCCAACTCTTTGAGCAGTTCGCGCAGGACGAAGTGATAGGTGGTTTCCTGGAAATCCTTGTCGCGTTGTTCGTAATATTGATGCAGGCGCGCGCGGAAGACCTTTGCGTCCAATGCAATGTCGTTTTGCGCCAGCGATCGGGCTAATGCCGCGTCGGCTTTATCGAGCAGAGGACCCCAATCGTCGCGGGCGCGCATGAGCGTGCCGCCGAGGTCGAAGATCAGATAACGGATGAGAGACATGGAATGACGGATGACGGTTCGTTGGGCGGAAACGCTCCCGGCGACTGGCGTTGAAACGGGGGGAAGCCTGCCGCGTCTACTCTTGCACGTAGAAGGTTCCGCTTTGGACGAGGATGTTGTCCGCGTAGAGTTCCACCAGGTATTCCCCGGCGCCGAGGATGAAGACGTTGGTGTAGGTGTAGCCGAAGGTCTTGTACCAGGTGTTTCCGCTGCTGATGTCGGTCTTATCCACGACGCGCAGGGATTGGTCTTCGTAGCCGTTGAAGTAGACCTTCCACAGCATTTCCTGTGGGGCGTCGCCGCTGTAGGTGAATTCGATGGAAAACGATTCTTCGCCGTAAGGGATGACGTTGTTTGCGGCGGGTTCAAAGCCGGTGATCAAGCCCTGTTCGTCCGCGCCCGTAATCTGCCCGAATACAAAAGGCTCGACCCGGATGTTTCCGCCCGAGGTGGGGAGTTTGCCGGTATATTCGAGCGCGACGGTTGATTCTTTCAGGCGCTTCATTTGTTTCAGGGCAAAATCGCGGATCGCGGCATGGTCTCCGCGGATCAGGTCGGAGCCGGGCGCCTGCGTCCAGGGTTTGGGGTTGTTGTCGAGTGTGTCAATCAGGTTTTGCAGGTCGAGCGCCCCGGCGTCCATGTAATACCATAGGGAGGCGGAGGGTTCGGCGTTGTTGTTGTGGGCGTTGTCCACCTGTTTTTGCGCCTCCGCGATCAACAGGTCGTACTGCGCCTGCGCGTTCTCGAAATCGCCCAGCGCCAGATAACTGATCGCGTTGTTCATTCGCACGCCCAGCACTTCGGGGGTTGCGCCCAGAACGCGCTCGTTGGCTTCGAGGGCTTTTTCGTATTCGCCGACGAGATAATACGTCCAACCGAGATTCCAATTGACGCTGGTGTCGTCCAATCCTTGCGCGCGCGCGGCTTCCATTTCCGTCAGGGCGGTTTGCAGATCGCCCATCGCATAATAGCAAAGCCCGCGCTCGTAATACGCCTTGGCGTAATATTGATTCTCTTCAATCGCGAGGGTGAATTTGTCTATTGCCTCCTGGTGGCGTCCCTGATATTCCAGTCCCACGCCGTCGGCGTACGCCTGAATCGCCTTGGTGTCCACTTCGGGACGGATGAGCAGTTCGAGAAGCGACCACCCCAGCCATAACACGCAGAAACCGACAACGCCCGATCCGACGACGATGAACAGCCAGCGCACCCTGCCCTTCAACGCCATCGAAAGACCGTATAAAGAGAGCGAAACTGTCAGCAGGGTGATCTGCACGATGAGCGAGTCGGCCGTGCTGTCTGTGAAATTGCCAAGTTCAGATTCGGCAAGATAGGTCTCGGAGAGCCGCGTTGATTCGACAAGGTACGACTCCGCCTCATATTTGCTGGAATCGGGCCAGCCTACAGCCGGGTCGAAGTATTGCGGTCCGAGCAGTTTACTCAGGGTCAGAACGCGTTCCTGCAATGCCAGAAGCCGTTCGACCGCGGCGGTATCGCCGTTTTGTTGCGCGGCGGCGATCTGCCAGCCGATCTCCCGCCAGGTTTGGAACGCGCCCTGCCACTCGTAACTGAACTGGATCGCGCCGTTCACTTCGCGCTTGGTGGCTTCGATGGCGTACTGTTGGGCGCGCCTCCGCGCCTGATCTGAGATGTTCGAGGCGTAATTATGGAAGTATGCCGTAATGGCGACCCAGATCGCGACGGAGGCGATCAGAATCGTCGCCATATTCTCGAAGCGTTGTTCTTTGGCGGATTCGGGTTTCATATCATAAATCTCCCGATGACGATTCCGGCGACGCCAGCCAGCCCGGTAAGCGCGCCGAGGATCGCCCAGAAATACTTTATCTTTTTCTCGGTCGCCTGGGCGAGGGTGAAGAACCAGAACGAGAAGGCGATCACGATCATATCTGCGGTAAGAAACGAAGATTGCCGGCGCAAATGGTCCGATTCTTCGAAATAAGGCGCGACGTTCAGGTCGGCATCCTGCGCGTCCTGCGCGAGGGCTTCCTGCAATTCCTGCTCGATATCGTATTGCCCGTCCGGATTGATATATCTCGGCTTGAAGAAAACGGAACTGATTCCGCTTGCCACGCCCCACAGTTCCTGTTGCGCCGCCGCGTTGCGCGCGCGCGTATCCGCGTCCGCCTCCGGGTCGTGCATCAGATAGCCGAGTTCATTATAGCGGAAGTAAGCCGTGAACGCGCGATAATGTTCGTAGGCGTAAACATGGTTGATGATCTCGGCTTTTTGCGCCCGGATTGAAGCGTCCAATCCGGCGAAGTCGTTGTCGCTCGCGTTCGAAACCGCAACCGACGCCAGACACGCAGCCGACGCGCCCAACACCGTCACCAGCGCGGTCAGGACGGCGATCCACGATTTGAAGTTGTTTTGTTTTTCCATACGCTCTTCTCCTGTTGGCGATCGCTCGCATCCGGCGCGTTGCGCCCGCCATCGGCAATCACCCGGCGCCTTTGAGATAGATGCCGGTCGGGTCCAGTTCCTCTCTCAGGATTTTTAATTCCTTCTTTGTGACCTCTTTTGTCGTTTTGATGGAAGCCGCCGTCTTGAGCGCCCAGCCCGTGTTGGATTTCGCCTCTTCCGCCGTTCTGCCTGTGTGCAAAGCCGTGAGGACCATCTCCCCTGAATCATCCGGCTCCAAAATGCCAATGTCGGTGACGACAGCCAGCATCCCGCCGCCGCGCAGTCCGCGTTCCTCGCGCGACCCCTTTCCGTTGATGAAACCGGCTGAGGTCATGAACTCCACCTTTTCCGGGAAGCGTCGTTTCTGGTGCGGGGTCATGATGTAACAGCGGTTTGCCCATGCCGCGATCTCCTGCGAACCGCCGGAACCGGGCAGGCGCACTTTGGGATGCGCGTAATCTCCAATGGTCGTGGCGTTGATGTTTCCGTATTTGTCAATTTGCGCGCCGCCCATGAAACCGACGTCCACGTTGCCGCGCTGGAGATAGTTGGAGAAGATATCGTACATGCTCACCACGGAAAGCGATCCGCTGACAAGGGTCGGGTCGCCGATGGAAAGCGGCAGGCGTTCCGGCTCCGCGCCGATGACGCCCGCTTCGTAGATCATCACGAGGTTGGGCGCGTGAGTCCGTTTGGCGAGGTTGCAAGCCAGGTTGGGTTGACCGACGCCGACAAAGACCACGTCGCCGTCGCGCAACAGGCGCGCGGCGTTGATGATCATTAATTCGGCGGAGGAATATGCGAGTTTGGGCATGTTATCTCCTGTATGTAAAGTTATGGACGGCGCTTCAAGGTCGAAATAAAATCGTCCATGATCTCCGCTGTTTCCTGCGGATGTTCGAGCGGCAGGATGTGGGTGGCGTTTTGCATGGTGTGGATGCGAATCTTCGGATTCCTTATCTTTACAAGCCGTTCGGCGCTTCGCAGAAATGTATCCGTCTCCGCGCCGCGAATGATGAGGGTCGGCGCGTTCAGTTTGGGAAGCCCGCGCCACAGGTCGAAATCGTTGAGGCTGACGCGGTAGATATGCGCCTCCCACTCCGGCGGATAAACCAGTTTGAATCCGCCGCCTTCTTGCGGGGCAGTGATGCCGTTGATGTAGTCTTTCAACCCGGCGTCGCTCATAAAGCGGAAGACGGGCAGTCTGCGATATTTTTGAAAGACTGACTCCAATTCGTCGAACTCGCGCCTGCGTTTCAACGCCGCCGAAGTCGGCAGGTAAGCCCTGTCTGCGACGCCGAACGCAAGGGCGAACTTCCACATCAACATAATCGGCGGGATGAAGAACACCGGATCGAGCAGGATGAGGGCGCGAAATCGCTGCGGTTCGCGCATCGCCGCCCGCAGGGTGACGATGCCGCCGACGGAATGACCGACACCGATGACAGGATCAGTTTCCCGTCTGGAGAGGAAGCGGAGCAGGTCGTCCGAAAATGGATGCCAACTCTTCAACCCGTTTGGATTTGGAGTCGCGCCGTCCCACAGCGGGCGCAGTTTCATCCCGAAGACGCGGTATTGGGTCTGTAAACGTTCAAACAGCGGCTGGTAACATTCCGGCGGGTAGCCGTTGGCGTGGAGAAAGTGAAGCGGCTCGCCGTCGCCGCCTGGATCGAAGTGATTCATTCGCTAATCTGCGCTAATATTTTCCGTAGTTGATCTTCTCGCTGTGCATCGGCTTGACCTTCAACCGCTTGCGCGTTTTCTCGGCGATTTTTTTCCAATAGGCCTTGCGGTCTTTCACGCCGTACACCCATTCGTCGAGATATTTCTGCGTCAGTTCCTTCGATTCGCTGATCTTGTCCCAGGCGAGATAGAACTCGTTGTCGCGGTCGTAATATCCCTGCGAGTAGGATGGGTGGCAGGCGAACGGCGCGTGGCACACTGCGCTGACGACGATGCCGGGAATCATCGTGCGGTTCGGGTCGGAGCGGATGACGGATTCGTCAACGATTTCCTCCGCCGTGAGGATGACCTTCTTCGCGGCGAAGGCGGCTTCTTTCTGTTCGCCGATGATCCCCCACAGGTGGGCGTTGCCGTTCTTGTCCGCCCGCTGGACGTGGACAATCGCCACATCCGGGTTGAGGGCGGGGACGACGATCACATCCTTGCCGCCGTAGGGGTCCGGGATGCGCTTGATGCGCGGATTGACCCGTTCCAAATCCTCGGCGCCGGTCTGCTTCATCGGCAAAAACGGCAGCCCCGCGGCGCCCGCTTGCAGGCGGGTGATCATCCCGAAGTGGGAGTATTCCTCCCATTCCAATTCGCCGCGTTCGATCGCGCCGCGTACGATGCGCAACGAACCCACGCCGGGATTGCCCATGTACGAGAAGACGACCTTCTTCGCGCATCCTGCCGCGACCATCTGGTCGTAGATCAGGTCGGGGGTGGCGCGCGCAAGCGTGAGGTTCTTTTTTCCCTGGCGGATGATCTCATGCCCTGCGGCGAAGGGAATTAAATGTGTGAACCCGGCGGCATAGACCGCATCGCCGTCGCCTACAAAATCTGCAATTGCCTGTTTGAGCGGTATCAGTTTCGACATGACTTGATTTGTTTATCCTTTTTTATCTTTGCTTTCTCCTCCGCCCTTGCCCTTGCCCCACCCGGCGCGCATCTTGCCCAACGCGCCCTTGAACCAGGAGAAGCGGTTTGCCGGAGGCGGAGGCGCTTTCTTCCTGCGAAAATAGTACCCAACCCCCACCAGGATCACCGCGAGGAAAAAGTAATCGAATTCGACCTTGTCCGCCACGTCGGAAACGACGAAAAGCAGGAAGACCCCCATCCCCATCACAACGAAGAATGTTCCGACGCGGACTTCGATTGGGTCGTCGTTTTCCATGCCCATATTTTACCGCAAGGGATTTTGGCGCGGATGGACCTTCAACTCATAGCCATTCCTGAAAAATCAATTGACTTTTCCGATTCCAGCCTTCAAACCTTCCAACCTTTCAGTTCCACACGCAAACATCGTCGCCTCGATCTGTCGTTTGGTCAATTTCATCATCTCAACGGCTTTTTCTGTCGAAACTGCCGCCGCTTTCAGGAACTTCCCTGCCATGCCGCCCAATGTCGCGCCGAGGGCGACACACTTGGCGATGTCGAGTCCGTCTTTGAGTCCGCCGCTGGCGAAGATGATTATATCGGGGACGGCCTTCCTGACATTGAGAATCGATTCGGCTGTGGGAATGCCCCAGCCGACGAAGGTCGCCGCGAGTTGACGGGTGAATTCGTCCGGCGCGCGGTGCATTTCCACTTGAGACCAGCTTGTGCCGCCCGCGCCCGCCACGTCAATGGCGGAGACGCCGCAATCGGCGAGCAGTTTGGCTGTTCTCTCGGAGATGCCCCATCCGACTTCCTTTGCAATCACAGGGACTTCGATTTTTTTGCAGACTTCTTCGATCTTTTTGGCGATTCCGACCCAGTTTGTATCGCCGGCGTCTTGCACCGCTTCTTGCAACGGATTGAGGTGCAGATATAAAGCGTCCGCTTGGATCATCTCCACGGCTTTGCGGCATTCGTCAATGCCGTAGCCGTAGTTCAATTGGACGGCGCCCAAATTGGCGAACAACAAAATATCCGGCGCGGCGCGGCGAACCTGAAATGTTTTGGCGTGTTCGGGGCGTTCGATGGCGGCGCGCTGACTGCCGACTCCCATGGCGACTTTACATTCCTGCGCGGCTTCGGCGAGGCGCAGGTTGATGGTCCCGGCTTCGTCCGTGCCGCCGGTCATGGAACTTATCAGCGTAGGCGAGGCCAGGGTCTTGCCGAACAGGTTCAGGCTTGTGTCGAGCCGGTTCAAATCCACTTCGGGCAGGGCTTCATGGACAAAGCGATAGTTCTCCAGCCCAGTCGTCAAGCCGGAGCGGACATCCTGCTCTAAGTTGATTCTAATGTGGTCGGCTTTCCGCTGGTCGATCGGCGCAACTTTTGTCATGAGGGGGTGTTCCTGTGTTTGATTGACGGCTTGACAATGCGAGCCATGCGATTACAATTTTCATCAAAATCCAACTGGAGGATGTCATGTCAGACACTTATACCGAATTGAAGACGATCATCAAGGACCTGTTGAATGTGGACGAAGCGAAGATCACGATGGAAGCGCGCTTCCGCGAGGAACTCGAAGCCGACTCGCTCGACCTGGTTGAATTGATCATGGCTTTTGAAGACAAGTTCGGCGCGGAGATCTCGGACGAAGACGCGCAGAAGATCACCACCGTCGGCGAAGCCGTCAAGTATATTGACGCGAACCGCAAGTAATTGATTTTTGCGATTATAACCTTAGAGCCGCCCATGCCGGGCGGCTCTTTGTGCGTTTAATAAGTCATTGCGAAGGGCGTTTCTGAGCGAGTGTTTGTCGAGCGAAGTCGAAGGAATTACCAGGAGGCCGCTTCGTTGTCGCTCCGCGCCTCCTCGCAACGACACGGTTTACCGCAACAGCGTCGGGATCTCTTCCGGATGCTTTGCGACCTTGACTCCGGCGGCTTCGAGGGCTTTGACCTTGTCCGCCGCGGTTCCGGCTCCGCCTTCGATGATGGCGCCTGCGTGTCCCATGCGTTTTCCGGGAGGGGCGGTTTGACCGGCGATGAAGGAGGCGACGGGCTTGGTCATCTTTGCGCGGATGAATTCCGCGGCCCTTTCCTCTTCATTGCCGCCGATCTCGCCGATCATGATGACTTTTTCGGTTTTTGGATCGTGTTCGAACATTTCCAACACGTCGGTGAAGTTTGTGCCGTTGACCGGGTCGCCGCCGATGCCGACGCAGGTGGACGCGCCCATGCCGAGGTTTTTCATGGCATAAAGCACTTCGTAAGTCAATGTGCCGGAGCGCGAGACCACGCCGACGTTGCCGGGGATGGCGATGTTGCCGGGGATGATTCCCACTTTGGCTTCTCCGGGTGTGAGCAAGCCGGGGCAGTTCGGTCCGATCAGGCGCGCGCCTTTTTGATCGAGGTAATTGCGCACACGCATCATGTCGTGGATGACGACTCCTTCGGTAATGCAGACGATGAGCGGAATGCCGGCGTCTGCGGCTTCGAACATGGCGTCCGGCGCAAAGCGGGCGGGGACGAAGATGATCGAGGCGTTGGCGTCGGTCGCTTCCTTTGCAGTTTTGACCGAGTCGAAGACGGGGATTTTTCCGTCCAGCACCCATTCGCCGCCCTTGCCGGGCGTGACGCCGCCGACGATGATGTTGGAATAAGCGGCCATTTGCGCGGTATGAAATAAACCTTCGTTGCCGGTGATGCCCTGCACGAGAAGGCGGGTATTTTTATCTACTAAGATGCTCATGGTGTCCTATCCCTTTGCCGCGGCGACGGCTTTCTTCGCCGCATCCGCCAGGGTTTCGGCGGTGATCATGTTGGCGTTCTCCAGCAGGCGGCGTCCCTCTTCGGCGTTTGTGCCGACGAGGCGCACAACCATCGGAACTTTTGGTTTGACTTCCTCCATGGCGGTTAAAATTCCGCGCGCGACTTCGTCACAGCGGGTGATGCCGCCGAAGATATTGAACAAAACGGCTTTGACGTTTGGGTCGGTGAGGATGATGCGCATGGCGGCGGCGACCTTCTCCGCGCCCGCTCCGCCTCCCACGTCGAGGAAGTTGGCTGGCTCGCCCCCGAAGAGTTTGATCACATCCATGCTGGTCATTGCCAGTCCTGCGCCATTGACCATGCAGCCGATGTCGCCGTCCAGTTTGATGAACGAAAGACCGTACTTGCGCGCCTCGATCTCAGCCGGGGCGTCTTCGTCGGTGTCGCGCATTTCATTCAATTCGGGCTGGCGAAAAAGCGCGTTATCGTCAATCATCATCTTGCCGTCGAGCGCGATCATCTTTTTGTCTTTGGTGATGACCAGCGGGTTGATCTCCGCCAGCGACGCATCCGTGCTTTGATAGACCTGCCATAATCCCAGGGCGATTTTGGCGAAGTCCTTCCAGTAATCGCGGGGCAGATCTATCGAGACCGCCACGTCGCGCGCCTGATATTCGCGCAGGCCGAGCAAAGGGTCAATGTTAACTTTGATGATCTTCTCAGGGGTTTTGACTGCGACTTCTTCAATATCAATACCTCCGGCGGCGGAGGCGATTAACACCGGTTTCTTCGCCGCGCGGTCGTCGGTGATGGCGAAGTAGATTTCCTGGTCAATGGCGGAGGCTTCGTCCACCAATACCTTGCGGACTGGGAGTCCCTTGATTTCCATGCCGAGGATTTGAGTCGCAAGTTGTTCCGCTTCGGCGGGGTCCTTGGCGAGTTTTACGCCGCCGGCCTTGCCGCGCCCGCCCACCAACACCTGCGATTTAATGACAACGCGGCCGCCGAGCTCTTCTGCGATTTGTTTCGCTTCCTGAGCGGTAGCCGCGACCCGTCCCTTGGGAATCGGGATGCCGAACTTTGAAAAGATGTTCTTTGATTGGTACTCGTGAAGTTTCATGCTTCTCCCTCGAAGGGTTTGTTTTGCCGTAAAGCACGGGCATTATACACCAGAAAAAAATCAGACCCTAAAGGATTTGAGATCCCTGGCGAGCAAAGACCGTTTCTTAAGTACACGGATTTGACGGATTGCGCGGACTGGCGCGGATTTAATAACTCACCTTACGCAAGGCGGCATTTGGTTAGGAAATGCGCTTGCAGATGAGTCGATGACCATCCACGAA
>CAADGT010000172.1 GCA_900696595.1 uncultured Chloroflexota bacterium
GAATAAAGTCACGAATTCGCGAATGTTGGCGCGCCTATTCGTTTATTCGTGAACATTCGTGGACGGTCACCGACTCATCGGCAGGCGCATTTCCTAACCCAATGCCATCTTGCGTAAGGTGAGTTAATATCTCGCCTTACGCGGTTCAGCGCGGATGATCGTCCCGCGCGTAGTCGAAGGGCAGGCGCGTAAGGCGAGTTAATATCTGTCCCGCTTTTTGCGGGAAGGCGAGCCAATCGCCTTGCGCGCCGTCCCTCGGCGTTTTCCGTTTGAAGCGGTTACGCCGTTATTGTTTCGTCTTCCTTTTTCCTGAACTGGCTCATATATAACTCGTAATAAATTCCGGACTTTGCCAGCAGTTCTGTGTGCGTTCCCTGCTCCACGATGTCGCCGTGATTCATCACGAGGATCAAGTCCGCGTCTCGGATGGTCGAGAGCCGGTGCGCGATGACGAAGGAGGTGCGGTTCTTCATCAGGTTGTTCATGGCGCGTTGAATTAAAACTTCGGTGCGCGTGTCTACGCTGGAGGTCGCTTCGTCGAGGATGAGAATCTTCGGGTCGGCGAGGAAGGCGCGGGCGATGGTCAGCAATTGCTTTTGCCCCTGCGAGATGTTGGTGGTCTCTTCGTTCAAGACCATGTTGTAGCCGTCCGGCAGGGTGTGGACGAAATGATCCACATGCGCCATTTGCGCGGCGGCGATCACTTCTTCATCCGTCGCGTTAGGGCGCCCATAACGAATATTTTCCATGATCGTGCCGTTGTAAAGCCAGGTGTCCTGCAAGACCATGCCAAACATCTTGCGCAGGTCTTTGCGCGCGAAGTCGCGGATGTCGCGACCGTCCACGAGGATTTTGCCGCTGTCCACGTCGTAGAAGCGCATCAGCAGTTTGACCATGGTGGTCTTTCCGGCTCCGGTCGGACCGACAATGGCGATCTTGTGTCCCGGATTCGCCTCCGCCGAGAAATTATTGATGACCGGCTTTTCCGGGTCGTAGCCGAAGCGGACGTTCTTGAATTCCACATGTCCGCTCACGGTTTCGAGTTTGACGGGGGAGGTTGTCTCTTCCACTTCCTCTTTTTCATCGAGAAACTCGAAGACGCGCTCCGCGGCCGCCGCAGTCTGCTGTAATACGTTCGAGATGTTCGCCAACTGCGTGATGGGCTGGGTGAACGAACGCATGTATTGAATGAAGGCTTGAATGTCGCCGACGGTGATGGCATTGCGGACAGCGAGATATCCGCCGAGGATGGCGACGCCCACATAACCGAGGTTGCCGATGAACATCATGATCGGCATCATCATGCCGGAGAGGAATTGCGATTTCCAGGCCGAGTCGTACAGAACGTTGTTGGACTGGTCAAACTTGGCGATACTTTCCGTCTCGCCGTTGAAGGCTTTCATGACGATGTGCCCGCCGTACATTTCCTCCACATGCCCGTTGACGCGGCCGAGATATTCCTGCTGGCGCTTGAAGAATTTCTGCGATTGTTTGACGATCAGCATGACCGTCATCATCGAAAGCGGGATGACGATCAGCGCCACCAGCGTCATCTGCCAGCTGATGGAAAACATCATGACCAATACGCCAACCACGGTCACCAGAGATGTGATGATCTGCGTCAGGCTCTGGCTGAGGGGCTGGTTGACCGTGTCCACGTCGTTGGTAAAACGCGAGAGGACTTCGCCGTGAGTCGTGCCGTCGAAATATTTGAGCGGCATCCGGTTCATCTTTTCCGAGAGGTCGCGGCGGAAACGATAGGTGATGTCTGTCGAGACGCTTGCCATGATCCAGCCCTGGATGTAGGCGAAAAGCGCGGAGGCAAGGTACAGCCCCAATGTGATGAGCGCGATGCGCCCGATGTAGGCAAAGTCAATGCTGCCGGTCCCGTTCAACTCCGCCATCACGCCTTCAAAAAGTTTGGTGGTGGCGTTGCCGAGGATTTTTGGCCCGGCAATGTTGGCGGCGGTGGATGCCACAGCGAAGATGAATACGATAATGATGAGTCCACGGTATGCGCCGAGGTATTCGATCAGTTTGCGCATCGTGCCTTTGAAGTTGCGCGCTTTTACGACGGGCGCGCCGACCATGCCGTGACCCATCGGTCCGCGCGCGACCGGTTGTTGCCCTGCGGGTCTTTGCATCATGATAATTCCTCCATGTTCAACTGAGACAGGGCGATCTCTTTATAGGTGTCACAGGTTTCCATAAGTTCGTTGTGCGTTCCCTTGCCGACGATTTTTCCGTCGTCCAGCACGATGATCTGTTCGGCGTTCTTGATGGTCGAGACGCGCTGGGTGACGATCAACAGCGCGCTGTCCTTCGATTTTTCCTTGAAGGCGCGGCGCAGGGCGGCGTCCGTCTTGAAGTCGAGCGCGGAGAAACTGTCGTCGAGGATGTAGATCGGCGGCTTCTTGACGATGGCGCGCGCAATCGAGAGGCGCTGTTTTTGCCCGCCGGATACGTTCGCGCCGCCCTGGGCGATCTCGGTCGCCATACCTTCGGGTTTTTCGTTCACAAATTCTTTTGCCTGCGCAATCTCAATCGCAGACTGTAACATTTCTGATGTTGCGT
Organism: uncultured Chloroflexota bacterium; assembly: GCA_900696595.1. Classification (GTDB taxonomy): domain Bacteria; phylum Chloroflexota; class Anaerolineae; order Anaerolineales; family Villigracilaceae; genus Villigracilis. The sequence continues at coordinate 2,575 of CAADGT010000172.1, forward strand.
TTTTATCGGCATAGAGCAAATTGCTTTCGATGGTCCCCGAAAACAGCGCGGACTTTTGCGGCACATAGCCGATCTTTTCACGCAGGTCATGCTGGGTTACGTCGCGGATGTCCACGCCGTCAATGAAGATGGAACCGTCCGAGACTTCATAGAAGCGCGGGATGAGATTGACGATGGTGGATTTTCCGGATCCGGTCGAACCGATGAAGGCGGTGGTCTGCCCGGGCTTTGCCACAAAACTGATGTTTTGCACCGCGTCAATATCGCCGCCCGGATAGCGGAACGAGACATTCCGAAATTCGATCTCGCCCCTGAACGGTTCGGGGAATTTCTTTGCCTCCTTCGGGTCGCGGATGTGCGGCTCGGTGGTCAACGCTTCGTGGATGCGGTCCGCCGAAACGGAAGCGCGCGGGATCATAATGAACATCATCGAAAGCATCAGGAACGCCATCACGATCTGCATCGAATATTGCATGAACGCCATCATGTCGCCGACCTGCATGTTCGAGGCGGCGACCTCGTTGGCGCCAAACCAGATTACGCTTAAAAGCATCACGTTCATGATGAGCATCATCAACGGCATCATCGTCACCATCACGCGGTTAATGAACAGACTGACGGCGGTCAGGTCTTTGTTGGCGGCGTCGAAGCGTTCCTCTTCAAAGCCTTCCATCGTAAAGGCGCGCACGACCATCATGCCGGTCAGGTTTTCGCGGGCCACGAGGTTGATGCGGTCGGTCAGTTGTTGAATGATCTTGAATCTGGGCAGGGCGAGCGAGAAGACGACGGCGATCAAACTCACCAGCATCAGCACCGCCACGCCGATGATCCACGCCAGCGGGGAGTCTTTGGCGATTACCTTGATGATGCCGCCCACGCCCATGAGCGGCGCGTAAAACATCATGCGGATCATGATCATGCTCACCATTTGGATTTGCGTCACGTCGTTGGTGGTGCGGGTGATGAGCGAGGCGGTCGAGAACTTGTCGAACTCGGCGCTGGAGAAACTTTCCACATGCTGGAACAGGCTCCGACGGATGTCGCGCGCCATGCCTGCGGCGATTTTTGCCGAGAGAAAGCCGACGATGATGGTCGAGGCGCCGGAAAGCAGGGTGAGCAGTAACATCCATGCGCCAGAGGCCAGGATGTAGTTATTCTGTCTTGCTTCGGTGTCCATGCCGAGCGCTTCGTA
>CAADGT010000173.1 GCA_900696595.1 uncultured Chloroflexota bacterium
CTTTCGCCCAGTTGAGTCGAAGTATCCAAAGTTGGGGCGGTCATGCGACGCCTTCCTTTTGAGCGACGACGGTTTTGAATTCCGCATCGCGGCGCACGTCAATCAAATCCGGTCCGAGGATGGGCATGGGGACGTAGTTGGCGTCTTCCTTTTTGCCGTCGTACCAGCGCGCCTTTTTGAGGGATTGTTTGTCAATTTTTTCCTGCAGTTTGATCATCCCGGCCAGCAATGCCTGCGGGGTGGGCGGACAGCCGGGGATGTACACGTCCACCGGCAGGAATTTGTCAATTCCCGCGACGACGTTGTATCCTTCCTTGAACGGGCCGCCGCTGGAGGCGCAGGCGCCCATTGCCACGACGTATTTCGGTTCGGGCATCTGGTTATACAGGCGGATGAGCGCGGGCAGCATTTTCTTCGTCACCGTGCCGGAGACCAGCATCATATCCGCCTGGCGCGGGGTGGGGCGCATGACTTCCATGCCGAAGCGCGCCATGTCGTAACGCGAGGCTTGCGCGGCGATCATTTCGATGGCGCAACACGCCAGCCCAAACATCAGCGGCCAGACCGACCAGCGCCGCCCCCAGTTGTAGAGGCGGTCCAGGGTGGTGATCGAGACCACATTCTGAATGTCCTCCGGAATGTTGTAGTTCGGGAGGTTCAGCCCTTCGTATTTATTTTCTTCCATATAGTTGCTCCTCGTACCAGTCCTGATAGATTGCGTAAAGAATGTCGTCGTTCGCGAGAGCCGGGTCGTCTTCGAAGTCCGGCAGTTCGAGCGTCCATTTGTAGATTTGCCCCAGCGTTACTTCTTCGAGATTTATATCGCGATATTTGCGGCGAAGTTCGAGCGCGATGGCGTAAGTGGATTCCCAGGTTAGGGTCATCAGCGGAAAACCTTGCCGATTATAGCATTTGGGCGGGATACGTCAACGGAATTATGTAAAAATATATTTGTAAAAATGGAAAGGTGAGTATAATCACTTCCAACTGGTGACACTCCCCGCTTCTTACCCGTACTTGGGCTTGTTTCGGTTTTCTGGGAGTTTTTCCTCCACTGCAGATCCGCGCGGGGATGAACCCCCGCGCTCTTCCTACGAAGCCCGCTCAAGCGGGCTCGCCCATTGGCGCAAGAGATTATGACAACCTCCCGTCAAAAAATTCTCGCCCACCTCAAAAAGACCCGTTCAGCGTCGGCGCGGGAGATTGCGCGCGCGTTGAAACTTTCCGCGCCGAACGCGCGGCATCATTTATCGGTGTTGTGTTCGGATGGGCGTGTGGAGACGAGCGTCGCCCGCAACCGCCAGGGGAGGGGCAGGCCCGAGAAACTGTATTCGCTCTCGCAGGCGGCGTTGGGAGACAACTTTCCGGCGTTGGTTCAGGCTCTTTTGGCGCAGACAGGCTCAAAGGTCAGCATGGAAGCGACGGCTCATCATCTTTTGGATGAGAAACAATTTGCAAACTACTCCATCAATAAGCGTCTGACATTGCTCGTCGAAAAATTGAACGAGATGCATTATCAAGCCCGCTGGGAGGCGGGGGCGGGCGGACCGCGCGTGACCTTTGGGCGTTGTCCCTACGCAAAGGCGGCCGCCGCGCGCCCGGAACTCTGTAAAATGGATGAAGCCCTGTTAAAAAACGCCGTCGCGCGAAAGGTGACTCCGATTCGACGCGGCGAATCGATTCAGGGCTCGTGCCCTTTTGTATTCGAAATTGCCTGAAGAATCGCTTGGAAGATTTTTCCTGCGCCGCTTCGCCAACGAGCCGCGCCCAAATCTTTTTTGGCTGAAAGGTGTTCCTACCCCCAAAGGAGCGATTTCCATGCCTGATATGCCTGTTCCATCCTCGTTTTACGAGCGCCCCAATGTCGAGAAGTCCGTCATTCCGGTGGGTCCCGGCGTGCCGCTCGGTTTGGAAGGAGTATTCAACCCCCGGCTTGGGATCGGAGGCGTTTACGGTTCGTGGGGGCAGAGTTATGGCAACGAAGCCCTGCCGTCTTTTATCGCGGAACGCAACGGCAGGCATTTGGAGGCGGACGATGTTTTGAATCTGGCGGAACTCGGTTTCAATTATCGCCAGCATGTTCCAAAACTCAACCAGGCTGACGACATGCGACTGGAGTTGGAGGTTGGCGCGCGCCTGTTGAAGAAAACCATCGAGACCTGCGGCTGGGATGCGGCTGAGATCGCGGGCGTGCTGATCGGCATGACCGGACCGATCTCATTGGACTACATCCGGCAAATCTCGCGCATGGCCGGGATCCCTGAATCGGCTTTGAAGGTGTCCGTCCATAAAGCCTGCGACGGCTCTATGGGCGCCCTGCACCTGGCGCTCAACCCAGTCCTTTCCCAACCCGGAGGGTTGAACATCGCGGAGCATCTGCGCGGCAAAAAGGTTCTGGTTGGCGGCATCGAAGGCTTGAGTCGCATCACCTGCCGCACCACGGACAAGAACGCCCTTCAATTGTTCGGGAACGGCATGGGCGCCATCGGCGTGATCCCCGGCGAGACGATGCGCTTCCTGGTCGGGAAAAGTTATGAAACCTACGACGCGGAAGGATTGCTGGCGGTCAAGATGGAGTACCCACATTCCGGCTTGAAAGCGGAGGCCTCGTTGTTGGACGTTACCCGCGAACTGGAAAACGAAGTGCGGATCGCCGGGCTGATGAACGAACCCCGCAACGGCGAATCGGTCGAGATGGCGGGCTTGATGGGCATGGTGAAGTTGTTCGTCCGAAACGGCGTGCAGGTGGTGGAGGACGTCTACCGCGAATACCAATCTCTTATGGAGCGGATGGGAGAGACCGGAAAATCCATCACAATGGGCATCGTGCATCACGCCAATTACAAGATCAATGCCCTCAAAGCCAAACATCTTTCCAAATTGGGCGTCGAATTCCCCATGCCCTGGCTGCTGAGCGACTTCGGCAACGTCAGCGCGGCGTCGAATATCATTGCCTTCCTGCGCAAACTGCCGGAAATCAACCTTGGCGACCATATTTTGTTCGACGGTTTTGGGGCGGGAACGTATTACGATGTGATGGCGGTTGCAATGGGAGAATAAAGACACGACTCGCCTCGAAATTAGGTTTCGCGGGCGAGTCGTGCGAACTATGCTAAACGCGGAAAAGAATTTACGCGTTTAGCGAATGAAATTCTTAACGCCAGGTCGCAAAGACGCAAAGGAAAACCCTTGAATCTTTGCGACCTGGCGGCTTTGCGTTAAATTCACAGGGCGACCCTGCTTTGGCGCAACAGCGCCTTGCATGATTGGTCGCCCCTACTGTTATTCCACCGTCACGCTCTTTGCCAGGTTCCTCGGTTGATCCACATCCAACCCTCGGATGGCGGCGATGTGATACGCCAGCATTTGCAACGGCAAAACGGTCGCCACGGGCGAGAGCATCCACGGCGCGTCGGGGATCCACAACACATGGTCTGCCATGTTTTTGACGAGCTCGTCGCCCTCGGTGGCGACGGCGACGACCATGCCGCCGCGCGCCTTTGCCTGCTGGATCTGCGAGATCATCTTCTCGTGCCAGGGGTCTTTGGGGGCAATGCACAGCACGGGCATTTCTTCGTCAATCAGCGCAATGGGACCGTGCTTCATCTCGCCGGCGGGGTAGCCCTCGGCATGAATATATGAAATCTCCTTCAATTTCAACGCGCCCTCGTAGGCGATGGGCATGTTGATGCCGCGTCCCAGATACAGGCAGCCTTTGATGTCCTTGAGCGCGTGCGCCACCTTTTCCACTTCGGCTTCGGTGTCCATGACGCGCCCGGCGATGTCCGGCACGAGGCGCAGGTCGGCGACCAGTTCGCGGCGGGTGTTTTCGTCAATCACGCCGCGCAAATCCGCCAGCAGGATCGCCAGCATATATTGATCCACCAGCGGGGCGGTAAAGGCTTTGGTCGAAGCGACGCCGATCTCGGGCCCCGTTTGCATCGAGATAAATCCGTCCGCCACGCGCATGGCTTGCGAGCCGATGGCGTTGACGATGCTCCACACGATCGCGCCCTTTTTGCGCCCTTCTTCCATCGCGGCAAGCGTATCCGCCGTTTCGCCCGATTGGCTGATCGCAAGCACGACTGTGCGATCGTCCACGATCGGATCGCTGTAGCGGAACTCCGAGCCGATGACCACCTCCACCGGCACGCGGGCGATCTTTTCGATGAGGTACTTGCCGACCATGCCCGCGTATGCCGCCGTGCCGCAAGCCGTAATATAAATACGCTGAATTCGCTTCGCCAGCTCGGGCGTCAGGTTCAACTCTGGCAGGCGGATGCGTCCCTCCTTAAAATCCACGCGCCCGGCGAGGGTGTCGGTCAACGCGCGCACCTGCTCATGGATTTCCTTCTGCATAAAATGGCGGTACTCGCCTTTTTCCGCCGAAACCGCGTCGAACGCAATCGTATGCACCTCCGGTTTTATTTCCACACCGTCGAGCGATTCGATGCGCGCGCTGTCTTTGGTCACAACCACCATCTGGCGCGACTCGAGGAAGATCATGCGGCGGGTGTGCTCCAAAATCGCGGGGATGTCGGAGGCGAGATAATTTTCGCCTTCGCCCAGCCCCACCACCACGCCGCCCGCGTTGCCGATCCGCGCCGCGATGATCTTATCCGGCTCGTCCGTCGAAAGCAACAGCACTACATTCGCGCCTTCGATCTGCTTGAATGTGCGCCGCGCGGCTTCTTCGAACGAAATGCCTGTCGCCTTGTGGTGTTCCGCCAGGTGGACGATGGTCTCGGTGTCGGTTTCCGAATTGAACGTCACGCCCTCCGAGCCGAGTTCGTCCTTCAACTCCAGAAAATTTTCCACGATGCCGTTATGCACCACCACCAGTTTGCCGCTGTTCCCCACGTGCGGATGCGCATTGCGGGCGGACGGCGCGCCGTGAGTCGCCCAGCGCGTATGCCCGATCCCCGGCGCGCCCTCGAGCGGCGACCTGGCGACCAGGTCCACCAATTGCTGCAACTTACCCGCATCCCTGCGGACTTCGATTTGATTTTCCTTGATGACGGCAACGCCCGCGGAGTCGTATCCGCGATACTCGAGGCGCTTCAGGCCGTTGATGATGATCGGGGTCGCATCCTTCGGACCGACATAGCCGACAATTCCACACATGATGGGATTCCTCCAGTTTTGTTTGCGAGACGAAGACCAGACGCTTCGGACTTAACCGACGCCTGATTGCCCGTCTCGTGAGTTTTTTCCGCGCCTTGACCTTTGACTCCGCGGTCGCCCGCGGGCTTTGCAATCAAGGTTTCAACTTTGGAGGGAAAGATGGACGGGTCGCGGCGGACCCGGAAGGCTTCCGCTGATCTTTCGATTTTCAGACGCCGCGGCGTCTTTAGCTCCATTTTGCAATGGAGAACCTTCATCCTCGTCAACCCCGCGATCTGCGGGGTCCATGCGCTGTCTTTCCCGGTATGGATTTTTTTGTGCAAGCCTCCTTTCAAACGACGGGCGGATTATACCGTAAACAAACTGCATCTTCTCGATATTAAACGAAGGTCTTTAGGACTTGCCGTGATTCGGTACACGGATAAGACGGATTTCACGGAATCTCACGGAAGGAATTCAAAAAATCCGTGTTTTGTCCGGGTTGTCCGTGAAATCCGTGTCCAAGGCGACGACGCATTTTTTACACATGAGTCCCGAAGATTTTTCGAACTGCTCAAAACGCAAAGCAATATCTGTATAAGTCAAAGTTCTTTTGTCGGACGCAGATGAATGCGGATTTACGCTGATAAAAGAGCAGAAAATCCGCGTTTTCCGCGCTTGTCTGCGTCCAAGAAATAATGTCTTTTTTTTCGAGAAGATACAACAAACGCCAGCCCGCGGGCTGGCGTTTGTTTGCCTTTTCTTGGTCGGGCTTTTTTTCAACCCGTTTAACAGTCCGTACAAACCGGGGTGAAGGTCGGCGTCGGCGTGCGCGTCGGCGTTGGCGTGACGACCGTCGGCGTGCGCGTTGGCGTGCGCGTCGGCGTTCTGGAGGGCGTGGGCGAGAGCGTGCGCGTCGGCGTGTTGGAGGGCGTGGGCGAGAGTGTGCGTGTCGGCGTGTTCGTCCTTGTCGGCGTCCTCGACGGCGTGAATGTGATGGTCGGCGTGCGCGTGATGGTCGGCGTGCGCGTGATGGTTGGCGTGCGCGTGATGGTCGGCGTGCGCGTCGGCGTGCGGCTGAGGGTTGGCGTGGGCGTGTAGTTGTTGATGCTGCTCGACACGGTGCATGTGCCCCAGCCGGGGAAGTCGAACGTCAAGCTGACGCTCCAAACGCCTGCCCAGCTCGAATTGCTGCTGTCCGCCTCCCAGGTGGCTTGATTGCCGCTGCCTGTCAGAGGCAATGTTCCGGAGGAAGCGGTCGTGGTCTGCGGCGAGATGGTGATGCCCGCCCCGCTGGTTCCGGGCGGGTTGTAATACCGGTTGTCGTCGAATTCCACATAGTCCATGTACTTGCCGCCGCCGAGCGGGGAAGGCGACCAGGTGAGCGTGGAACTGATCAAGTAGGCCGTGGCTTGGTTATTGTTCCGAACGCGCGCCTCGAAATTATCCCCGTTGAAGCGGGTGCGGTTGATGAAAATGAGACTGCACGACGGGAGCGGCGTGTTGGTCGGGGTGGGGGTATGGCTGGGCGTGCGCGTGACGGTCGGCGTGCGGGTGATGGTCGGCGTGCGCGTGACGGTCGGCGTGCGCGTCGGCGTGCGCGTCGGCGTATTTGTAGGCGTGAATGTGTTTGTGGGCGTATGGGAAGGCGTTTGAGTCGCTGTAGGCGAGTAATACACAAACCCGCCGCCGCCGCCGCCGGGGTTGGGCGGTGGAAAGTCTTGAACTTCCGCCCTTTCGAAGGTTTCATTCCGCCCGACGCGATAGGAGGCGAGATGGATCATTTCCGGTTGAACGCCAAACAGAGGCAGAACCATGAAGGTAAAGTTATAGTCCGCGGCGACGACGACGAGATCGCCCGGTCCGCCGGCGTATCCGCCCGATCCGCCGCCCAGTTCCGTGCATTGGGCGTATTTTGTCAAACTTCCCATTTGCGGGCGTGTAAAGTACAAACCTATCTGGTCGCTTACCGCATTATTCTCGTGACCCGCGCAAACGGTGATGTTCAGATATTGATTCTCCGATTGCAACAACTCCTCGTCGTAATAAAACCCCAAAATAACCCGCCTTGTTTCGTCTATGATGGACGGCAGCCTTGCCGCGTTGATCTCCGCCTCTGCATTGTCTTCGTAGCAGGGAGTGTCGTCTAAGGCAGGGACGCAGTAGGTGTCTCTGTCTACGGTTCCCGCTGTGGCATAGCGGATGCCGAAGCGCGTCGAGTTTTCAATGATCAACCAGGCGTAGAACAAACGCCCAAATTCGATCAACCCCACCAGGACGAGCAGGAGGATGGGGATGATCAGGGCGAATTCCACCATGGCTTGCGCCTTTTTTTGGCGTGGAAATTTCAGAAAGCCTGCTCGGGTCATAAGGATAACTCCATAAAGATCAACGAAACCGTCGGTTTCCGTTACTGGGAGATTTTTGTCGCGATGTTTTGCGCGATGATCTCGAAGATATTGCGCAGGTAAGCGTCGGTCGGCGCATAGAAATAGTCGCCGTGATTGATTGTTGGAAGCCATGCGTCGCCAGCGTCCCGCGCGATGTAGCTCAACAGATATTCCGCCTCTCCGCATTGGCGGGTGGAAACCACGCCCATGGCATCCACTACCTCCACCTCACAGGTGACTGCCGGGGAACCGTTTGCTTGGATAGTTCCCACATTTTCGCCCAAACCGATCGTGTAGATTGTAACGCCGGTTCTGGTTTTAAGGGCAGCCAGACCGTCTGCCATGTCGCGAGCGTAGTCTTCCGCATCGTATTCTGAAATATCCATCAGTTCATGACTGATCGGGTTTTCGTAGGAAACCAGCGGAGAAGCGGCGCTTCTTTCATTACTGGGATAAGCGTCGCGGCACCATTTCGGTTTCGGATCCGGCATGAGGAAGAACAACCAGGTGTTTTGCGGGCAATAACCGTACGGATAATCGTCAACATCGGCGGGGCTGGGGGTGCTTGCGTTTGCCGGACCGCTGGCGAGCAACCCCGTCACCCACAGGGAATCCGCACGCGGTTGACTGTTTGGGTCCGGGCTTGCAGTGCCGGAAAAGACGTTTTGCGCCAGCGCAAGCATGCCGCCGATATTACTGGAAGGACAGGAGGACGGATCGGCGGTTGCCCTTACCCCGGGGTCGGAATGTCCGATGGCGCTTTCATAGATTTCACAATATGGCTTGTTGTATGTGCCGCTTATATATTGTAAACATTCGCCGGGAAGGTTCGAGCCATCGCAAATGCGGGGTTGGAAAACTTTCAAGTTATCGAGGTGAAAAAGAATGGAGTTTTCGTCAAACTCGAGGGGCAACACTACGGTCGGGTCGCGCTCGACAGCGTCCGATATATCTGCGGCTTGCTGGGTCATCGTAATGATTGAAACCCTGTCATAACCAAAATAGATCAGAGAGTCTACGAAGTCAAGGGCTACATTCTGGACCGCTCTCATCGGCTGGCAGGTACCCGGGTCCAGGTCGCCGTCCAAGTCCGAGTCTGCCTGGGCGGCGTTGCATATCCGGGGGTCGTCGCCGGGGTCCGCCCCGTTGAGCGCTCCGCTGGTCTCGTAAGCCATGGAGCCGGAGGTGTCTATCAATAAAACAAGATCAATGGTGGATGCTTCGCCGATGGAGGTGACTGTGAGTTCCACGCTGTTAATTCCAAGAACCCGCAGGAAAGCCAACCCCACGTCCGACTTGGCGGTCACTTCCACCAGTTTTCTGTTTGCGATCGGGTTGCCTTCCGGGTCGGGGTTGCACAAGTCCGGGCGGTCTTCGCCGGTATCCTCGCAGGTATGGATGACGACGTCCCTGACGTTTTCGATCTGGTTGATCAGCAGGAAACTACGGGCGGCGTTTACCATTGCATCCATGTTCAAGTTGCCCGTATCCGGGTCCGGCCGGAATTCCTGGGCGGCCGCGACTGCGGCTGAGTCGACGCTGCGCTTGAGCTTCCCGTATTCGATCAACACCAAGCCTGTGTCGGTTACCAGCCCGACCATGGCGACAAGCCCAATGAACCCGGCCGCGATCAATACGATCGCCTGTCCGCGTTCCGACCTTCTTGAACGAATTTTCTCGCTGGACTGTTTCATAGTCTATATCTCTTCACGGGATGGCTTGGTCTAAAGGTTTTGTATAAATGGTCGGCATGACGGCTGAGACATACAGCATGGCGGGATCATCCGGGGAAAAAAACGGTTGCGTCCACGGCAGGTTCAGGGTGCCTTCGTAACCATAATAGATTTCGACGATCAGCAACCCTGAATCGGACGGTTCGGCGCCGTTTGCGGTCAAAAAGGCTTCAATGCTGGAGTCGGAGTAGGCGGTAGGCGGGTTGGTGGAAGATTCTTGGTCGAAATACCTGTAGTATTCACCCTCGGAATGGCGCGTTACGGAAACAACCGAAACGGGGTCGGTGTCCTCGTCCACCTCGACCCCGATAAGGGATATGAGGATGTTATCACGCCCGTCTTCCAGCACGATTTGCCGCGATTGCGGGTCGCCTGCGGGGGCGAGTAGGTCAATGGCATACTCGGCGGCGTTGTCGAAAAAAAGCAGATCGGCATTTCCGTCATTTTCATCCAACGAGGGGTTCACCGTGCTGAACCGGCGCGCCGTCGCGCGCACTGCGTCTTGCACCGAAAGATAGGTGTTGAGCATGAACCCAAACTCGACCATCCCGGTGAACAGCAGGATGATAATAGGCAGGGTGATGGCAAACTCCACCATGCTCTGCCCGTTACGGCGCAGCCGTTTGGGTTCAATATTGGGATTCTTTCCGATGCGCGATCCAGTCATTACCGTCTCTCCGGCTCGAATAAGGCGGGCGACGCCCACCGCGCTGAAAACGACCTGTCAGTTTGAATTTGTCGGGGATGATGTTCGAGATCGCCAGCCAGAAGCCTTTTCGTTCGATTATATATCACTTCTCAATCGGCAACAATATGCAAAAAAATTGCAATACTTTCATTTCTGTAAGCGTTATTGGTCGGAGGGGCGTTTCAAAGTTGCTCCCAGCGCCGTCCTCGGCGCCGGGCTTGCCGTGTGACGCGCGACCGCCTACAGAGGGCTTTGCGCAGGGCGGCGGCTTTGAGCGCGACCTTGCGCTGTAATGTTATTTGGACTGGGATTCGGCTGGGCGGGCGGCGAACCTATTTGATCAGGATCACCTCGGGCATGGTGAGGGTATCCCAGTTGTCTTCGTCCTTGTATTGGATTTCGATATTGTCCGTGCTGTTGACTTCGATGGTGTAGGCGATCATCTGGCTGTGATAGGCGCCGCCCTTGAGGGCGTCCAGCCCGTTGATGCGCAAGGCGCCGTGCAGGGCAAGGACGGTCCCGCGCATTACGGAAGTGTCGCTGCCGTTCAGGTTGATGATGCCCCAATTGTCGCTGGGCATGTAAATCAGCAAACCGTCATTACGTCCGCTCGTCGGCGCGCTCAGGTCGAACTCCGCGTAACCGCTGAAGCGGATGTTTCCGTCTTCCATCACGAAGGTGACGCTCTTTCCCTCGAGGAATTGCCCTTCTTTGAGGATGAAATCGTCCCGGAGGCAGTATGCGCCGGGTTCGAGGTATTTGATCCCCTCCGGCGGGAAAACGCCGTCTTCGTAAACGCCGGGCGTCATCGTCCCGCTTTCGAAATCGGGGGTTGCCACCTTCGAGCCGCATCCGACTTGCGGCAGTTTATAGGGCGGGGGATACGGAATGGGCGCCTTGCCTTCGTCCACCGGAAAGGGCGTGATGAGTTTTGGCTTTTGGATGTCCGCGCCGCCGACCACGGTGATGCGGCTGGCGTCGCGGATGCGGATGCTGCCGCTTCCGTACGACATCAGGGCGCAGTTGGGGTTGTTCGAGTTGACGAAGATGCCGCCGCCGTACAGGTTGATGGTGGCTTCGCTATGGATCGAGAAGGCGCGGTGAACCTCGCATTTCGATTTCGGCGCGAGACTGACCAGCGCGTAGCCGGGGAACATTTCGCCCATTTCCGAGGGCTTCGATTGCGCGATGGCGCGCGCAACGCTGGTGACGGTCGGGATTCCAACGACTACGCCGAAGTAAGTGCGCAGGTGAGAGGTGAGAATCACTTCGATGTATTCCGAATTTCCGGCGTAGGGACCTTCAAGCGGAGGCGTGTTCAATTCGACGGTGTTGGAGACGCCGTTGTTGTCGTATCCGTTCGCGGCGGCGGCGGCGAGCGCGGCGGCGCGCCAGTCTCCGCCTTCGATGCGGGTCAGGGCGGCTGTCAGCGCGGCGGCGGAGGCGGCGGTGTCGGCGCGGCGGCTGTCAATGAAGGCGTTCGTGCCGTCCACGGCGAGCGCGGCGGCGCCGATCAAGCCGATGATGCCGAAGACGATCAGGATCATCGCCTGCCCCCGTTCGCGGCGGGTTGAAGGATACCTGCGGGTAAGGGATTTCATTATTTGCATGGCGGCTGGAGGATGACGTTCGAGGCGGCGGCGCGCAACCGGATCGTATCCGAGCCGATGATGTTGCTCGTGAACGGCATGAGGATGGGGTAAAGGTAGGTGACGCGCACTTGAATGTAGTTGGCTGTTCCGCGCGTCACGCCTTCACATTCCCGCCCCTTGACGATGATCTCCACGTTGACTTTATCGGTGTCCCTGAGATCGAGCGGCGATGAAAAGATGCCCTCGTCGTCTTCGCGCGGCAGGATGTTGCGGGCGCGGCTTTCGATCTGTTCGCGGTTGCCGGGGTTGATGGAGGCGTACAACGCGCCCTCCTGCGCGGCGTCTCTGATGATGGAATAGGAGAATAACGCCATCCCAAAGTCGAGCGATCCCAGGAGGATGAGCAGGATGACCGGCAGGGCGACAGCCAGTTCGACCAGGCTTTGCCCTCTTTCGCCGGGGGCTCCCGGGCGCGCAGCCGTTCTTGCGACATAGCGCATGGCTATTTCCTCGAATCGACCGGGTAGTTCACGCATCCAGGATTGCCGATGGTGACGACGATCCGTTCGGCGCCGTCCTGGAAGGCATAGTTCTGGTCGAAGTAAAACTCGATGGCGGAGGCGCCGGTGGGGATGAACGGGTAATAGGCGGGGACAAATGCCGATGGGGAGAAGAGGTCTCCGGTCCAGGCTTGACCCGCGAGCAGGATTTGTTGAAGCCGCAGGGAGGGATTCCCGCCCGTATCGTGATTCCATTCCACATACACCGAGGCGGCGGTGAGCGTATGCCCGGTATTGTTGAAGATCTCCATGCGCATGATGTTGTCCTCGAACTCCAGCGCTCCATGACCGACGTTGTAATCGCCTGTGCATAGGATCGCGGTGGCGGTTGGGGGCGGGACTTGCGACGCGGTGGGCGTGGCGGAGGGCGTGAAGGTCAACGTCGGCGGCAGGGTGTTTGTGGGTGTGCGCGGGAATTGCGTGAGATAGGCTTCGAACGTGAGGTTGGAAGTTGGAACGGAAGTCGGCGGTTCGGTTGGAGTCGCGTTTTCGTCCGGCGTCCGCGTCGGCACGCGGGAGGGGGTGGCGGTTTCGGCTTTGAACCCGGTTGGGAAGGCGGAGCCGAAGATGGGGACGGAAATCAGAAAGGTGCGCGCGTTTGCCGAGACGATCTCCAGCGGCTCGATGTTTCCGATTTCCAGAATCGGTTCGTAGGAAGCCGATACCTGCACGATGATGCGGTCGCCGTTGCGGATGACGTTGTCGCCTATCGGGCAGGTGTCCGCGTCGGGGCTTGGGTCAATGTCGAGGATCGGGATCTGTTCGCCGTCCTCGGTCACGCCGCGGTCGTAGGTAATGTTGATCTCGTTGAATTCGGTCAGGATGGCGGAGCGGTTGGCAGTATCGCGGATGCCGTCGCAGTCCTGGAAGTAAGCGACGCCGGTGTTGGGTTCGCCGCTACCCGCGCCGTAACGCGCCGCCTGGCGCGATGCGTTCGACACTGAAGCGAAGATGAAGACCAGGCGCGAGACCTCTACAATGCCGTACATCAGGACGATCATCACCGGCAGGACGAGCATGAACTCGACCATGGCTTGGCCCGGCGGAGATTTTTTGCCTTGCTTGGCGGGGGGCTTCTGATCGGAATTTGCCATTGGGGTTTGTTGCGTCAACCGGGAAGGAGCGCTCTCAAAATATCGGGGAAGTAAACGACCAGCGCCGCGCCGAGGATGTAATAAGGTCCCAGAGGGATGAAGTTCATCAGGGCGTTGGCTTTGAATTGACGCCGGATGACCCAGCTTGCCACCAGTAGAACGCTGATGCCTCCCGCCAGGAATATGCCGACTATAACGGCGAACCAGATTAGAGGCCACCCGATCAGGAAGCCCAATATGGTCGCCAGGATGACGTCTCCCTGCCCAAAGGCTTCTTCGTCGTCGGGTTCAAGCCCCTTCATCTTCATCTGCTTTTCGCGCATTTTGGTAAAGAGAATCCCGAATAAGTAGAATGTAATGAGGATGAGAAACCCGGCAAGCCCGCCCGACAGTGTGGCCGCCAGCCCATGCGAATATATGCCGAGCGTCAGGGCGAGGAGCGCGCCGAAGACGCTGGTGGGGTGCATGATCAGGCGGTGTTCCACATCAATCACAAAGACGACGCCGAAATAAGCCAGGAGAACCATCCCCGCCCAATACCCGATTTTCAAAGGCGGGTTAAGAAAGGCGTAAACGCTCATCGCAGTTATTGCAATTTGAACCAGCCAGAGTCTGGGAGAGCGACCGTGCCCATCCGGGCAGCGTCGAAAAGACAGATAGGCCGCCCACGAAAACGAAACGCCGCACTGCCGGCAGGCGGGTTTGTCGAGTCGTCTCGTTATGGGGAGGACATCTGCGAGATAATTTACGATCCAGCCTGCGATCCACCCGGCGAGGATGGGAAGGGTGAGTTCAAACATCATGAAATCATTATAATTCCAATTTTCCGGGTTTGCTTATCCCCCCGCGTCATGTCGGCGGATTGCAATGTGAATGGCAGGGAAGCAAGAACGCCATTACAATTTTGAAAGACACGCGAACTTTTCGCGTACATCCGCCCAATTCGCGGCATCCGCTTTAAAAAAAATGCCCAAACGGGATTGCTCGGTTATTTTGGAAAAGTACAAAAGCCGCCGTCCTCGGCGGCGCATAACGCGATACGACAGAAAGACGAGGAGTTCTAACCATGGAAGAATTTGTCATCGAGGGCGGGTTGCCGCTGAACGGCGACGTCGTCCCATCCGGGAACAAGAACGCGGCTCTGCCGTTGCTTGCGGCCTGTTTATTGACGGACGAACCGGTCACGTTGCGCAACGTCCCACAGATTCGAGATGTGCTAGTAATGCGGCAGTTGATCGAAAGCCTCGGCGCCGTCGTCGAGGAATTGGATGAGCGCGTCTGGCGGATTACTACGAAGGAGTTGACCGCTTCGCATCTCGACCCGGACCTGTGCCGCCGCATCCGGGCATCGGTTCTCATTGCGGGTCCCGTCCTCGCCCGCGCCGGCGGGTTGAAACTCCCGCCCCCCGGCGGCGACGTAATCGGGCGCCGCCGACTCGATACGCACATCCTCGCCCTGCGCGCATTAGGCGCGGATATCTCCTATGAGCGGGTGTTCGACATCAAAACATCCCGATTGCGCGGCGCGGATATATTGCTCGACGAAGCCAGCGTCACCGCGACGGAAAATGCCGTCATGGCGGCTGTGCTTGCAAAAGGCGTCACTCGCATCCGCAACGCCGCATCCGAGCCGCATGTTCAGGAATTATGCAAATTCTTGAACATACTCGGCGCGCAGATCGAGGGTATCGGCTCGAATGCGTTGACGATCGTCGGGGTTCCGGGGTTGCATGGCGGCGAGTTCACGATCGGCCCCGATCTGCTGGAGGTTGTTAGTTACATTGGCGCGGCGGTCGTCACCCGGGGATCAATTCGAATCCATAACGCCGGGGTCGAACACCTCGAAATGGTGGGGCAGGTCTTCCGCCGCCTCGGCGTGCATTGGGAGGCGGAAGGGGACACAATCCTCGTCCCCGCGAATCAGAAACTGACTGTCGCCTCCGACCTCGACGGAGCCGTGCCGGAGATCAAAACGAACATCTGGCCCGCCTTTCCCACCGACCTGACGAGCATCGCCATCATCGTCGCGACTCAGGCGTCCGGTTCCGTTTTATTCCACGACTGGATGTTCTCCGGCAGGATGTATTTCACCGATAAACTCGTCGGCATGGGCGCGCGCATCATCCTGTGCGACCCCTATCGCTGTCTCGTGCAGGGACCGACGCCTTTATATGGAGAAAATCTGGAAAGCCCCGACATCCGCGCCGGTATGGCGTTGTTGCTCGCCGCGCTTGCCGCAAACGGCGTATCCAAGATCAGGAATATCGCCCAGATCGAACGGGGTTACGAGCGCGTGGACGAGAAATTGAGAAGCCTGGGGGCGAGGATTCGCCGCGAAGTCGAATGAAAAAAGCGCCGCGAATTTCGCGGCGCTTTTTCTTGTGCGGGGCTTACTTGACGATTATCACTTCCTTGCGGATTATTACAATGAACGTATGATTGTCGCCAACCCGGTTGACGAAAGTGCCGGTGGAGTTGCTTGTGTCCCCGTCCGGGTAGGTGATCCACGCCCATGCCCAATACTCGCCCTTGGGAATTAATACGTTCAATTTCTCTTTATCTTTGAGAATGTAGGTCTCCGCGCCGCATTGACCGAAAAGATTGGTCCGCAGGTTGATGGACAGAGAAACCGCCCCGCCCGATTGATTCTCGAAACGAACGTTGGAGGTCGGGCCCGCCTCGCCCCGGTTGATCGGGTGAAGGCAGTTATCCTCGCCGCTGCTTGCGGCGGCGAGGGTCGCCGTGGGCAGGAGCGCGAAATCCGGTGTGGGACTCGGCAGGGCGGTAAACGTCGGCAGAGGGGTCGGGGAGGGCATTTCCGTCGGCGGGAGCGGCGTATTGGTTGGAACCGCCGCCTGGGTCGCCGCCACCATCGTCAACGCGGCGGAGATCGCCGTGCCTTGCACCTGCTCAGGCGAAAGCGTAGGTTCCGCCTGCCCGCCTCCACATGCCGTGACAATTACAGCGAGCAGAGCTAGAGTAGGGATTATCTTTTTAATCATTTTTACTTTCTCTCCAATTTTTTTATCCATCCAATGAACAGCGCGTCACTCTTTCTTGACAGTGATTCTGTTCTTGAAAAATGTTATGACGACGAATCCGCCTTCCGAGAGTTGGAAACCGCCGTCGAACTGCCTGCCGCCCACCCAGGCGACGTACGTATAATTGCCCGCCGGCGCTTCCGCCGAGAAAATTTTACGCACCGAATATTCCTGGATCGTCACATGCCCGCCCTTCGTCACACAACGCAGGGAAACATAAACATCCGCATCCGCCTTGTTGGCGAATTGAACCGTGCCAGACGGCAGGAACGGAGGCTGGGTTCCGACGTACGCGGGTTGCGGGAAGCCCCCAGGCGTTTGGGTATCCTGGCTTTCCGCAACGGGGGTCTCAGACCCGGCTGTTTCGGCGACGGTTGTTTGGGTTCCGGGCGTCGGCGTTCCCGCGAGGAGCGTTGCCGTAAGGGTCAACAAAACCGGGTTGACCGTTTCCGTCGGCGTCGGTTGCGTCGCCGTCGGCGTGCCGGTTTGAATGACGGGCGTTTCGCTCGGCGGGGGCGATTGAGTGGGCAACGCCTGCAAAGTTTGCTCGGAAAGCGCCGCGGCGGTCAACCGCAAATCCTCATCGGAGAACGGAGTGGCTCCGTTTTGCGATTGTGGGAGATCCGGGAGGCACGCGCTGACGGTCAAGGCCAGCGCCAGGCCGATCAATAACAGTCGTTTCATTCCCGACTCCGCAAGAACCTTTACGCCTGTTGCGCCGCGACTTCCAAAAACTGATTGACGACATCCCTCAGCATCCGTTCGGGCAACGCGCCCACCTGCCGATGAACCACCTTGCCATTGAAGACAAACAACAACGTCGGAATGCCCTGAATGCCGAACTTCTGCATCCATTGCGCGTGGTCATCGGTGTTGATCTTTGCAATCAACAGTTTGCCTTCCAGTTCATTTGCCAGTTTATCGAGCGTCGGCGCGATCATCTTGCACGGGTTGCACCACGGCGCCCAAAAATCCACAACCACCGGAATCGGCGACTGCATGACCACCTTGTCGAACTCTTCGTCTGAAATATGTTGAGGTTCTGCGGGCATTCTTATTCCTTCTGTTCAAAACTGTGTTCAATTTTTATATTTAGCCGAAAAAGTATAACATAAAATCCCCCGCGCGTTGTCTCGTAGTATAATCGCCGCCCATGAGCGTTTTCTCACGCTGGAAAGAGGGACTTTCCCGCACAAGCAAAGCCGCCTTCGGGCAAATTGCAGCCATTCTCGGCGCCTCTGAAATCACAAATGAAACCTGGGACGATCTCGAAACTGTATTGATCCAGGCGGATGTGGGCGTTGAAACGGCATCCTCGATTCTGGAGGAACTCAAACGCCTCACCCGCGCCGAAGGCTGGATTCGCTCCGATCAACTTTTTTTTTCGCTGAGGCATGAACTGCTCTCCCGGCTCGCGCCGCCCCCCGAACCGCGCTTCGAGAATCAACCGACCGTGATTCTGATTGTCGGCGTTAACGGCTCCGGCAAGACCACAACAATCGCAAAACTCGCATCGCGATTCAGCGATTCGGGAAGGAAAATCCTGCTCGGCGCGGCGGATACCTTCCGGGCTGCGGCGGTGGACCAACTTCAGGTCTGGGGCGACCGGCTGAACGTCGAGGTGATCGCGGGCGCTCCCGAAAGCGACCCCGGCGCGGTGGCGTTCAGCGCCGTCCAGGCTGGTTCAGCCCGCGGGGCGGACATCATCATGATAGACACCGCCGGACGTTTGCACACCCGCTTCAATTTAATGGAAGAATTGAAAAAGGTGCATCGCGTCGTCGGCAAGGCAATGGCCGGGGCGCCGCATCACGTCTGGCTTGTGTTGGATGCGACCACCGGGCAGAACGCGCTCCAGCAAGCCCGATCCTTCAAAGACGCCGTGAACGTCACCGGTGTGATATTAACCAAACTCGATTCCTCCGCAAAAGGCGGAATGGCGTTCGCCGTCCGGCGCGAACTCGACCTGCCGATCCTGTTCGTCGGTTTGGGCGAAAGACCCGAAGACCTCACGCCCTTCGACCCCGAAGCCTTTGTGGACGGAATCCTTCCAAAACCCCAGGAGTAAACATGCAGGACTTATTACAACGATTGAATGCCGTAAACGAAACCATTCAACAATTATTGGAGCGTCTTTGACCTGGCGGGAAAACGGGATCAACTGGCGCAACTTGAAAAAGAGATTGGGGAGCCGGATTTTTGGAACGACTCCACATCCGCCCAACGGACGATGAAGATCGTCTCCGGCTTGCGCGCCGAAGTGGAGGCGTGGGATTCCCTCAACCGTCAGGCGCGTGACCTGACCGAACTTGCCAAACTCAACGACGAATCCCTGCGCGCCGAACTCGAAACCGAGATCGCCAAACTGGAAGGCGAAGCCGAAAAGCGTTCCTTTGCCGCGATGCTCTCCGGTCCTTTCGACCACGACGACGCGATCCTTGCCATTCACGCCGGCGCGGGCGGCACCGACTCGCAGGACTGGGCGGAGATGCTCCAGCGCATGTACCTGCGCTGGTGTGAAAGCCGCGGGTTCTCAGCCGAAATCATAGATACGACCCCCGGCGAAGAGGCGGGCATCAAGAGCGCGACGATCGCCGTCGGCGGGCAATATGCCTTCGGTTTTTTGCGCTCGGAAAAGGGCGTTCATCGCCTTGTGCGACTCTCCCCCTTCGATGCGGCGCATCGCCGACACACCTCGTTTGCCCTGGTCGAAGTCCTGCCCCAGGTCAGCATGGACGAGGCGGATGTGGAAATCAACCCTGCCGATGTGAAGATTGACGTTTTCCGCTCATCGGGCGCGGGCGGGCAGAACGTCCAGAAGAACGCCACTGCGGTTCGGTTGACTCATATTCCCACAGGGATCGTGGTGACGTGCCAGAATGAACGCTCCCAGACGCAGAACCGCGAGTTCGCCATGCGCATCCTGCGCGCTCGCCTCGTCGAATTGAAACGCGCCGAAAAAGAGGAGGAACGCGCCGTGTTGCGCGGGGAATACACTAAAGCCGAGTGGGGGAGTCAGATCCGCTCCTATGTTTTGCATCCCTACCAGATGGTCAAGGATCACCGCGCCGATTTTCAAGTCGGCAACGCCCAGTCCGTCCTGGATGGCGACCTGGATGCGTTCATGGAGGATTATTTGAAACGCGGCGACGCGCAGCGCAATTCTCAAATTGCAAAAAGGCGATTTGATTAAATAACTCACCTTACGCAGTACCGCAAAGTTCACTTTGCGTTGCAAGGCAAGGTGAACCTTGCCGTACGAGGTGGGCGCTTTGCGTTGCAAGGTGGGCGCGTAAGGTGAGTAAATAAAAAGAGCGGGCAGAATGCCCGCTCCGTGTTTAGCTCTAACCGCCGGTGGGAAGGCGCTTCTCGAGCGTGCTGCTGAAAAGGTCTTCCTGCTCCTGCGAGGTGGTCTTGATAGACTTTGCGCGTATCTTGGTCTTGCCGTTTGCTTTTTCGAGAGCCTGCTGCCATGCGACCTGCATTGCGGTGAATTCAGGTTCGTTCGACGTTTCCTGCTCCATCTCATAACTTTCTTCGCTCTTCTTTCCGCCCTTGCGCTTGCCTTTCGGTTTGCGTTCCACGGGTTCGGGGGCTTCCTCTGCGGCGATCGCCTCCTGCAACGCCTTGACGCTCAGGCGAATCTGGCGTTTGCGGCGATCCACCTCGAGAACTTTTGCCTCCACTTCGTCGCCTTGCTTGACGACGGCGCCGGCGGATTTGACGAAACCGTGAGACAGTTCGCTAACGTGGATCAAACCCGGGCGTTCCGCGCCGAAATCCACGAAAGCGCCGTAGGTTTCGATGCGGGTCACTTTTCCTTTTACGACCATGTCCGGCTTGAGCTCCTTCCAATCGTAGGCGAGCGGTTCGACCATCGTCAGTTCGACCCGGTCGTTGCGCACACGCTTGACCCAAACCGTCACTTCCTGCCCTTCCTTGAGGACGTCTTCCACTTTATTGACGGACGATTCGCTGATCTGGGAAATGTGAAGGACGCCGGGTACGCTTTGTCCTATGTCCACCAATGCCCCCGCTAATGTGATCTTCAAAACTTTGCCGCTTAATTTTGTCTTGGGTTCAATCGCCGCGGCGGGCGCGATGTCGAGTGTTGTCATGATATGCTCCTGCTTTATTTAATAATGCCGAAGGATAATTATACCTGTCTGACAATATATCGTCAATGAAAAAATCTCAATTGGCGAATCCATCGGGCATTTTGGTTTCGCCGCCAGTCAAGCCGTAATCCAAAATATCCTTCTCCCTGTCAGGATACATTTTCAGCAAATCCGCCTGGACGCCGCCTGTGAAGATGTCGCCCGTGAAGCCGGGAGCGAGAGTGCATCCGAAAAGGGAATAGCGCCCGCTTTCGATGCAATGTCCCGCCTGCCATACACCGGCGGGGATTACGAATTGCACGTATTGTCCCTTCAATGGGTTGTTTCCCAAAATCACGTCACGGCTCGAACCATTCGGGTATAGCAGAATCAGCCGCAGCGGATCGCCGCCATAGAAATGCCACATCTCGTCAATCGTCAACTTATGGAAACAGGAAACGCTTCTCGGCTCGTGGCAGTACATTCCAATCATGCCCGTCCCGTAAGGCTTGCCGTTTGGCAGGCTTTCCGCCGAGCGATAGGCGCTGACAAACAGCGTCCCCTCGACCGGCAGCGGCGCAAAACTAAAATGTTCGATCAACGCTTTTATCTCTGCATCCATCTTAACTCCGCTTTTTACTGCTTACAATTCACTTTCCACCCTTCGACTACGCTCAGGGCAGGATTTCCACTCGCCAACAACCAATCTCTAATCTCTAATCTCCAATCTCTAATCTCCAATCTCCAATCTCCAATCTCCAATCACCGATCTCTATTCCCTAACCGTCAAATTTACAACCCTCGCCCCGCTGGCCTTCACCAAATTCTCGGGCGTGATCATGATCTCCTCGCCCCATTGACCCGCGCCTGTGCCGAGAATCGGCTCGTTCATCAGAGTCGCTTCGAGAAAGGAGCGGAATCCTTCGGGTTGCCAGCCAAAGGCGGGGATCGAACCGATCACATACCCGGTCGCTTCCTGGACCTGTTCGGGCGGAGCCATTCGGATATTGCGCGAGCCGATGGCTTTCTTCAAGTTGCCTGAAATTGCGTTCTGGTCTCCGCCAAGCATCACCAGCGCGCACTCGCCCGTATCCACGACTTGAAAGATGAGCGTTTTGACCGCCTGCCGTTCGGGGAATCCCAAAACTCTGGCGACGTTTGCCGCGCCTTTTTCGGTATCGGGCGGGAAACTTTTCGCCTCATACGGGATGCCGCGTTCGTCGAGGTGTAAATGAGCGGGGAGTTTCATCGGTTTATTCCTTTGCGTTTTGTTTTCTCACGATCACAGTTCCGTTATCGAGCAATCTCACTTCGTCGCCTGATTCCATTTTTCCGAAATCGTTTTCGCGCAGGGTAACCAGCGGCAGGGAGGCGGCGTACAACTCGTCGGCGACGACGGAAGCGAGCGCGAAGAAAAAATCCGTCTCGGCGGCGACAATTGCGGCGGGGGCCGTCCCCGCGCGGATGGCTTCGAGCAATACCGCCGTCGTCGTGGACGATCCGCGCGCGAACGGAATGGCAAGGATGCGCCCTTTGGCGATTTGCCCTGAAAGCGGATGACGCCGGTCTATGATCTCGCCGGTCTGCCAATCGTACCCGCCCCAAAACGAAAGCGGCTCGCGGCTTACAAGGGCAATCCCTTCCGCCTTTCCCTTGACGACGGTTTTGCCTTGAAAGGTTATTTCAGTCATTTTGACTTTATTTCCATAACGCTTCGTCCCTGACGATTTTTCCCGCGACAGCCGAATTCACGCAGTCTTCCAAACTGCCAAACGCGATTCTCTTCTTCAATAACCCCGGCGTATAGTAGGCAAACTTCGCGGAATTGGTCATCAAACATTGTACGTCGTCCGGCAGCATGGGCGAGGTGAGGATGCAGGTATCCACCGTGATCTGCGCCCCGAACTCGCGCGCCGGGGTAACGAAGCCCGCTTGGTCGGCAAGTTGAGTCATGGCGCGGCTGGACGTGACGAGGAATTTCACCTGTGGGTGTTTTGTTTTTCCAGCCACAAGCGACGCCAATCGTTTGTATTCGGCGAGGGAAAAATGAGGGCTTCCCAACACCACCAGATGCAGTTCGTCGCCATCGGCGTGGGTTAGTTCGCGGCGCGACTCGCGTAGCGCTTCCATATTGATTTCGACGACTCGAAGCGGTTTGTTCCCTTGAAACGCCGCTTCCGACGTTGATGCTTCGGGCGTGACGCCAACCATGTGGAATAAAGCCACTCCGCCCGAAGAAGCCGCCGCCGCGCCGAACGACTTCAATTGATCTTCGTCGGGCGTGAAGGTTACGCCTTCGATGACGGGAATTTTATCCAGGGTTAATTTACCGATCAAGTTTCCGAGGACGGGGTAAAAGTCATCGCGGCGCTGCAAGTCTTCCGAAATACCTTCGAGTCGAAAGAGAATCTGCCCCTTGCGGTTTTCGGTCAGGTGCAATCCTGTTGCGGGCGCGCGCCCTGTAATGGCGCAACAAATATCGAACAGGTCGGGGTAACGCTCCGTGCGCGCGCCGATGACCGAGTTGGCGAAGACGATGGCGTTCGATTCGCCCCACGCGATCTGCTGACCGAAGCGCGGTTTCATCCCGGTCTGGTAGGGGGCGCACGTCCAGGTGGGCGCCGCGCCCATGCTTTGATATGCGATCATCTGCCTGCGCGCCTTTTGCGCCCAATCCGGGGGAACAGCCCACTCCTGCCAGTGATGCTCGTCCACGCCGCTGACATTCAATGAAGTCGGCACGCTTACCTTTGCGCCGAGTCTCGCCAGCCGTTCGGCAAACTCCAAACCCGCGTCGCCGATATAGACCGTGCTGTCTATGTGCGCGCCGGAAATATCCAGCAGTTCCTTTGCGTCAATTACTTCCGCCATGCGCGCAAGGATGGACATTGCCATTTTTGTCCCGGGTCCGAAGTCGCCATTCAACATTGCGCGGTCTTTTGGGGTTAAAGTAAGCGGCATATCCAGTCCATTCCGGGCTAGTGTACCATGTCGAATCGGACGGAATTTTTATATTGCGCCATCAAAACAGGCAGGATAGAATTGCAACATCGTATTATCAACCCACTCGAAGGAGATTTAATCATGACATTCGAACTTCCCAAACTCGCATACGCATACGACGCGCTCGAACCGCACATTGACGCGCGCACGATGGAAATCCACCTCACCAAACACCACCAAGCCTACATCACCAACCTGAACGGCGCGGTCGAGAAGACCCCCGAACTGGCTGGCAAATCGCTCGAAGCGATGCTCAGCGACCTGAACGCCGTCCCCGAAAGCGTTCGCATGGTTGTGCGCAATCACGGCGGCGGAACCTATAATCACAACCTGTTCTGGGAGGTGATGGGACCCAAAGCCGGCGGCGCGCCGAAGGGCGAATTGGCAAAAGCGATAGACGCTTCGTTTAAATCCTTCGACGCCTTCAAGGATGAATTCGCCAAATCCGCCGCGGCGCGCTTCGGCTCCGGCTGGGCGTGGCTCGTCAAAAAGGGAAGCGGGCTGGCGGTCGTCTCCACCGCAAACCAGGATTCGCCGCTGTCCGAAGGCATGACCCCGATCCTCGGCATTGACGTGTGGGAGCACGCCTATTACCTGAACTACCAGAACCGCCGCCCCGATTACATCGCCGCCTGGTGGAATGTGGTCAATTGGGATGCGGTCGCCGCAAAATTTTCCGCGTAAGACGGCTTTGCCGCCGCGATTCATGGAAACGAAAAACGCGGGGCTTCACGCCTTGTCATTCGGTCAAAGGACGTTATAATAAACGCGCCTCGTTTGTAAAATTTCCCACAAGGAGAATCTTCATGACCCATATCATCACCAGTTTGTGCGTTCGCGACCGCGGATGTATCGAAGTTTGCCCCGTGGAATGCATGATCCCCGGTTATCCTGTGAACGAATGGCCCTGGATCTACATTGACCCGGACACCTGCATTGACTGCGGAGCCTGCGTGCCGGAGTGCCCCTTCGCCGCGATCTTCCCCGAAGACGAAGTTCCCTCGGCGTACAGCGCCAAAGGCGGCGAATACATCAGCGCCGTCGGGTTAACCGGTCACTACGAAGGAACCAACCATCACGGAAAAAACATTGCGCTCGAGACCACCCGCCAGCTTGACGCGGGCGAAACAGTGGACTTTACGCCCGACATCAAACCCCATTACGACTTCTTCAAGACCGGTCCCGGCTACGGCGCCAAAGACAGCGACGACGGGTTGTAATTCCAATGAATCAAAAAGCCGGGCCTCGAGGCCCGGCTTTTTGATTCCCTCAACGGTTCAAGACCGCATTCATCAAGGTTGCGCCGATGCGAGTCGCGGCGGCGGGGCTGTCGTCTTCGAGCGCGACCACAAGCGCGAGCGGCGCGCCCTGCCAGTCGGGGGGCGTCCCGGCGACGAGCCAATTGACCGTCGTTTTGCCGATGACACCGCGCGCGGCGTGACTCCAAAACGCATCGCCTGCATGGATGAAAGAAAGAGCCGCCTCTTTCGCCGCCCGGGCTGGGATCGCCTCCCTGGCATTGTCCAACGCCGGAAGCACGATCCACCCCTGCTCGAGCGTATTGACCGCAGTCGCTATTCTCGGAGCCGGAATGACGCCCTCGTTGCTGACCGCCGCCGCCGCAAGAACGACTTGCAACGGAATCGCGCGCAGGTCTTCGAGTTCGTTGGGAAAATCGCGTTCCGCGACCGGGAGCGCAATCGCAGGCGCGCGAAGCAACCCCGACTCTTTGTAGTAAGCGAGCAGGTTGGAATCGCCGGGAAGTTCCCCGTCGAATTGCGCCAGAATAAACGGAAGGAAAACATCTCCGGCGGGGTAAAGCCCCTGAGTGGCGCGGTTGAGCAAGGGCGAGTTTTCATCGCGCGACAGGGAATCGCCCTCGTCGTCGAGTTTGTTCGGGTCATAAGTCGGGTGAGAAGCCATAACCAATATCTCGCCGGTCTCCGCGTTCATCAAGATGATTGCGCCAGTGTGATGCGCGAGCAATTCATCCGCGGTTTTTTGCAGGGAGAGATCGAGGCTGAGGCGCACGTCCAAGCCGGGGGGAGGAGTCCCATAAAGTAGTTGGTTCCAGAGAATGAGGCTGGTGGGGTTGCCCTTCAAGCCGCGCAGGTAATCGTCCACGCTGGCTTCAATACCAGCCTGTCCAAAGACAGGGTGCGTATAGCCAGTAACGGGTGCGAGGCCGGGATAAAGATATTGCCGTAAATATGCGCCGCTTTTGCCGGTTGTGACGTTGATCGGCGAGTTGTTGATGTCCACCAGTTCGCCGCGCAGGACATAGCGGTCTGCGATGGCGCGTCGCGCATTGTCGGTGCGCGCGAGCAGGCTGTCGCCGCGGTAGATTGCCCACCATGCCCCGGCGACAGCGCAGGCAAACAGCCCCAGGGCGAAGATCCCGGCGAGGATGGAATATGGGCGTTGGTCTTTCAAGGAAGCGGGTTCGGCGTCTTCGACGTTGCTGATGGCGAGCAGAAGATACAGGGCTATGAATGAAGTGAGGAGGGACGATCCGCCGTAGGAAACGAAGGGCAGGGTAACGCCTGTCAACGGCAGGAGGCGCAGGTTGCCGCCGATGATGAGCAGGCTTTGCACTCCGAGGTAGGCGACGACGCCCGCGGCGAGGAATCTACGGAAGTTGTCGGGCGCGCGTTGGGCGACGATCAACCCCCGGGCGAGGATCAGCCAGATGAGGCAGATCAAGCCCAAAGTCCCGGCAAGACCCGCTTCCTCCGCGATTGCGGCGTAGATGAAATCTGAGATCGAGACCGGCACCAGGAGCGGGCTTCCGATTCCCAATCCCCTTCCCAGCGCTCCGCCGTTTGCAACCGCCAGCAGCGATTGAATGATCTGGTAGGAGTTGCCGGTGGGGTCGTCCCACGGGTTCAGCCAGCCGATCACGCGGGCGTGGATGACGTCCACGAGAAAATATCCGATTAGCAGGACGGCGAGCAATAACGCCCCTGTCGTAAGGAGAATCCTGCGTTTGCCGGCGGCGATAAAAAGAAAGATTGTGTAAATGAAAATGAAGATGGAGGCGGCGCCGAGATCGCGCTGGATGAAGAGGAGGAGCAACGCCAGCCCGGTGACGACGACGGTCGGCGCCAACATTGGCAGGGAGGTCAGGCGGATGTTGGCGCGGTCCGCCAGGTATGCCGAAAGATAGATGACGAGGAGAATCTTGAGCGGTTCGGACGGCTGGAAGTAGATTCCGCCGACGCCCAGCCACAGACGCGGTCCCGCCCCGAGCGGGTTCGTTCCGAAGATCAGGGTCAAGCCGGTGATGAGTAAGCCGCCGACGAGGAAGATGTATTTGAAGCTTTTGAGGAAGGCGAGGTTTTTTTCCAGCCGCAATGCGGCAATGAGAATCGCGGAAGAAATGCCGAGCCAGAGCGTCTGACGCAAGCCGAATCCTTCATCGAGCCGCCAGACGGTCAGCAAACCCCAGCCGCTTAGCAAGGCGGCGGCGGGGAAGATGTAAGGGTCGTGTTCCGGCAGATTCTTTTCGAGCGCGCGATGGACGAGGTAAGCGCATCCTCCCCATACGGCAAAACCGATCCAATGGGAGGCGCGATAGTCCACATTCCAACTCCGCTCGCGCGCCGCCGGGGAAAGCGTAAGAACGACGGATTGCAGAAATAAAAAGACCGCCGCCCACCCCAGGAGGCGGTTTTGCGATCTGTGGGTCATTGCGGTTTCGACGGTCTTTGTTTTTCGAGTCTTTGGGTCGGTTCGATGATCACATTTTCGGACAGGCTGACGTTCAACCCCGCTCCTCCGCATTGGATCTCGTCGCCGGAGGTGATCACGGTCGGCGTTTCGACGGGCAGTCCGTTCAGTCTCGTCCCATTGGTGGAGGCGAGGTCTTCCAGCCACCATTGGTTGTGGTGAAAGGTAAGGTGGGCGTGTCGCGCTGAGACGGTGTCGTCTGTGAGGGAAATGTCGCACCCGGGGTCGCGCCCGATGGCGATTTCGGCTTGATTGAAATATTTCAACGCGCCCCTGCCGCCGGGCTGTTTGACCATGACGCTGATTCCCGGCACGCGCCGGTTCGACAGCGCCGCGCCCTGGCGTTGAATCTCCCTGTAGAGAAATATGAACGCCCAGGCGAGGAATCCGTATAATGCAATCGTCGCCAGTAACCGCGCAATCAAAACGATGGATCCGCTCATTTCTTCTTGAAATCTGCCGTGGAGTGATCTTGTGAGAGGAGCGCGGTGGGTCGGTCTTCCGAACCCTGGTTTTTGAATGGGGCGGTTTCCTTTAAATCGGGGCGGGGGAGAGGGTTGTCCTGGCCGAAGATCAACGCCACACCCGCCAGCGAGACGACATCTCCTGGATAGAGTACGCTCTGGCTGGTGCGTTGCCCGTTGACGAAAGTGCCGCCGGTGGAGTTTAAATCGAATACCACGTAGCGTCCCTTGATGGCGCGCAGTTGGGCGTGGTTGCGGGAGACGCGCGGGTCGTCTATGATCAACTGGTTGTCCAGCCTGCGCCCGATGTTGATCACAGGCTGGGTGAGCGGATAGATCTTCACCCCTTCCACGATCAGGAAGGAATTTTCGGGAATGATCTCAGCCGTATCGAGGCTGCCGGCGCCCGGCGGGATTGCGTTTGTTTCTGACATGATTTCTATCCGATGAGAAGTCATTATTTCGACATCATTGAGGCGGATTTTTTCGTCGGTTGCCACAGTGACGGTCGGCGATATTGTAAACTTAAAACCCGCCTCCCGGGCGACGGCGGAGATGGAATGCAAGATAACTGTAAGCAAGCCTTCGTCTTTCCAGTCGCCGCCCGTTTCGGGATTCACGACAAGGGTGTAGACGTCCGGGATGACGATCTCTCCATTGACTGTGAGGCTGTTATGCTGGATGGCGGCGGCGAGTTTCTGTACAATTACGTCTTCCACCATCTTGCCCGGCAGGACTCTGAGCAAATCCACCTCGATCAGGTTTTGTAAACGCGCTTCGAGTTCGCGAAGGTTCATTTTTTTAAAAAAAGGGGCGGTTGCAGTTGGGACAGGCGCGCGCGCTCTGCTTGACCACATATCCGCAATGCGGGCAGGTTTTCGGCTGAGCCGTTCCCAGCGGGGCTCCGCAGGCAGTGCAGGATGGGTCGCCGACCCGGTTGGCGGTATGGCAATATTCACAGGTCGTGCGTTTCAGGTTTTCCGAAAGTTCAGCCGAGGCCCCCGCCGCGCGAGCCGCCTGCGATATCGCCGCCCAAACCTTTTCTTTGATTTGCAGGTTTTCGATATCCTGGGCGATGTCGTCCAACCGTCCCAACAGGCTAAATGGGTTTTTGATGGCGGCAAGCGCGCTCACTCCCAGGCTTGCCGCGACGCCAAGCCAGGCTTGTTGGCCCAGTTCGACCATGATGCCTTCGTCTTCGATGGATTGAATGGTGATGGTTAGCGCCGTCTGCCCGCCGGACATGGCGTCGGGGCGGGTCCCCAGTTGCACCACCATCCGGTCGCTATGGCCGAGCGTCTGCGCGCGCATGTTGCCCTGGTTGAATTCCGCCAATAATGCCTGGGCAATATCCGCCGGCGCGATCTTTCCGTGAAAAAGTTTCCTCTCCATAACTCGATTATAATCGCCTTTGCGATTCTCCTTTCGGAAATTTAACGAAATGACCCGATTCAAGTTTCCCCTTGCATTGATTTTTACGATCATTGTCCTTCTATGCGGATTGTCCCCCGCCTCGTCCCCGCGCCCGGCGCTGGCTCAACAGCCGACGGATACCCCTCCCGCTCAAGCCGATTTATTCGTCACCGTCATCACCACCGAGCCGCAGATCAATGTGCGGCTTGGCCCAAGTTCGACGATTTACCCGATTGTAGGCGTCTTGCCGACGGGTTCGACCGTCCCCGCATTCGGGCGTTCGCAGGGAGGGGATTGGATTCAGATCGAGTTTCCTTCCGCGCCCGGGGGCAGGGGCTGGGTATATTCGCCGTTGGTCGCGGTTTCTCCCCCTGGCGTCACGCTCCGGGTCATTGCGCCGCCACCGACTCCGATTCCGCCCGCCACATCCACCATTGACCCGACGCTTGAGGCGCAGTTTGTCATTCAGCCGACTGCGACGCGCCTGCCTACATATACGCCGGGTCCAACTCGTGAACCGATTCGGTTTGAAGAGTCTGGACGGTTTTCAATGTCGTTTCCCTGGGCGTCCATCATTATAGCCTTTGTGGTGTTGGGGGCGATCGGTTTTCTTCTCTCGTCTGTCCGCAGGTGAGAACAGCCATATGCCCGGTTTTGGAAAACGCCCCGTTGCGTTTTTGCTTGCTGTTTGCGCGGGAGCGCTGTCGCTCTTCTTTTCGCCCGCGCAAGATTTGGCTGTTGCGCAACAACCCACAGGCTCAGTTCCCACCGTGACCGGAACGGAGACGGGCATGATTGTGCGCGTCAACCTCGACCTTGAGATCGTCAACGTTTACGCTGGACCGAGTTCTTATCTCTATCCGTCTGTCGGCGTTCTCCTTCTCGGGCAGGAGGTTCCCGCACTGGGGATCTCGGAGGACGAGGACTGGATACAGGTTTATTATCCGGGAGTGCCTGATTCGGTCGCGTGGGTGTACGGTCCTTATGTGACCATCATCAAGACGGGACGGCTCCCTGTTGTCCCTGCCCCCAGCACGCCAACGCCTCTCTCCACGCCGACGATTGACCCGACTCTTGCCGCCGCCTTCATCGAACCCGTGACCCCGACCCGCCTTCCGACTTTCACGCCGCCGCCGGAGTTTGTCGTCCCCACTTTCCTTCCAAACCCTGATTCCTCGAGCCGGGTTCCCGCCGGTTTGCTCATCATCGGTTTCGGTTTCATCGGCGCGTTTGGGGCGTTGATCTCATTCCTGCGGGGCAGGTGACATGCAATATCTCGCGCCTGTCGCGCGCGGCAAAGTTCGCTTGTGATAAAAAAAGACAGGCGCGAAGCCTGTCTTTACTCATGTGTAAAGCGAGCGCGTCCGATTGGGAGCGTTTCAAACAATTTGAAGAAAAACGCCCCGAAGGTTTTCGCGAACAGGACGTTTTCAACTGAAATGAAATACACCCTTTTGATTTGAAATGAGTCGCGTCAGTTTTGGCAGCCGCACGAGCCGCCGCCGCACCCGCACCCGCCTCCGTTTGAACCGCATCCGCATCCGCCTTCGCCGTGACCGTGGCTTTTCGAGTGGGGGCTATTCACTGCAAAGCCCGCGCCGTGTATGGGGTCGTTGATAAAATCCACCGTGGCTTCGCGCAGGTAGTCCATCGAGACTTCGTCCACAACTACTTTCACGCCGCCAGA
>CAADGT010000174.1 GCA_900696595.1 uncultured Chloroflexota bacterium
ATCCGCTTTGAAACACGGAGACACCGAGTCACGGAGTTTTAAGCGATTTTTTCTCAGTGTCTCTGTGTCTTCGAGGTTAGGTTTTGGCTGATCGAAGCCAGCTTGATTGCTCGATTAATTTGGAAAAGTGTAATCGTGGGCGCCACGAAACCATTTCGTGAAGCACTGATTTTATTCCTCCGGCAACTGCGACTTCTCGATCAAATCCTTCGGCGTCGCCGCGCCGCAACCAGGGCAGACGTAATGAAAGTCAACGGGAATATAGGAACGATTGCAAAACGGGCAGGTGATTGGCATCGGCTCTTTTGGGACTTCTTTAACGACTTCCTTTGTCACCTCGCGGGTTTCTACGCGAGTCCCGCCGCCCCCGCCGATGAAGACGGGACCACCGGAATGGTAATGCCCGCCCGACGATGACAAAGAACCGCCGGAGGAACTCGAAGACTTTTGCGAGAGTCCGCCCGCGAGCGCGCCGCCGAACATGCCTTTAGAGGAAGCGCCTTTTGACGAACTCGATGTGGAACGCGAAGAAGAGGATTTCCCCGACGAAGAAGAACCCGAGCCTCCATCTTTCATATTTCCGAGCAGGAAGAACAACACAGCCACAATCACCACCGCCGCCAGAGTGACGAAGACAATGATCGCCGTCAAACGGATGGCGCGCGGGATGTTGTACAGCTCGTAGCCGTAACTGAAAAGGAAGACGCCGCCCACATAGAACGGCGCGAGCAACAGGCAGAGGAACGTACCGGTTGATTCCGCGAGATTGCCCTCGAACCAGGTCAGGTAGGCGATGAATATGATCAGCCCCAACACTGCCAGCGCGATCAACCCGCCGGGGATGAGGATGTGCAACGGTTTCCCCGGCTTGGAATCGTCGTGATCGTACTCGAACACTTCGCGGGTTTTCGCCCGCACCTGCCTCGCCTTGTAATCGGATGTTGTCATTTACTCAAATCCTTCGCCGTGGATTCCATCTGCGCGAGGATCGCCGCCACCTGCCCGCTCGAAACATTGACGCGATACATGTGGTCGAACCCGTCGCCCAACATTATTTTTATTGTACGCCACGAACCGGCCTGCGGTTGCAATTCTCCGCGCGGAATCAAATCCACCGCCTGCCGCCACTGGGGATGAGTCTTCTCGTAGTCGCCGAGCAGGCTCAGGGTCGAGTCGCGCAGCGGAAAGTTGTGCGTCGCCTCCACCCAGCGGGCGTCCTGTTCATCCTCCAGAAGCCAGCGCATAAAGAGCCAGGCCGCCAATTGTTCTTCATCTGTTGATTTCAACATCACATACGACGAACCGTAGACCGCGATCACCCCGCCGCTCGCGCCGGGGAAGGGCAGGACGATCCACTCGTCGCGATTATCAAGGCTTGCAAATGCGCGCGTCACATCGGGCAGTTCGTTCAAACTGACAGTGATAAACAACGCCTCGCGTTTGGCAAAAGATTCAACCGCATTTGCAGACCCCTGCCACGAACAGTTGGACTCGGCGAGTTCGCGCAGAAATTTGAACGCTTCAATGTTTTCCGGCGTGAGGAAGCGATAATTGCCGCCTTCCAACACGCCGCCGTCGAACGCCAACAGCCACGAGTAGGCCGTCATGGGCGCGGTATTCACCAGCCAGCCGCCGGTCGCATCGTTTTCCGCCAATTCATCCTTCTTCATCGAGTCATGCGCGCGGCAGGATTGTGTCCGAAAATCTTCCGCCGCT
The DNA here is from genome assembly GCA_900696595.1 of uncultured Chloroflexota bacterium. Classification (GTDB taxonomy): domain Bacteria; phylum Chloroflexota; class Anaerolineae; order Anaerolineales; family Villigracilaceae; genus Villigracilis. Next base: position 1,717 of record CAADGT010000174.1, read on the forward strand.
TCGGGCGCATCCTTGATATTCAAATCCTCCGCCCATGTTTTATTCCACAGCATCACCTGCGCCGCGCGCTGCGCCGGAAGAGCCACGCGGACGTTTCCTGAAATATCCTGACTCCAAATCACATACGGAATGTCCTCCGCATTGATTCCATACAATGGGTCGTCTGCGTATTCCGTCAAATCGCTTGTCACGCCTTCGGCAAACCATGCCTGCGCGTGTTCGGGCAGCGCAATGACCACATCCGGCTTGCCTGTGGTCGGCAGCGCGGCGGTCGTCGCTTCATAAAGATTCGTAAAATTGACCTGACTCTGCGCCGCGACTTTGATGCCCCACTCGTTGCTTTCATTGAATTCCTTGACGAAGGTCTCGAACAGACTCTGCTCCACGCCGTACCACGGAGTCCAGACCGTGATCTCCAACCCGTTCAACGCTTCTTCGCTGACCCCGAGCCGGGGCGCCGCTTCGGGAGTTGGTTCTGCGCTGAGAGCGGGTTCCGTCCCCGTCGCGGGTTCGGGCGTTTCGGAATCAACCGCAACCGGGGTCGTTGTTCCCGTTCCGCAGGCGGAGATAAAGATGGATAGGATGATGAAGAAGGGGAATATTTTTTTCATTGGAAAAATAATGCGTAGTTGGCGCTCTCTTACGCCAACGGGCGCGTATGCGAACGCGCCCCACGCTATTGCGCCAGCAACATGAACGGCACGGGCGTGAACGCGAGAATGAAAACAACGATCATCGCATAAGCGACCGCTTTTCGTTTTGGGTCCAGTTCGGTGATCTGATCCATCGGCTGGGCGTTGACGCGCCCGAGCCAGAAGAGCAGAGCCGCCCACAGCCACCACCCGCTCCAGAAGATTCCGAGGGCAAGCAGGAGACCTACAATAAAAGGAAACGCCTTTTTCGCTTTCTCGCCGAACAGGGCATAGACGACGTGCCCGCCGTCCAGCGTCCCGGCCGGGATGAGGTTGAGCGCGGTGACGAGAATCCCCGCCCAGCCTGCGAACGCCACGTTATGAATGAACACGTCCAAGCCGCCGAAGGGAATCGGGCGACCGGTGAAAAAGTATTGAAGCCAGTAAAGAATCCCCTGCGGCGCGGCGGGCGCGGGCAACAACTGACCGAAGACGATGAATTTGGAGAGCAGATAAATCAGCGAGTTGCCTTCGAGAAAGCCGTTTGGATTCGGTTCGATGGTTCCCAAAGTCGAGAGCGACAACCCGTAGAGCAAAACCGGGATCGCCACGATCAACCCCGCGATCGGTCCCGCCACGCCGATGTCGAACAGGATGCGTTTGTTCTTCGGCGCGCCGCGCATCAGGATCGCCGCGCCCATCGTCCCAAGCGGGCTGAAAGGGAAGGGGATGAAATACGGCAGGGTGGCGGGGGTTTTATGATAGCGGCTCATAAAGTAATGACCGAGTTCATGCGCCAGCAAAATTCCCAGCAGGCTGAGCGCAAAGGGCCAGCCGCTGAAGATGTTCCGCGCGATCAACAGCAATTGACCCAGAAAATCCTGCGGGATGGGTCCCTCAACCTGCGCGCCCGCCATCATCACGCTCAGGACGGTCAGGATGAAGAGAATGATATTGGTGGAGACTTTTTCGGGTCTGGCATCCGCTTGCCTGGGCGCGAGGTATATGACATGCCTGCCGTCTTCGAGGCGAAAATACGGGGAGATTCGGTACGGGTCCAGCGACCCGGCCAAAACGTCGTAGGCGGAGGCGGAGTCTTCATCCAATAAACGGCCGCGGTAGCGCGTCAAGAATCCGTGCGGGCCGCCCTGTTGGGGATTTAGGCTGGTCACATCTTCGACGCGCAGGACGCGCGCGACGAGTTGATTCAAAATTTCAGGTTCGGGGAAGGACATTCATCACTCCAAAGATGTAAAACGTAGGGACGACCCGTTGTGCAAGTGAAGGGTCGCCCTGTTGAATTGACGGGAGTGGATGGGAGTCGAACCCACCGCGACCCGCAACGCGGCCCGCCACAGGTTTTGAAGACCAGGAAGCCCACCGGGACCTAACCACTCCCGCGCGCAAGCATAACCGGGATGGTATCCTTTTGCAAGCGCATCGCATACCGTTGCGCAGGATACGTTCTCTAACGTGTCCCGTTGAAATTTCGCGTCTCGGCGTTGGAGAACGCCGACTACACGGAATAACCTTCGATGATCGGCTGGACTGTATCGGGCGCAAAGAAGAACAACATGAGGATGGCGATGATTGCGCAGATCATACATAGGAAAACAAGCCCGCCCATCAGGATTCCCGCCCATGCCATCGGCTTGCCCGTTTCGCCGTTCTTTCGGATCGTATTCAGCGAGGTCGCCCCATAGATCAGGGACAGAAATCCAAAAAGGAAACTGACGGGCAGGCATACGAATCCCGAAAACGGCACGGGCATCATCCCGCCGCAAAAGGCGAGGAGAGTCAGAATCCCAAGCGCAAGGCTGGCGATGGAATGTGAATTTATTCTGGGAGAAGGGTAGATCGGTTCGTTTGATCCCATGATATATAAAAACAAAACCGTCCCCGGCAAGGACGGTTTTCGTTCACAATCAGTTGGGGCGAGAGGATTTGCGCCAGTCCCTCGATGGGGAACTTCCGACCGCAAACCAACCCGCCTCCTCAGATATTCAGTCGGGGCGAGAGGGTTTGCGCCAGTCCCTCGATGGGGAACTTCCGACCGCAAACCAACCCGCCTCCTCAGATATTCAGTCGGGGCGAGAGGATTTGAACCTCCGACCCCTTGCACCCCATGCAAGTGCGCTAGCCGGGCTGCGCCACGCCCCGATTGAGCGACGCGGATTATAGCCGCGTTTCCCCATTATTGCAAATGGAATCTGAGGCGCAGACCATGGACCATCGTCCATCGTCCATCGTCCATCGTCCATTGTCAAAATTGTCAAAAAAACCGCGCTCACCCCTCAGCCTTTATGCTACAATAAGCGCACGGAGTTCCCCCTATGACTGGAATGATAGAGGTCGTGATAGACAGCATCCGCGTGCATTTAATGGCGCCGCAGCGCGTGGTCGTGCTGAGACAGGTTGACGCAGAAAGATACCTCACCATCTGGGTCGGCCCGTACGAAGCGGAGGCGATCACCGTCGCGTTACAGGAAGTGGAAATGGTGCGCCCCTTGACTCACGACCTGCTCAAAAATGTTTTTAAAGCCTTCAATGCCCGCGTTATGCGCGTGGAAATCGTCAAATTGCAGGACGAGATTTATTATGGCAACATCGTCCTCGAAGCCGGCGGGCGCGAAATGCACATAGACGCGCGCTCGTCCGACGCCATCGCCATCGCCGCGCGTTCGCATGTCCCCATCCTCGTCAACCCCTCCGTCATGGATATTGCGGCGATCGAACCGGACCGCGACATACCGGAAACCGGCGTCCCCGCGAAGAAAACTTCCGCCCCTCCCTTAAGTGAAGATGCCAGCGACAGGCTTTCCGTTTTCAAAGACTTCATCGAAAAATTGGATATAGACGACCCCAACAAGGATAAGCCCGACTCGCCCCCCGCCCAGACCTGATCCGCCCCTCATGACCGATATCTACCCCGAAGAATCAACCGCCCCCTCCAGCCCAAGCGTACCGCACAGCCGGGAAGCCGAAGAAGCCGTCGTAGGGGCGGTCTTGATTAACCCCGAAGTCTATTACGACATCGCCCAATTTCTCTCGCCGGACGATTTCTACATCCATCGCAACCGCTGGATCTGGGAAGCGTTCATCCGCCTGCACGAATCGCGCACGCCGATAGACCTGTTGACCCTCTCCGAAGATTTGGAGCGCGCCGGTCAACTGAACGAGATCGGCGGCTCGGCTTATCTGACCTCGCTCATCAACCAGGTGCCGACCTCGCTCAACGCTGAATCCTATGGGCGTATCGTGGAGGAAAACTCCCTGCGACGCCGAATGATCCAGGCCGCGAAACAGATCGCATCCCTGGCTTATAAAGGCGACGCGATTGACAACGTGATGGGCGAGGCGGAGAAAGCCGTCTTCGGCGTCAGCGAGCGGCGCAACAAGCACGACTTGCAATCCATCCGGACGGTTCTCTCCTCCTACTACGACCGCATTGACGACCTCTCGAAACGCCCCGAGGATTTTCACGGCGTCCCAACCGGTTTCTACGACCTCGATAAATTACTGAATGGGTTGCAGCCTTCGGATCTGCTCATCATTGCGGGCAGGCCGGGTCAGGGAAAAACAGGATTCCTGCTTTCGGTCGCCAAGAACGCCGGGCTGACTCACAAAAAACACGTCGCCATTTTTTCACTCGAAATGTCGAACGAGCAGGTTGTCCAGCGTCTTATCGCGCAGGAGACCGGCATTGACTCACAGCGATTGCGAACTGGCAAACTGCTCGAAAACGAATGGCCCCTGTTCACCCACGCCATCGAAGTCTTCTCCGACACGCACATCTTCCTCGACGACACGCCCGCCATCACCCCCCTGCAATTGCGGACGAAGTGCCGCCGCCTGCACATGGAGTATGGACTCGACCTGGTCATCGTGGATTACCTGCAATTGATGAGCGGCGACACGCGCAACGACAACCGCGTGCAGGAGGTCTCGCAGATCTCGCGCAATCTCAAAGTGCTGGCGCGCGAGTTGAACGTCCCTGTCCTCGCCGCCGCGCAGTTGAGCCGCGCCGTCGAGCAACGAACGGATAAACGCCCCGTCCTTTCGGATTTGAGGGAGTCGGGATCTTTAGAGCAGGATGCCGACATCGTCATGTTTATCTACCGCCCCGATCAATACGAGAAGGACACCGACAAGCACAACATCGCGCAGATTATCGTCTCGAAGCATCGCAACGGTCCCGTCGGCGAGATCGAGTTGATCTTCCGCGGCGCGCTGGCAAAGTTCGAGAACGCGGCGACGAAGGTGTTTCGACCGAACGAGTAGGTTATCGTCATTGCGAGTGGCGCTCTTCCCGACGAAGCAATCTCGCCGTATACCAGGGGATTGCTTCGCTTCGCTCGCAATGACAACATATCCCATGCTTCCCTTCCCCGGCTTCACCTCCTCTGAGACCTTCACGCAGATCCCCGATTCGTTTTTGGGGTTGATGAACGGCATCGAAGACATCGCCGAATTGAAGGCGACGTTGTACGCTCTCTGGCGCATCGAACGCATGGAGGGGAATTTCCGCGCGATGCGCGAGGACGATTTCGAGGAGAATGCTTTGGGCTTGGGGATGGAGGAGATTCGGCGCGGGCTGGGAAAAGCCGTCGAGAGGGGCACCCTGCTTCGAGCGGAGAATGAAGCGGGCGTTTTTTATTTCCTAAACTCGCCGCGCGGAAGATTATCCGCCGAGGCGTTTATCAAAGGTCAATGGCGCGATGCGATGCGGGCGTACATCCCCAACAAATCGAATGCGTTCAAGTTGTATGAAGAGAACATCGGCGCGTTGACTCCATTGCTTTCAGATATGTTGAAGGAAGCCGAAGCGCTTTACCCGGCGGCTTGGTTCGAAGAGGCGTTCGAGATCGCCGTCAGCCGCAACGTGCGCAATTGGAAATACATCGAGGCGATTTTGCGGCGCTGGAAGGAAAACGGAAAAGATGAAAGAAGAGATTCAAAAGACTCTGTCACGGATGCCAAACGATACACCGAAGGCGAGGTCTCCGAATTCTTCAAACGCGATTAACCGGGTGAGACCGCTCGGCGACCCGAACTGCCCGCATTGCGGCGGCGCGGGGTATGTGCGTTACGACGTGCCGGTGGGCGACCCGCAGTTTGGAAAATTGGAGACCTGCATCTGCCGCGCAAAGGATGTGGCGGAGGCGGCGCGCTCGCGTTTGTTTGCGTTGAGCAATTTGAGCCGGCTGAGTCATTTGACCTTCGAGAATTTCAGCCCGACGGGGAACGAGAAGGCGAAGTTTATGTCTTTGCAAGAGCGCGATAATTTGCGGACTGCGTTCGAAGCGGGCGAAGACTTTGCCAGAAATCCAAAGGGCTGGCTTTTGCTGGAAGGCGGCTATGGATGCGGCAAGACCCATCTTGCGGCGGCGATTGCAAATTTTGCCGTGTCCAATGGAATGCCGACCCTGTTCATCACCGTGCCGGATTTATTGGATTCTTTACGCTTCGCCTACGACGATCCTGAAACCACCTTCGAGCAGCGCTTTGAAGAAATCCGCAACGCGGGTTTGTTGATTTTGGACGACTTCGGCACGCAGAACGCCACGGCCTGGGCGCAGGAAAAATTGTTCCAGATCATCAACTATCGTTACATCAACAAACTGCCGACGGTCATCACCACGAATTTGATGCTGGATGAGATCGAAGGGCGCATCCGCTCGCGTTTGCAGGATGAAGGCTTTGTAACGCACCTCAAGATTCTCGCGCCCGATTACCGCCGTCCTGAAGAGACGAGCAACCCCGGCATCTCGATGCTGACTCTTCCTGAGATGAAGGCGATGACCTTCAAGACCTTCCACCCGCGCGACGATGAAGTTGGGACGGAAGCCGTGACCACGACCACGACCGAAAAGACCGATAAATTCGGCAACAAGGTCAAGGACAGGGAGATCACGCGCATCAAGATCACGAAGGACGACGTGAAGACTCTGCACGACGCGCATAACGCGGCGGTGGAGTTTGCCGAAAAACCCGAAGGCTGGCTGGTTTTCCTCGGTCAATCGTTCAGCGGCAAGACCCATCTCGCGGCGGCGATCGGCAACTATCGCATCGGACTGGGCGGGCAGGCTTTGCTCGTCGAAGTGACATCCCTGCTCGATTATCTGCGCCAGACCTTCGGCAAAAATTCGGATGTCTCGTTCGACCGCCGCTTCCATGAGATCCGCACCACGCCGCTTTTGATTCTCGACGACTTAAAAGAAGGCGGCGCGGCATCGGTCTGGGCGGAGGATAAACTTTACAGCGTGCTGAACTATCGCTACAACGCGCACCTGCCGACAGTCATCACGTCCACCCTGCGCCCCGAATCGTTTGCCCTCAGTTACCCGAACCTATGGAACAAACTGCTCGACCCCGAAAAATGCCGGGTGGCGGCGATCAATATGCCGCCGTATCGCAGGGTGGCGAAGGGAAACAAAACCTCGAGCAAGAAAAAGTGATTTCATAGCTCGACTCAACCTCAGCCTTGATGACCTTACACTTTGTTTTTAGGACGCGGAAAACGCGGATGAACGCAGATTTTTTTGACAAAACATCCGAAAAGACGCCTTGAATCCGCGTTTTTCGCGCTCGTCCGCGTCCTGATTTTAAGAGTGTAA
>CAADGT010000175.1 GCA_900696595.1 uncultured Chloroflexota bacterium
ACGTCCCGGCGCGCGCTGGACAAAGGAGGGCGCTACCATGGTTGCCAAGGCTCGAGCCGCCTGGATTAGCCGCCAATGGGATGCCTTGCCGTTGGCTGCTTGATTCTACAGAATTTGAATGCTCCCATAAGTTCCCCCGAAATCGGCAAATCATGAATTGCCTTTGCCGCCGCTTTTGATAATTCGCTCAACATCCACGAACCGTACCACAGGTCTCGGCTGCGACGTGCAGCAGCAATGAACTCCTGTACGGGTCCTATCGAAAAGATTATCAAATACTTCATACTGCCCTCCAAAATCATTGTGAAATTCTGTGGACGCAAAGAAACGACACATTGATAGATTTGCAGGCTTCGACCCTGTTGCAAACATCCCAGATGTTAAAGTATCTGATTACCGCCTGAAAATCTTCCTTATAGAGCGGAGGCTGTCTGATTGTCGGCGCATTATAACTGACAATACGCAGGCTGGGAATTAATCGCCGGTCAACTGTCAACTACCTCGCAGCGTCTCATTTCCAAATCCCCATTTTGCGTGTATCATCCCCGCATATTCCAACGAAGAAGGTTCAATCAATGACAGAAACCAAACCGATCTACATCGTCTCCGGCTTGCCGCGTTCGGGGACTTCGATGATGATGAAGATGCTCGAGGCGGGCGGGCTGGAGATTGTGACGGATAACATCCGGACTGCGGACGACGATAACCAGCAGGGTTATTACGAGTTCGAGCGCGTCAAACAATTGAAGGAGGGCGATTCCGCCTGGATGGGGGAGGCGCAAGGGAAAGTTGTCAAGGTCATCTCCGCCCTGCTGGAGCATTTGCCCGCCGGGTACGAGTATAAGATCGTCTTTATGGAACGCGAGATGATGGAGGTCCTCGCCTCGCAGCGTAAGATGCTGGAGCGGCGCGGCAAGCCGGGGAATCCCGCCGAGGATGGGAAGTTCGCCGAACTCTATGGGAAGCACCTTGCCAAGGTCAAGGCGTGGCTGGGGTCGCAACCCAAAATGGATGTACTGTTTGTCCGTTATAACGAGATGTTGAAAGCGCCCGCTGAATATGCGGCGAAGGTCGCCGCCTTTTTGAGCGCCCCCTTGAATGTGCAGGCGATGGCGGACGTGCCGCAGGATCAATTTTATCGCCAAAGAACGTAGGTCGGATTGCCAATCCGACCTACAAATACGGCTCGTTCGCCTGATCCAGCCGCTGCCTGACGATGTTCATCATCTCGGAAGCGGTTTCCCTTTTTGTCCGGGACAATTCATTCAACTCCTCCGGGTCCGCTGAGATGTCGAAGAGCAGGGCGCGCTCCGTATCCGCGCCGAGTTCTTTGTAGCCGGTGTAGTAGACGAGTTTGTAATTGTCCATGACGAGCGCCACGCTTGCTGTGACGAGGGGCAGCGCCGGGTCGTTCCGCGCCTGTACGGTAAAGACTCCGCCGGGGGACGATTCCCCGAAGGGGGCGAGGACGGTTCCCTCCGACCAGGCGGGAATCTCGTGACCGGTCAGGTGGAGAAGGGTGGGCATCAGGTCAATTGCGCTGGTCGGGGTATAAACGTCCCGCCGGGTTTGATTCCCGGGTTCGAAGATCAACAGGGGGACGCGGACGATGGGCTGGTAGAGCGTGGCAGTGGTGTGACCCTGAATCCCGCGCTCGAACATTTCGCCGTGATCGGCCGTGAAGACCAGCCAGGTATCGTCGAGGACGCCGGACGATTCGAGCGCATCGAATAAACGCCCGAACTCGTAGTCCACATTCAGGATAAACTCGTCGTAATATCTGCGCCATTTGCCCAGTTTTTCGGGAGAGTCGCCTTCCGTGAAAATGTCGTCCGGCTTGGATACTGCCTGAAAGAAGTCGCCTTCGAATGCGCCCGCGAATTCCCGGCGCGGTTTGTAGGGGAAGTGGGGCGGGAAGAAATGCAAATATCCAAAAAACGGAGTCGGGACTTCGATCGCCTGCTTGGTCAGCGAGCGGATGCAGTCTTCGAAAACGTAATAGTTATCGAGGTTGACGGCGGGCAGTCCGTACGGATATTCCCTGCCTGCGTCTTTGATCAGGCTTTCCTTGCGTTTTTCGTAAATGTAAGGAAGAAACAGCGAATAGGAAAAACCTTCCTGCCGTTTGATCTCCCGCGCCCATGCGACAGTGGCTATGTCGGCGTCTTTTTCGAACGTATTCTGAATGACGCCGTCGTTGACCAGCAGGTATCGCTCCTGCGGAATGTATCCTTCGATATTTTCGGCAAACTGTTTGAGAAAGATGTCCGCCAGCATGTTGTGGGAATAGCCGAAGCGATGATAGTCGTCGAAGGCGCGGAAGATGTTTTGTTCGGCAAGTTCCGGCTTCACCCGGTTTCCAAAGCGAAGCGCGCGGTGCGTCCAGGGCAGGGTTCCGGTCAACAGCGAGGCGGTGGCGGGGGTTGTGTAATTTCCGGCGGCGTAGTGATTGTGATAAACGGTCGCGCGCCCGGCGAGGCGGGCGAGGTTTGGCATGGTGTCGCGGGCGTAGCCGTGCAGGGAGATATTCCTAGCAGACAGCGCGTCGAAAACGACGATCAATACATTCTTTTTGTCGTTTTGCAGGAGGTTTGCCGCGAGTCCCGCCGAGGGCGGGATGATCGCCCCCAACGATGCGAGCCCCGCCAGTTTCAGAAAATCACGGCGGCTTAACTTGTTCGGCATGTGCGGTTTCAGATGTTACGAATAACGAGGATGACCAACGCGGCGGCGTCGAAGACCAGATAGAGGATCATCAACACGGAAAGGCGTTCGAATCCCTCCGTGACGGCTTTTTCCACTTTGTCCGAGCGGAGGATGCCGTAAGCAGGCAACGCCGCGGAGAGGCTGGCAAATATCAGCGCGGTTGCATATAAAGCCAGCAGCGGGCGCCCGGTGGCGGCGTAAAAACCGACGAACTGCGCGGGTAATTTTGTCTCGCGCAGAAAATAGATCTGATTGAACATGGACCACAACGCCAGGACAATCGCCAGAACGCCCATCACCGCAATGCGTTTCTTTTCGCTCCATTTAGGCGAAACCAGCAAGCCGAGCAAAGCCGCGACGATGAAAACGATCGAACATTCGACCAGCGTAAAGGTCAAGCCGTATGCGACCACGCCGACTGCGTCCCATGAATTGGTTCGTTCGGTGACCCAGTCGAAATCCCGAAACGCGAGGAAGAAGGTCCAGATGTGAAGCGGGAGGGCTGTGACGAGAAAGAGCGACCACAATCCCTGCCGCGAATAGAATCTGCTAAAGATAGCCAAGGTCCTTTAACCTCTTTTCAATTTCTTCCTGGTCTTCGTCGCTGTATTTTGGGGGCGGCGCCGAGGCTTGCGTTTTCAAATCCCTGCCGATGGTCAGCGCCGGAATGTCGCGATAGGAGGGCGATGGAAAATTTGTCAGCGGGTCATTGGAGAATAAAACGCCCGGGACGGCTCGCGAGTCGAAGCAGTGATCCGCCTCCCAATGCTCTTCGTTCTTTTGGATTTCTTCGCTTCGCCACTGACCCAGGCCGGTCTCGGCCGACCCCCGATAGGGTGGGCGATAGCCGACGAAGATATCGGGACCGTACGCCGCGAGCGGGCCCTGGAACGCTTCGGAGCGAATCAACGCCGATTGCACGACCCCTCCGCCGTCGGGTCCCTTCCATTGCAGGAGGTCATCCTTGAGTTTGGCGAGAGTCTGCGCCGCGTTGTTTTCGGCGACGATGCCCTGTCCCTCGCGCCCGGCAGCGTTGAGATAGAGGCTGTTCAAACCCAAAGCGTAGGCTTGAGTCTGGGTCCAGTCCACCGCCCGAAGGTCGAAAGAGCCGCTGTCTTTCGTCTTCAAATAACCGCGCTCGCTCAACCATTTGTTCAAGTGGACTTTGTAATCGAATCGTCCAAATCCATGATCGGAGACGACCAGGATGCGCGTTTGTTTTTTGCGCGCGGCGCGTCCGGCGATTCGCCCGACCAGCGCGTCGAGGCGGATGTACCAGGCTTCGATGATGTCTTCGCGCCCCTTGAAAAACATGTGCTGGACGCGGTCGAGGCTGTCGAAGACGCAGGCAAGCAAACCTTCGTCGAAGGAATCGAGCGAGTGATTCAGGACGCGCTCGCGTTCTTCGTCTATCATTTCGCACAGTTTGAGGAACTGATCGTCGTTGATCAAGCCTTCGTTGAGCGCGGTGGTGTCCTGGGGCCAGCCGAGGGTGAGAAAGGGACCGTTTTTCTTCCACTGCTCTTGTATGAAGTTCTTCGGCGTGGCGTAGGGCCAGGGCGATGCGAGCGGATGAAGTTGAAGCGGGAGGAAATAGATCGAGACGGGGTTGAGATTGGTGAGGATGGCGCGGCTGACGGCTTTGACGGTCATGCCGAAGCCGACGGAGAACGGCAGTTCGAAGATCGCGCTCCATTCGCCGGGTTTGAAGGACGCTTTTTGTTTTGCCAATTGCAAGACGGCTGTTTCGTCGCCGATCTCCAGTTCGAAATCAATATTGATCGTCCCGTTTTTTTTTGCGGGACCTTCGAGCGCGCCTGTGTATTTTGAACCTTTTTTCGCCAGTTTGCGGACGGCGGTTTTTCGTTCGGGGTCGGCGGGAAGGTCGTCTATTGAGAAAAATGTGCCGACGCCGAGCCGCCCCAGAATATCCGGGGCGCCGAGCCCGGGGATGGTTTGCACCGGCGAAGCCTGTTTGGCGGGGAAGGTGGCGGGCCACCATAAGGTTGTGGCCGGGTAGCCGTCTTCGACCGCTTCGTCGAAAATTGTGCGCGCGTTATACGGCGGCACGAACTGCAAGCCGAGCAGGTTCTTTTGCGTGGGAAGCAGCGAAACCTGTAAACTGTAATTTGCCGGGTTGCGATGCACGAAGTCGAACATGCCGTGACCGCCGGGATTCATTCCGGTGGCGATGCTCGTCCAGGAGACTTCGCTCTGCGGCGGGTCAGAAACGCGAAGGCGCGAATAGCCGCCCGCCTCGAGCAGTTTGCCCAGGTTGGGCGTCTTGCCTTGCGAGTGAAGTTTTTCGAAGAATGTCGGGTCGAATGCGTCGAGACCGATGATGAGGGTTCGCATGTGTTTATGATAAAGAAGGCGACAGTCGCTTCACCTTGCTCATTTGTTTTCTTCAGTACCCGCGTTTTCCTCTTTGCGCATGGCGCGTCGCCACTTTGCTATGGTCATCTTGATCTTGCTGGAGAACATCAGCGCCGCGCCGGAGATCACGCCGAAGGCAACGGCGAGGATTTGGAACAACATTCCGCCTGAACCAGGGTCTATATACATACTTTCCTCTTTTCTTTCTTTGTCATTTTTGCGCCGGGATTATAACAAACGCCGCGTTAACCGGATTGGTAGGGACGATTTACTTCATTTAACTTAATCTTCAAGAGATCAAGCAATTCGGAGGCGGTCTCCCGCTTTGCGACCGAAAGGTCGTTCATTTCCTCCGGGTCGGACTGGATGTCGAAAAGTTGAATCTTTTCGCCGAGTCCCTCCAATTCCGGGTAGCCGATGTAGTAGATCAATTTGAAATTATCCACCACCTGGCTGATCGTCGCCTCGGTGAGCGGAAGTTCCACATTGTTGCGCCGCGCCTGGACTGTGTAGACCAAATTCGACCGTTTCGGCGCTCCATCAGCATAGGGCGGCAGGATGTTGCCTTCCGACCATTCCGGAATTTCATGCCCCGTCAGATAAAGCAATGTGGTCATCAGGTCCACTGCGCTGGTCGGCTCATGGACTTCGGAGCCGGTTGCTTTTCCCGGTTCGAAGATCATCAACGGCACGCGCACGATGGGCTGGTACAACGTCGGCGTCACATGCCCGGAGATGCCGCGCTCCTGCATCTCGCCGTGATCGGAGGTCAGCGCCACCCAGGTGTTTTCGAGCATACCCGAGGATTCGAGCGTGTCGAACAACCGCCCGAATTCGCTGTCCACGTTGAGGATGAATTCGTCGTAGCGGGCGCGCGCATTTGCCAGGGTGTCGTAGGAGTTATCCTCTGTGAACAGATCGTCGGGCTTCGCCGGCGGCTTGTACGAATCGCGGGTGAAAGTATCGTTGAACTCGATGCGGGGTTTGTAGGGAAAATGCGGCGGGTGATAGTGAATGTAGGCGAAGAACGGCTGCGGAAATTCGGCGATCTGGTCCCTCAGCCAGTCTATGCCTTCTTCGAGGACGTAGTAATTGCCGCCGTTGGTGTTCGGCAGTCCGTTTGGGTAGGCGCTTTTGTAACTGGCGAGTTGCAGATCCTTGTATTTTTCGTAGAGGTGCGAGAGCAGCAACGAATACGAATATCCGTATTCGCTGCGTTTGATCTCGCGCGTCCAACTGACGGTGGCGATGTCCTCATCCTTCGAAAATAACTCGCGGATGAGCCCGTCGTCGCTGATGAATAGTTTTTCCATCGGGACATATTGATCCATATCCATCTGGAATTGCATCAGCAGGGTGTTTGCCAGCGGGTTGTGAGTGTAACCCACGCGGTGATAGTCGTCGAAGGCGTGGAACACACTTTTGTTCGCGTATTCGTCCGTCACCCGCGCTCCGAATCGAAATGCGCGGTGAGACCAGGGGTGAGCCATTGTCAAGAGCGACGCTGTTCCCGGGGTCGTGTAGTTTCCCCCCGCGTAGTGGTTGTGATAAACGACCGCCCTTTTTGCCAGCCGCGAGAGGTTGGGCGTGGTCTCGCGCTCGTAACCGTACAGGTTGATGTCGCTGGCTGAGAACGAATCGAACAGTATGACAAGCGCGTTCTTTCGTTCGCCTTGCAGGGGATTGTATTCGCTGAGTTTTTTGACGAGAGGCGGGGCGATGAGACCGAGCGGCGCCAGGCCCGCCAGTTTCAAAAAATCGCGCCGGTTCAAATTTTGTTTCATTCGATGGTTGTATGACTTTCGTTTTATTTTCGACGGGATTATAACAAATAACTTCCCCCGCCCGCGTTTTTGCGCGCCGCGCGGTTAGAATTACATCATGTTCAAACTGCTCGAAAAACTTCCGCGTTGGCTTCCCGCCCTGACCTTGATGGCGGTCATCTTTGCGTTTTCTTCGCGTTCGCCCGATGAATTGCCGGACTTCGGCGGCTGGGATTATTTCTTCAAGAAGGGGGCGCATGCTTTGGGGTACGGACTGCTTGCGCTTTCCTACCTGCGCGCCCTGCCGAAGAGGAATTATTTTCTTGCGTGGCCGCTCGCTGTCCTGTATTCCGCGACGGACGAATTCCATCAATCCTTCGTGCCGGGGCGTCACGCCGCAATCACGGATGTGATTGTGTTTGATAATCTCGGAGCAATGCTTGCGCTAGGCATCAATTCTTTGCGTCATTCTCGTCGCCGGCGATGATGTTGCCGCGCTTTGCATCGCCGCCGTTTCACTTTTTCCGATTCCTCTTGCGCGATTTCTTCTCCTGCTTTCGTTTTCTCTTATCTTTCTTTATCTTTTCGATTTCATTCCGGATGATCGGATGGTTTTTATCCGCGACCATTCGGCCCCCTTCGAAGAAAAAGGGAGTGGAGCGCGGTTTACTGCGCTTTTCCCTTAACCCCAGCCTGATTTGAATGTCCTCAAAATCGCCTTCAATGAATTCGTCCACATTGCCCGATTTGAACGTCTGCTCGATCAACCCCAGGTATTCGCGGGCGGCGTCCATTTCCATCAGGTCGGAGATCAGGGAGCCGTTCAGGGATTGGTCGTTGTCTTCGTATTTTTCCAGCGCGGCGTGGATGGCGGTTACGCAACTTCCTTTTGTGTCAGGATATTTTTCTGCCATCTTTTCGAGTGATGCGCTTGCAGCCACCCGCGCCCAGGTTCCATGGTCGGTGTTGGATAAAAATTCCGTCAGCGGAGGAATGGCGGCGGGTCCGATCATTGGAAATACTTTAAAGGAGTCCTCTCCGTACCAGTCGTCGTCGTATTCGTCAATTTCTTTCAGGTTGTCCAGCAAAGCGGGGATGGCTTCCTCCGCTTTGAGTTGAGCCAGCGCGCGCCAGGCGTGGATTTGCCCGTGCCATTCCGTTAAATCCTCTTCTTCGAGCAGGTCGTCGGGGATTTCCATCCAGCGCAGGTCTTTATCCTTGAGCAGGCGGATCAATTCTGGAACGTCTGCGCGGGAAATTCCCATTTTCTGGTAATCGAGCCATCCCTGACTGTTGCCGGGTCTTCCAATTGTCAAAAGTTTGGATACGGGTTCGGCGTAGTTGTGTTCGATCATGTATTTCTCCTATAGCGCTCTGAGCGGGGCGAAGAGTCTCTGGTTCGAAGGGACCAGATCACGCTGAGATCACGATCAGGGTATTTTTTCGCTATGGCGAAGCGTGCCGTCAATAGACGGTGGACGAAGATGTATCCGCCACCGACGCGGCGCAGGAAGATGAGGGCAAGACCGTCCACGAATGATTCACGAATAAACGAATGCCGACGGGCGAGTCTTCGAGTATTCGTGAGGGGTCTTATTCGTGGATGGTTGTCTGCAAATCTCATTTTGTCGTTTCCACGTACATTTCGGCGAAGCGTGCCGTCAACAGACGGTGGACGAAGATGTATCCGCCACCGACGCGGCGCAGGAAGATGAGGGTTTGGGAGTTCGGTGGCTATATTTTACTATGGGCGAAAGCGTTTGGTTTATAATCAAACAAAGAACGAAAGGACATCCCGATGACCAAAAACTTTAACGTCATTATCGAACGCGATGTGGAGGGTTGGTACGTTGCCAGCGTACCGGAATTGCAGGGTTGTCACACGCAAGCCAAATCGCTGGACGATTTAATGGAGCGCATCCGCGAGGCGATTGAGTTGTGTCTGGAATCGGAGTTCTTGACTTTGGTTGAGTTTCGCTTCAACCTTCAGCACATTGCCGCATTTTAAAATTTTTCCGAATCAAAAAGCCTCCCGAACTTACTCCGGAAGGCTCTCTCGTTACTCGTCGCTCGTTACTTCTTTTTCTTCCCCGCTTTTTTTGCCGCTTTCTTTACAACCTTCTTGACGGCTTTCTTTGCCGCCTTCTTCTTTGCCGGAGCCGCCTTCGCCGGTTTGACCAGCGTTTGAATCTGCTCGTGCATGTACAGCTGGACGTAGTAATAACCGCCGCCGTTCTTGCCGCTGGCGCCGGAGCCTTTCCAGCCGCCGAAGGGTTGGAAGCCGGGCCACGCGCCGGTGGTGGCGCCTTGCGGGCGGTTGGCGTAGGTCACGCCCGCTTCGATGTTGTCGAAGAACCAGGCGGTTTCCTTTTGCGAGCCGTAGAATCCGGCGGTCAGCCCGTAGTTTACGTCGTTGGCGATCTTCATCGCTTCGTCGAGGTTTTTGACCTTGCCGATCGTGCTGATGGGCAGGAACATTTCATACTGCCACAGGCGATGCGAGAAGGGCAGGTCGGTGACGAGAGTCGGTTCGCAGAAGTACCCCTTGTCGAAAATGCCGCCGCTCTTGACCTTGCCGCCGGTCAGGAATTTTCCGCCCGCGCCGTTGATCTCCTCGGTGAAATTCTTGAAGTCGTTGTATGAATTTTTATTGATGACGGGTCCGATGTAGGTGGCGCGTTCGGTCGGGTCGCCGATGACGAGCGCGTCCACTTTCGCTTTAAGTTTGGCGACCAGTTCATCATAGACGGGTTCTTCGACGAGGATGCGGGAGGCGGCGGAGCATTTCTGCCCCTGCAAGCCGAACGCGGATCGGTAGATGCCGGTGGCGGCGTCTTCCAAATTGGCGTTGCGCGACACGATGGCGGGATTCTTCCCTCCCAGTTCAAGGACGATCGGGCGCACATAACTGCGGTTGGCGAAATCGCGATACATCTTCATGCCGACGTCGAAGGAGCCGGTGAAGGTCGCGCCGTCAATCTCGGGGCTGTCCACCAAAGCCTGGCCAAGAGTCGAGCCGGGGCCGGTCACAAAGTTCATCACGCCGTCGGGGATTCCCGCGTCGCGCAGACATTCCGCGTACAGGCGCACGATCCAGGCGGTGTCGGAGGCGGGCTTGATGACGACGGTATTTCCAGCCACGAGCGCCGCGCCGGTCGGCCCGCCCGTCAACGCAAAGGGAAAGTTGAATGGAGAAATAATCAGCCACACGCCGTAGGGGCGAAGAACGGACACGTTGGTCGAGTCGAAATCCGTTAGCGGATCCTTGCCCATCGGTTTGATGAAGCCGTTGTTCTCCTCCATCATTTGCGCGGGCCAGTACATCAGGTCGGCGGTCTCCTGCACGTCGCCGAGGGATTCCATGCGGTTCTTGCCGACCTCCAGCGCCATTGCCGCGCCGAGTTCGAAGATGCGTTTTTCGATCAAGGACGCCGCCTTGCGGACGAGTTTGACGCGCGTCTGCCAGGGGGTGCGGCTCCATTTGGGGAAGGCGCGCCGCGCCGCGTCAATCGCCATTTTGGCGTGGGAGGCGTTGCCCTTTTGCATGACCGCCAGTTTCCACTCGGTGTTGACGGGCGAGAAATCGTCGAACTTTTCGTCGGCGAAGACATCCTGGCCGTCAATGATCATCCCGTACTCCCTGCCGAGGTTCTTTTTCAGGCTGGCGACGGCTTTATCGAAGCCTTTATGCAGGGCGTCTGGCGGGTTGAACATGGTGGAATATGTGAGTTTGAAAGCCATGGGAGTTCTCCTTGGGTAGTTGGGTGGTTGGGTGGTTGGATAGTCGGATAGTTGGGTAGTTTTACAGTCCGGCAGTGGAATTCACGACTACCTAAACTACTGAACTAATTGGAGTATAGCAGGGGATATTGCCTCCGTCAAAGCAGGGCGGCGGTTTTTGCGTATGACTTCCCTCCTGTTTGATTGCCGGGCTTTCGACTCCGTTAAGCATCTGATACAATCCGACTCGTAATAATAACGAAACTACCGGCGTCTCAAAGGTGGTTACAATCGAAATTGGACAGGTAAATATGACAGACAACAGACATGTAAAAGTATTGATTCTCGGGGCAGGACCGGCGGGGCTTTCGGCGGCTCTCTACGCCGCGCGGGCGGAACTTGAACCGGTGGTATTGACCGGCATGCAATTGGGCGGGCAGGCGGCTCTCACACACACGATAGAAAACTACCCCGGCTTTCCCGAAGGCGTGGGCGGGCCCCAACTGGGCGAACTCTTCCAAAAACAGGCGGAGCGTTTCGGCGCGAAGGTCGAATTTGACATGGCGCACGAAGTGGATTTTTCCCAACGTCCGTACAAAGTCACAGCCGACAGCGGCGATTACTTCGCCGAAACTGTCATCATCGCCACCGGCGCCAGCCCGGTGCATCTCAACGTCCCCGGCGAAGTCGAACTCACCGGGCGCGGCGTCTCCTACTGCGCCACCTGCGACGGCTGGTTCTTCAAGGATAAAAAAGTCGTCATCGTCGGCGGCGGCGACAGCGCCTTTGAAGAAGGACTCTTCATTACGCGCTATGCCTCCTCCGTCACGCTCATCCACCGGCGCAACGAATTCCGCGCGGGAGCTATTTTGCAAAAGCGGGCGAAAGAACACCCCAAGATGAACTTCATCACCGACACTGTCGTGACCGAGATCATCGGCGGAGAAAAACTCGAAGCGCTCAAACTCAAGAACGTCGTCACCGGAGAAGAATCGACCTTCGAGGCCGACGGCGTGTTCATCTTCATCGGGCATACCCCCAACACCCAAATGTTCAAGGGTCAACTTGAAATGAGCGACCTCGGCTACCTCAAAGTCAACGACAAAATGGAGACCAACATCCCCGGCGTGTATGCGGCGGGCGAGGCGGCGGACGCCACATTCAAGCAGGTCGTCACCTCGGCTGGCATGGGCGCCGCGGCGGCGATCCAGGCGGCGCGATACCTCGAGGAAACCGAATCCGTTCCCGGTTAAGAAAGAAGCGGAAGGCTTCGCCTCAGACTCAGGGACAGCGGATCCCGTCCGAGGGGCGGAATCCAAACCCCAAAGTTTTTCCACCCACGGACTCGCCGCGCGCGAGTCCGTTCTTGTTCGATAAAAGTCATGACATTTTGTACTTTTGGTCTGCGGCGCTTTCGGATAGAATACGTGAAAAAATTCGGCTGAACGAGCCGATATCAACGGAGGAACGATGAAGAAAATTTCGATCGTCGGCGCGGGCAACACCGGCGCCACCGCCGCGCACTGGATCGCCGAACGCGAACTTGCCGACGTGGTTTTGCTGGACGTGGTGGAGGGAATGCCGCAGGGCAAGGGACTCGACATGCTCGAAGCCATGCCCATCATCGGCAAGGACGCGCACGTGATGGGGACGAATGATTATAACGACACCAAAGATTCGGACATCATCATCATCACCGCGGGCATTGCGCGCAAACCGGGCATGAGCCGCGAAGACCTGCTGAAGACCAACGCCGGAATCGTGGGCAAGGCGGCGACGGAGACCTTGAAACACTCGCCGAACGCGATCTTCATCGTGCTAACCAACCCGCTCGACACGATGGCGTACCTGACCCTGAAGATGACCGGGCTCCCCCGCGAACGGGTGATCGGGCAGGCGGGCATTTTAGATTCCGCCCGGATGCGCGCCTTCGTGGCGATGGAAGCGGGCGTGAGCGTGGAAAACGTGCAATGCTATGTGCTGGGCGGCCACGGCGACGAGATGGTTCCGCTGACGCGCCACTCGAACATTGCGGGCATTCCCTTGAAGGAATATTTCCCCGCCGACAAATTGAACGCCATCGTCGAGCGCACGCGCAAGGGCGGCGGCGAGATCGTGAATTTATTGAAGACCGGCTCGGCGTATTACGCGCCGTCGCTGGCTTGTTTTCAAATGGCGGAGGCGATTCTCAAGGACAAAAAACTGATCGTGCCTTGCGCCGCCTACATGAACGGCGAATACGGTTTGAAGGACATGTACTTCGGCGTGCCGGTCATGCTCGGCGCGGGCGGCATGGAGAAGATCGTCGAATATAAATTCGACGCCGACGAGAAAGCCATGTTCGAGAAATCGGCGGCATCGGTGCGCGAGTCGCATGAAGCGTTGAAGAGTGTGGTGAGTCTTTAGTAATTGGTAATTGGTAAGTAGTAATTGGAGATTGCGAATCTTCAATTACTACTCTCCACTCTCCACTCTCTACTCTCCATTCTCTACTCTCTAGGAGCCAACCATGATCCTGCACGAAAAAATTTCCGCGCAACTTCCCGCCTGGCGCGAACGCATCAAAGCCCTGTCCAAGGAACACGCCGACGTGGTGGTGGACAAGGTCACCGTCGGTCAGATCGCGGGCGGGATGAGAGACATCAAGTCCCTGCTTACGGATGTGTCCTACGTGGATTCCAGCGAGGGCATCCGCTTTCGCGGGCTGTCCATCCCCGAAGTGTTGAAGCGACTTCCGAAGGCGCGCGGGACCAAGATTCCGCTGGTGGGCGGTTTGTATTACCTGCTGATGGTCGGCGAAGTTCCCACAATGGAAGAAGCGATGGCGGTCGAGGACGAATGGGACAAACGCGCCGAAATCCCCGATTACGTTTACAAGATGTTGAAGACCATGCCCAAGGACGCGCACCCGATGATACTGTTGAATCTCGCGGTGATGTCGCTGGAGCGCAATTCGGTTTTCTCCAAACGTTATCGCGAAGGCATGAAGAAGGACGAATACTGGGAGCCGGCGCTCGAAGACAGCCTCGACCTGACGGCGAAGATTCCTGTCATTGCGGCGTTCATTTACCGCTACAAATACTTCGGCGAGAAGAAGAAACCCATCTATCGCGTCAAACTGGATTACGGCGCGAACTTCGCCCGCATGATGAAGGTCGCCGACAAGAAGGGATATGCGGAACTCGCGCGCCTGTATTTCATCCTGCATTCCGATCATGAATCGGGCAACGTCTCGGCTCACGCCACGCACCTGGTCGGCTCCTCGCTCTCGGATATTTACTTCGCCTACTCCGCCGGGTTGAGCGGACTCGCCGGTCCCCTGCACGGGCTTGCCAACCAGGAATGTCTCGGCTGGCTGTTGGACGTTCACAAAAAATTCGGCGGCGTGCCATCGCGCGACGACTTGTACAAATTCGCGTGGGATACGCTCCACAGCGGCAAGGTGATTCCGGGATACGGTCACGCTGTCCTGCGCGTCCCCGACCCGCGCTTCACGGCGCAAATGGAGTTCGCCAAGGCGCGCTTCCCCGACGACGACCTCGTCCGCCTCGCGGATATGGTCTTCGACGTCGTGCCGACCGTGTTAAAGGAACAGGGCAAGGCGAAGAACCCCGCCCCAAACGTGGACGCCATCAGCGGCACGCTCCAGCATTACTACGGCGTGCGCGAGTTCGATTTCTATACCGTCCTCTTCGGCGTAGGACGCGCCCTCGGCGTGACGGCCAACTACGTCTGGTCGCGCGCGCTTGGTATGCCCATCGAGCGCCCCAAGTCGCTCACCACAAAGATGCTGGAAGACGTTGTAGCAAAAGCGATTCAACCGGGTGGATGAAAGGAATAAGAGAAACTCCCGGAGCCTAAACCTCCGGGAGTTTTTTTGATTCTTTGAACGAAGCGCGCCCGTTTAATCTTACGGAGCTCTGAATCTGCCTTCAATCAACCGTTTGCCGGCGGTTCCAAACCAAACCGATCCAGCAAAAAGGCGTAATCGAGCGCGATCTCCCGGATGTAGTCGAAGCGCCCGCTCGCCCCGGCGTGACCGGAGTTGTAATTGACGTAGAAGACCGCCAGGTTATCGTCCGTTTTCAGTTCGCGCAATTTGGCGAGAAACTTGGCAGGCTCCCAATATGCCACGCGCGGATCGTTCAAACCAGTGGTGATAAGCAGGTGGGGATAGTCCGTTGCCTTCAAATTGTCGTACGGCGAATACGAAAGCATGTACTCGAACATTTCCTTATCCGCCGGGTTGCCCCACTGATCGTATTCCTGAGTCGTGAGCGGAATGGTCGGGTCTTCCATCGTCGTGACCACATCCATGAAAGGGACTTTGGCGATGACCGCCTTGAACAGGTCGGGGCGCATCGTCATGCACGCGCCGACAAGCAACCCGCCCGCCGAACCGCCCTGAATCGCCAGTTTATCCCTCGCGGCATACCCTTCCTTGATCAAATGTTCCCCGCAGGCGATAAAATCGGTGAACGTGTTGCGCTTGTGTTCCATCTTGCCCTGGTCGTACCAGTCGCGCCCCATGTCGTATCCGCCGCGGATGTGCGCCACCGCATAAACGAATCCCCGATCCATCAGGCTGATGCGGTTCGAGTCGAAATACGGGTCAATCGTCGCGCCGTAGGATCCGTAACCGTACATCAAGGCGGGGTTTGTCCCGTCCATCTTTTGCAAATCCTTCCGATAGGCTAGCGTGATCGGGACTCTCGTCCCATCCTTCGCCGCCGCATGGATGCGCTCCAGCGCATACTTTGATTTATCGAAGCCGCGCGCCTCGTCCACCTTTTTGACGTCCCATTCGCCCGTATCCATGTTAACGTCAACGATTGTGTCCGGCGTAATGAGCGAAGAATACTTCAAACGCAGGAGATTCGTCTCGAACTCCGGATTGCCTTCGGGATAAACGCTGTACGACGCTTCGGGGAATTGCGCGTAACGGACGTTGCTCGCGCCGTCCGCGCCGCTAAGGCGAATCTGTTTCACCCCGCCTTTGCGTTCATACACAACCAGATGCTCCGCGAAAGTATCTACATATTCCACCAGCGCATCCTCGCGGTGGGGGATTACCTCCGTCCAGTTTTCCCTGCCCGGCGCGTCCGCCGAAACCACGCTGAGTTTGAAATTTTTCGCCCCGTCGTTGTGAACGATGAAAAACCTGCCCTTGTGATGCGCGGCGCTGTATTCCAACCCCTCGATGCGCGGCTGGAGGATGCGCAATTCGCTCGACGGATCGTTCGCGTCCATGAAGCGGACTTCGCGCGTGTTCGTGCTGTAATGATAAACGCCGATCAACGCGTTATCGCGCGATTTATACAGGAAAAGGTGATACGCCTCATCCGCCTCACGCAGGATGAGCGCGTCGTTTTTCGGGTCTGCGCCGACGGTGTGGCGGAATAATTTGTCGGGGCGCAGGGTCTCGTCGAGCGTGACGTAGAAGATGGTCTTGTTATCGTTCGCCCATTCCACGCCGAACCTTTCGTAGGCGCTGCCGGATACGTTGTGGATCGTTTCGGGAAAATATTCTCCAGTGGCGAGGTCTTTGATGTAGATCGTGAAAATCTCCGCGCCGTCGAAGTCCGCAAGATACGCGAGTTTCGACCCGTCCGGGCTGGTCTCGATTCCGCTGATGCCGCAGAAGGCTTTCCCCTTCGCCAGTTCATTCTGGTCGAGCAGGACTTCCTCGGGCGCGTCGAGCGATTTATATTTGCGGCAAAAGATGGGATATTGTTTCCCCTCCTCGTGTCTCTCGTAATGGAAGTATTCGCCTCGCTTCTCCGGGACGGTTGAATCGGTTTCCTGAATCCGTTTCCTCATCTCGGAGAAGAGCCGCTCCTGCAACGGCTTTGTATGTCCCAGCGTCTCTTCGAGATAATCGCTTTCCGCGCGGAGGTATTTCATCGTCTCCGGGTCGTCTTTATCGCGCATCCAATAGTAATCGTCAATGCGGGTGATTCCGTGCCGGGCCATGACACGCGGGCGTTTGGGGGCGATGGGGGCGTGTTTCGTCATGCGATTTTTTAGTTTTTCACTTTCTACAGTCGGTTCTGATATTATAGAGCAAAGTTGTTCCCTGCGCCGTCCTCAGCGCTGGGTTTCCCGCGCGACACGCCGCCGAACTTGCGCTGAGTTTATCGAAGCGACGGCGGCTTTGAGTGTGATCCTGCAATGTGATACTAAAATAGGGAAAAACACCCCAAAGGTTGCTGTTTTTCCCGGCGTTATTCTAATCCAAAAGGGGATGATAGTCTTCATGATCCGGGAACGGATAAACGATCCAGCCGTTCTTTTTCACCTGCAACTTGGAATAGAACATCGGGTGAATGACGCACTCATCGTCGCTCGTCAAAGTCAGGCGGTCCTGCATGGCGTATTCGAAGTCGGCGGCGACGATCTTCGTCGCTTCGTCCTTTGTCCGCACCTTGCCGACAATCCCAAGTTCTGCAACGACCCGGCGAAACGCTCCCGTCGAATAAGTTCCCAGGGGCCAGGCGCTCGATGTCCGTTTGGCGACCTGGTCGAGATAATTGCCCTTGAACATCACGGGGGCGTTCGTCAAAGCGGTGATGATGTCCGCCACGCGCGGGTAGATCAAATCGTAGGAATTGAGGACCTCGTCCGCGAGATCGTACTCACATTCTGAGATGATTTTACTGATGGAGACTTCCTTGAATTGCGGAAACTTCCCGCCCCGCTCCGCCTGGCGGGCGATCTGGTTGCAAAGCACCACCAATTGACGGGGTCGCATTTGGGTATGACGCAGGATATAAGGGAAACTTCGTTCCGTCCCGCCCCGTAAATTTTGCACCGATTCGCCGAAGTAAGGATTCCAGAAGGTTTCGAGAATTTCATCGAAATTATCCCACGCTGGCTCGCGGAGCGAAATGCGATGCCCGCGCTCCTCCATGTAACGATGAAAACGCCACATGATGAGCCGGATCAAATCCCTGGGCTTCCAGCGCAAATAAACAGGGTTGCGGATAAATTTGGTTGTGTTCGTGATGACGCTTTCCTTGATATGCGGGAAGATCTCCGCCGAAACAAAAGCCTTGACGTGAACGCCCTTGTACGCATAGGAAATATTGAAATCGTTGGCGCGCTGAATCAGGGCGGCGGTGACGATCATCATTGCAAGGTCTTCGCGGTTATAACGTTCGAAGGTGTCTATTGCGACGATGACCGGTTCCTTATATGTCAATTCCAACACCCTGGCTTTGGCGTTTTCGAAAATCGGGGAGGAAGTCGTCTTTGAGACGTCGTCGGCGACCTTGCCGCTTTCATCCACATATTTGTTCAACAAACCTGTGAGCAGGTCGTAGACGAAATGAGACGCGGTTCCCTTTCGCACCATGAGGCTGGCGGCTTTGACGGCGGGGTCCTTCTCGCGGAACTTGTCGAAGATCAGCGACCAGATCAGATAGTCCCAAATTTTTCCCACCTCGATCACCGCCAGGTCGGCGGATAGGGAGGGGCGCTCCGCGATCCCCTGCAGGATGCCGCTGTAGATATTGGGTTCGTCAACGTCTATGCTGTGCGCTTTTTTAATATGATCCTGAAAGCCGAAGTACTTGGTCAGCGAGGTCTTTCCGGAACCCCGTCGTCCGACGATCAGGTAGACGTCCTCTTCCAGCGCCTCCGCGTTGAAGCGGCTCTGGTTGTAGTAAAACCTTTTGTATTCGTCCTGAAGCACCTTGAATTCATGCTCGCAAGATTCTTCGCCGAACGGAAACCTGAAACCGGTTTGTTGCGGATGCGTTGATTCCATGACCGCCTGCTCATAGACTTTTTGGGATTTACTGCAAGTATATATGAAAACCCGGCGAATTACTACCGTCCCTCCAAACCAATCCTGGACGGCGGTTTCCGCGCCGGATATTCGCTGTATAATCACATTAGATTAAAAATCGGAGATTCCATGTCCAGTAATCACACTCGCAACCCCGGAACGCCTCTCGACCTGGATTGGGTAATGGGCGCGCACATCAACAAAAGCGCGGTGGAACGGCGCGTGGAGACGCTTCAAAAACGCCGCACTGTCAAAAAAGATTGGCAGGCGGCGTGGCTGTTGCGCGCCGTCACCTGCATTGACCTGACGACCCTCGCCGGCGACGACACGCCCGGGCGCGTCCAGCGTTTGTGCGCCAAAGCCAGACAGCCGATCCGCCCGGATATGCTGGAGCGGCTTGGATTGGCGGGCGAACCGATCCACGTCGGCGCAGTCTGCGTGTACCCCAATCGCGTCGCGGATGCAGTTCACGCGCTTCAAGGCTCCGGGATTCCAGTCGCCTCTGTTGCGACAGGTTTTCCTGCGGGACAGACCCCCCTCCCGCAACGTATCGCAGAGATCGAGCAAGCCGTGGAGGCGGGCGCGAAAGAAATTGACGTGGTCATCGCCCGTAATTATGTTCTCACCGGCGATTGGAAAGCCATGTACGACGAACTGCAACAATTCCGCGAAGCCTGCGGCGACGCGCACATGAAGACCATCCTGGCGACGGGAGACCTCGGCACGCTCAAGCAGGTCTATCAAGCCAGCCTCGTGGCGATGATGGCAGGCTCGGACTTCATCAAAACATCCACGGGCAAGGAATCGGTCAATGCCACGCTGGAAGTCAGCCTAGTGATGACCCGCGCCATCCGCGAGTATGTGGATCGCTTCGGCTACAAGATCGGATTTAAACCCGCAGGCGGAATCAGTTCTGCAAAACAGGCGATGGCGTGGCAGTCGCTGATGAAAGAAGAACTCGGCGACGAGTGGCTGAAGAACGACCTGTTCCGCTTCGGCGCATCCAGCCTGCTGACCGATTTGGAGCGACAGCTGTATCACTTCATCACAGGTCGCTACGCCGCGAAACATCACATGCCGATGGGATAAAAATAAACCACAGATAAACACGGATGAATACAGATTTTGGTTCTTTTGTTTATCGCCCATCCGCGTTTATCTGTGTTCATCTGTGGTTCTAATCTGAAACGGAGATCTTATGTCCACCTTACTCGACCTCTTCAAAACCATGGAATACGGACCCGCCCCCGAGTCTCCTGCCGCTGTCAATGCGTGGCTGGAGGAGCATGGACGGAAGTTCGGGCAGTTCATCAACAACGAATGGGGGACGTCGAAGGGCGCGAAATACTATTCGTCGTTCAACCCGTCCACAGGGGAACTTCTCGCGGAGACGGCGCAGGCGGAGAAGAAAGATGTGGATGCCGCCGTCGCTGCCGCCCGCACTGCTTTTGAAAGTTGGAGCAAAACCCCAGGCGTTGCCCGCGCCCGTTATTTGTACGCCATCGCGCGCAACATTCAAAAACATCATCGTCTGCTGGCAGTGCTTGAATCAATGGATAACGGCAAGCCGATCCGCGAGTCGCGCGATGTGGATGTGCCGCTGTTGGCGCGTCACTTTTACTATTACGCGGGCTGGGCGCAACTCATGGAAACCGAACTGCGCGACTACCAGCCCGTCGGCGTGATCGGGCAGATCATCCCGTGGAACTTCCCGTTGATGATGCTGGCGTGGAAGATCGCGCCCGCCATCGCGATGGGAAATACCGTTGTGCTGAAACCCGCCTCGTATACGCGGTTGAGCGCGCTGTTGTTCGCGGAGGTCGTCGCTGAGGCGGGACTTCCGCCAGGCGTGGTCAACATCATCACTGGCAGCGGCATGGCGGGCGAGATGATCGTCACGCACCCCGACGTGGACAAGATCGCCTTCACAGGTTCGACCGAGATCGGGCGCACACTGCGTCAACTCACGGCGGGGACGGGGAAAAAGATCTCGCTGGAGTTGGGGGGCAAGAGTCCCGTCGTCGTGTTCGAAGACGCCGATTTGGACGCGGCGGTTGAGGGCGTGGTGGATGCGATCTGGTTCAATCAAGGTCAGGTTTGTTGCGCGGGATCAAGACTCATCGTCCAGGAGAACATCGCGCCGCGCTTCATCCAAAAATTGAAAACGCGCATGAGTCATCTGCGCGTCGGCGACTCGCTCGACAAAGCCATTGACATGGGCGCCATCGTGGACAAGAGTCAATGGGAAGCGGTGGATCATTGGGTGAAGACTGGCGAAAAAGAGGGCGGCGAAGTTTTTCAGCCCGACATCCCCCTGCCTGCAAAGGGACTCTTCTATAAGCCGACTCTCATCACCGGGCTCGACCCAGCCGCCTCCACTGTGCAGGAGGAAATCTTTGGTCCCGTGCTTGTGTCATTGACGTTTAGAACTCCAGGCGAAGCGATTGAACTCGCAAACAACACGCGCTACGGACTCGGCGGCAGCGTGTGGAGCGACAACATCAACCTCGCGCTCGACGCGGCAAGCAAGATCAAAGCGGGCGCGATGTGGGTCAACTGTCACAACGTGTTCGACGCGGCGGCGGGATTCGGCGGCTATCGCGAATCGGGATTCGGGCGCGAGGGCGGACGCGAAGGCTTATTCGAATATGTGAGACCGAAGTGGATGGAGAGACCGCAGCCCGATTTGTCGGGGATGAGACTCGACGCGGCGAACGTTTCAGCGGAGAAAAAAGCCTGGGGCGAGCACACCCCCCCGGGTCCGGCGCGACCCGGGGCTGGCCGGGCAAATGGAGGTTCGCTTCCGCCGATAGATCGCACTCCCAAAATGTACATCGGCGGCAAACAAGTCCGCCCCGATGGCGCATACACAACCACGATACTCGGCGTGAAGGGAAAGGTCGTCGGGCAGGTCGGCGATGGGAATCGAAAAGATATTCGCGATGCAGTCGAAGCCGCGCACGCGGTCATCGTCGCCAAACAGGGATGGGCGATGCGGCACGGGTATAACCGGTCGCAGATTCTGTATTTCATTGCCGAAAATCTCGACGCGCGCAATAGCGAGTTTGCGAAGCGAATCGTCGCGATGACGGGGCGCGCGCAAAAGTCCGCGCAAGCCGAAGTGGACGCGGCGGTGGAGCGCCTCTTCACATACGCGGCGTGGGCGGATAAATATGGCGGGGTCGTGCAGGAGACCACCCTGCGCGGAATCACAGTGGCTGTGAACGAGCCTGTGGGCGTAATCGGAATCGCCTGCCCCGACGAGTACCCGCTGTTGGGATTCGTCTCGCTGATGGCGCCTGCAATTGCGCGCGGCAACACCGTGGTGATGATCCCCAGCCAGCGCTTCCCGTTGAGCGCGACGGATTTTTATCAGGTGTTGGACACGTCCGACGTGCCTGGCGGCGTGGTCAACATCGTCACCGGCGACCGCGACCACCTGACCAAGACTCTCGTCCAGCACGAAGACGTGGACGCAGTCTGGTACTTTGGCTCGGCGGAGGGCAGTTACTGGGTGGAGTACGAGTCCGCCGCCAACATGAAGAGGACGTGGGTCGGCTACGGACTGCCGCGCGATTGGATGGATCGCGAGCAGGGCGAAGGGCATGAGTTCCTGCATGAGGCGACGCAGGTGAAGAATATCTGGGCGCCGACGGGGGAGTGAGGGGTATAATTTTATAAGGAACAGCCATGACCACAACCGTGATTTCAAAACCTCTCCCCACCCCCCTGAGAGTCGCCGCCGCGTACTCTGTCCATCTCTTCACCGCCACCGGCGCCGTTTGGGGCATGTTGGCGCTCTTCGCCGTCTTCGAAGGCGACTACAAAGCCATGATCCTGTGGATGATCGCCGCCATGCTCGTGGACGGACTCGACGGCGGGCTGGCCCGCTGGGCGGATGTAAAAACCTACGCCAACAACGTGGACGGCGCCCTGCTCGACAACATCCTCGACTACCTCAACTATGTCCTCGTCCCCGCCGCCTTTCTGATTAAAGCCGACCTCCTGCCCGATTCGGTCAAATGGTTCACCGCCTGCCTCATCCTGCTGACCTCCGCCTATCAATTCACCCAGTCCGACGCCAAGACCGACGACCACCACTTCAAGGGCTTTCCGTCCTACTGGAACGTCGCCGCGCTTTACATGCTCCTGATGAACCTGCCGCCCTGGGTCAACTTCGGCTTCCTCATGCTATTCAACGTCATGGTTTTCATCCCGGTCAAATACATCTACCCCAGCCGCAACACCTACCTGCGAACAGTCACGCTTGCGCTTACCTGGCTTTACGGCATAATCGGCATCTGGGCGTTGTTGCAATACCCGAACCATCCCGGCTGGGTTGTCTGGGCGTCGTTTGTTTATGTGGCTTACTACCTTGTATTGAGTTTGATCCCCAAACATACCGCCCATGCAAATTGATGTCGCCACCCGGGCGGACGACGAACTCTACGAGGCTTTTCAACGCCTTGTCCCTCAACTGACCTCGAACAACCCGCCTCCGACTCAGGGGGAGTTGGTCGCTCTTATTCAGGAGCCGTCGTCCACGCTGTTGCTTGCCCGCGCCGACGACGGCGGCATCGTCGGCGCATTGAACCTGACGGTCTATCGAGTCCCCACCGGCGTTCGCTCCATCATCGAAGACGTCATTGTGGATACATCCGCCCGTGGGCGGGGAGTGGGGCAGGCGCTGATGAAGAGAGCCATCGAACTGGCGAAGGAAAAGGGCGCAAAAAATATCGCGCTCACATCCAACCCCGCGCGCGCCGCCGCGAACCGGCTGTATGTCAAACTGGGGTTTAAGAAGCGCGAAACCAACGCCTACCAATTGAATTTATAAACCAGCCCGGCGCCTCAACCGCCGAACTTGACGTCGCGCAGGTATTTTTGCGCGGCTTGACCTGCGGCGGCATATTCTCCGCGATACTCCTCCGGCATGAGCGCGGCGATTCTGACCATCATCTCATCCACCATCTGCTGACGCATCTCCGAGGTGACTTTCCCCTCCGCCCCGACCGTGAACGGCTTCCCAACCCGAATGTGGAAATCGGTGCGTTTGAAGCGCCTGAGATTCTTCATATAGGTTTCCCCGCCCCAATGCGCGATCGGCAGAATGGGCGCGCCGGATTTCAAGGCAAGGATGGCGGCTCCGGGCAGCCCGCGCCGCAGGATGCCCGTATAGTTGCGCGTCCCTTCCGGGGCGACGCCGAAAATGCGGCCTTCCTCCAGCGCCCGCAGCGCCGATTTGAGCGCTTTCATATCCGCCTCGCCGCGATGGACAGGGATGATATCCCATGCCCAAAACACCCAACGCAGGAAGGGGTTTTCGAAAGCCTCGGCTTTTCCCCAGCCGGTGATCTTGCGCGGTTGCAAAAGAGTGGCGAAGACCGGCACTTCCACCTGCCCGGTGTGATTCGTGACGACGATCAACGGTCCCGTCTGTGGGATGATTCCATTCAGGTCGGGCGAATCAAGTTTCAAGGTCAGTCGAAAATAGACCCTCAATATGTTCGTGATAAGCCAGAGCGATAATTTTTTCATGAATTGGGCGTTTGGAGTCCAAAGTCTTCTGACTTTAGACCGCTGTTTGGAATATCCCGCTTAAGCATGGATGATCTCCAACTCCTGCGGCAGGATTTCGAGCGTAAGATGACTCCCTTCGAGGCAGATGAACTCCCCGTCCGCGTGAGCCGGGAAAGATGCGTCCAGCGATTTGATCGAAACCTTTTTCGCCCGCTTCATTTGAATCTCCGGCAGGGTCTTCTGCGTTCCCTTGATGAAATGCGGGATGATCGCCAAAATGCGCCCCTTCGAGGCGGTCTCGGCGATGCACAGGTCGAACCAGCCGTCGTCGGGTTCTGAATCCGGCGCCATTTGAAAACCGCCGCCCATGCGTTTTCCGTTCATGACCGAGATCATCAACGAACGCTGGCGGATGATCTCGCCGTCGTCGAGGACGATTTCCACATCCGCCGGGTTATGGTAAAGAAAGACGGTCTTGATCACGCCGATGAGATACGCCAGCAACCCGCGCGTCCATCTTACCTTGATGGCTTCGTGTCCCACCGCCGCGTCGAACCCAACGCCGATCCCATTGCCGAAATACCGTCCGTCGGGGTAATCGCCGCCCTTGACGAAGCCGAGGTCTATTCTTTTGCGTTTGTTTTCCTGCAAGGCTTTCAGCCCGTCGTTCAGGTTTGTGGGGATGCCCGCGCCGCCTGCGAAATCGTTGCCGGTGCCTATGCCAAGAGCCGCGAAAGCCACGCTGTTGTGTCCCGCTTTTTTTGCGCGCATAAGCCCGTTGAGCGCTTCATTTATGGCGCCGTCGCCGCTGGCGCATACGATCACATCGTAACCGTCGCGCGCCGCGCCTTCGGCAAGTTCGGCGGCGTGCCACACCCCGGTCGTGCGGGCGAGCGTGTAATCGAAGTTGTGTTCCCTCAAAAAAGATTCGATTTGCGGAATGGATTTCTCCCCAAGCCCCCGCCCCGAGACCGGGTTGACAATCACAAAATATTTCATACAGCCCTCCGGCAATTTGCGTAGCGGACGTTCTCCAACATCGCCGGGCGAGTGTATCACATGCCCGGTTTATATTTCAAGTAATCTTCGAGCGTGTCGAGGTCTTGCAAAATGGTCGGCGTGTCGAGGTTGACGTATTGGATCTCGTCTGCATGGTTGTTCAAAAATTCGCGCATGGATTGATTGGCGTCCAGCGCCAGTATTTCGCCCCAAAGCGGGCGCGCCGCCAGCCAGGGATGTCCGCGCCGCATCCGGTAACTTGGGGCGACGAGATTGGGTTTTCCGTTCAAAAACGCCTCGCACACCGCGCGGACGCTTCTTTCTTCCATTTGGGGCTGGTCGCCGAGACAAATGAGCGCCGCCTGCGCCGATGGGTTAAGCGCTTGCAAGCCAAGTTGAAGCGAGGTTAGCATTTCGCCGGTGGAGTTGAGGGCAATGCGTAATCCGCAATCCGTAAGACGCGCGCTTACTTCCGGGTTTGCGACGAGGATGATCTCTTTTACTTCTGAATTACGAAGCGTCTGAACGACCTTCCCCAACACAGTCGTATCGCCCCATGGCATCAACATCTTCTGCCTCCCCATTCGGGTGGACTTTCCTGCCGCCAGCACAATCGCTGAGATCATCTTCGTTTCATCCTTTATTTTCGGTCCATTTCATCCCCTTCAACTTTTCGTAATCTTCCGGTTCGTCCACATCGAACAGGAGTGTGTCGTCATGCCAGGGGAGATAGGAGACGCGATGTTTATCGAATATCGCCCGCCCGCCCACGTCGCCTTCCAGTTGCTTTAGATCCGCGAAGGCGGCGCGGTCGAACAGCACGGGGTTGGCGCGTTTTTCCTCCAACACGAGCGGCGCAAGAATGGTTTGACGCTCGCTCCAATGAGACTCGACCAGCGCGCGGATGACTTCGACCGGAACCTGCGGTTGGTCGGCGAGCAGAAAGACCGCCGAACCGACATTTTGCGGAAGCGCGGATAACCCGGCTTGGATCGAAGTCGCCTGTCCTTGCGCGTATGCGGGATTGTGAGTCAACTTGATGGGCAGGTCTCGTAGGTGGGACTCAATGTCGGCGTGGCGAAAGCCGGAAACGACCACCACCGGCTCAAGTCCCGAACGAAGCGCGGTTTCGGTCACCTGGCGCACGAGGGATTTTCCATTCCAATCCAGCAGTTGCTTTGGCTGACCGTACCGGCTGGACGTTCCCGCGGCAAGGACGATGCCCGCCGCGCGTTCGATGAGTTGAAGGTTTTCCAGATGAAGCGAACCGACGATCCCCGCGTCGAAATCGTTCAGCAATTGGGGGGCGATTCTGCCGGCGCTCGATAAAAGTTCCGGCGTCTCAGCCTGGTTGAGCAGGGCGATGCGTTTCGCGTTTTGTGGAATGTTCTTCAACGCTCCCTGCGGATGAGTCAGGTATTTCAAAAGGGTTTGCGGCGCGATGGTTTCGCCCATCGCCAGCCCGGTGAGGTCCGAAAAAATTTTCGCGCGGTGGATGTTTTCCTCGTTCAAGGGTTTGCCCAATGCGGATAACCCGCTGACGTGAACGACGATCTCGGCAAAGGCGGGAATGGGCGGTTCGTGTTCGGCGGGCGCTTTGAGCGGTTTTTGGCGCGAACCGTCCGCTTCGATGAGCAGGGGGATGTTTTTTTGCCGGGAAACGGCGCGGATCCATTGCAGCGAATTTTCGTCAACGGGCTTCGTCCTGCCGCCTTCGGTTTCGCCGGTAAACAGGACGACGCCTTCGTCGGGGATTCGGATCTCATCCGCGCCGACGGTTATATGACGGTCCGCCAGCGGGATTTGCCAGGCCGCAAGATGGGTTGTCGCCGCGACGAAGACCGCGTTTTGTTTGTTCCTCTCCGCCCACAATCGCGCGACCTTGAACATGGCGGTTGTCTTTCCGCCGGAGCCGGTAAAACACAGGACAGGCGGGCTGGGGGTTTGGTCGAGTCTCAGGGCGCGGAAAATATTCATGATCGTTTCGCGTTCATTGTAATTGTATGATAGAAACCCGGCGCCCGGTAAGGGCGGCCCAAAAGCGGACGGAAGGTCGTATAATGGGAGCGCCTTTACCATCTGTTATGAACAAGAGCGCGACCATGGAAAAACCCGTTGCATTGATCGTAGAAGACGACCGCGACATTGTCGCCCTCTTCCGGCATGTGCTGGACGTTGCCGGGTATCAGACCGAGATCGTCCTG
The DNA here is from genome assembly GCA_900696595.1 of uncultured Chloroflexota bacterium. Classification (GTDB taxonomy): domain Bacteria; phylum Chloroflexota; class Anaerolineae; order Anaerolineales; family Villigracilaceae; genus Villigracilis. The sequence goes on from CAADGT010000175.1 coordinate 27,078, forward strand.
GACGGCAGAGACGCCATGGACCGCCTTGAGGCGATGCGTCCAAATATCGTCCTGCTGGATTTGCAATTGCCGAGGTTGTCCGGGGTGGAGATTCTCAAGCGTATGCGCGACGATGAACGACTTATGCGCGTGCCGGTGGTGGTCATTACCGCCTATGCTCCATACGCCGACAGCCTGCCCGTCGAACCGGATTTGTTGTTGCTCAAACCGGTGGATATCAACCAGTTGAGCAGTCTCGTTCAGCGCCTGCAAGCCACGCAAGGCGCGCTCGACGAACCCTCGCACGATATCGTCACCGGTTTGTACGCTCTGCCTTTTTTCAGCGTCCGCCTGACTTTTTCGCTGGAGCGCATCAAACAGAGTTCGTTCCGTCGTTTCGGCGTTCTGTTTGTGGATGTGACGCCGATGGACGAATTGAAACTTCACCTTGACGAGGCCGAGATGCGCGCATTTTTGCGGAAACTTGCCGATCAATTTCGCGTCACGCTTCGCCCCACGGATACGATGGCTTGGTCTTCCGAAAAGAATCTATTCCTGACCTTGATCGAAGACATCCCCACGCCTGAGACGCCGCTCAGGATCGCCAGCCGCCTGCGCGACGCCATGAAGCGTTTTCTCGATGCGAACGATCGCGGGCTTGGTTTGCGCGCCAATTTGGGGGTTCTGCTCTGCGATGCGGAGTACGGCGGGATCGAGGGCATCTTTGACGATCTTGAAACCGCCCGCAATCAGTTGCGCGCAGGCTTATACACCAACCCGTCCATTTTCGACCGGGAGATGTTGCGCGAGAGACGCTAGGCAGGGATCAACCGGAGGCGGTCATTCGTAAGGACCGAACGTATCGCGCGGCAGGGCAGGCGGGCGGATCCAGGATAGCCAGCCGGTTTTTGCGGCGGGGGCAAACGGGGCGGGCTTTTCGTAGGTCACAAGCGTCAGACTGGCGGCGAGCGCGAGCGCGCCGAGCCATTGCGTGACGGAAAGGCTTTCGCCCAGAAGCAGGTGGCTGAAAAGGATGGCGATCAGCAGTTCGGCGAGTCCCAGAAGCGCGGTCTGCATCCCGCCGATCTTTTTGACGCCCAGGAACAAAGCCACGCGCGAGAAGACGGTTACGAAAGTCAGGCACCCCACGGGGTACCACGAGACATCCGCGGCGGGCAGGCGGCGGTCGAAGATCAGGTAGGCTGGAATGACGATCAGGCTCATGGCGAGCAGGGTATAGAGGGCGACAGTTGGGGCGGGGACTTCGTATAAGACGCGCTGATTAATTGGGAGGTGCATGGCGTAAAGGACAGCCGCAACAAGCATCATTGCCACTCCGCCAAAATCAAGGGGCTGGCGGGGGATGTTTGTCAATAGCAGGACGGCTATTGCGGCGAGGGTGATGCGGAAGATCGTCAGGCGGCTCGGCGGTTGATGGTCGAGGATCAGCCATAGGGCGACGAAAAAAGGATAGAGCGAATAGAGCATCTGCCCCACGCTTGCTTCGAGCCTTTGGAGCGCGAGATAATAGAAGACCGAGCCGAGTCCGTTGATCGCTCCCGCCAGCCCGCAGCCGATCAGACCGACCGGGAAGATGTAAAAATATTTCCGCTGGAACAGCGCCATGAACAGGACCATGATCCCCGCCGCCAGCCCTGTGCGCAGGGCGACGACGGCAAGCGGCGAAAATCCCTGGGTGATCGCCAGTTTGCCAAACACGGGAGCCGTTCCAAGAAAGATCGCGGATGTGAACGCCGCGGCGATCCCTGCTTTTCGTTTTGTTGCCAATCGCGCCAACCTTTGTTCGTTGCGGGTTACTTGAGGAGCGAGCGCACCTCTTCGAGAAACTCATCGTTGAGAAAGTCGCCCTTTTGCAGGAGCGCCTGGATATGGCCGCCCAGCCGGTTCTTTTCGTCCGGAGTCAGTTCTTTTGCCGTGGCGACGATGATCGGGATGGTCGCCGTCTCGGGGATGGCGCGCAACGCCTCGATCACCGAAAATCCGTCCATCTCGGGCATCATCAAATCGAGGATGATCAGATCGGGCAGTTCGCGTTTGACCAGGTCCAGCCCGGCGCGTCCGTTTTCCGCCTCGAGGATCGTGAAATTGCCCTGCGACTGCAAAATGCGCCGGATCAGCCGCCGCGCTTCGAGCGTATCCTCCACGATGACGATCTTCGGGAATCGCTCCGGCGCCACCTGGGTCAGCGCGGAGAGCAGACCCTCCTCCTGCGGCGCCTGGGTCAGCGACGGGAACTTGACATCGCGCGACCAATTCTCGCCCAAGATCGCCTGTTCGGCGGGCATGGTATGTCCTGTGCAATTGATCACCACAGTGTCGCTGGGTTTGATGATTCCTGCGCGAATCAGTTTGAACAATCCGGCAAAGGCGGCGCCGGCGGCGGGTTCGGCGGAGATCCCCTCCATTTTGGCAAGGACGTGCATGGCGCGAAAGGCTTCTTCGTCGGTCACGCTTTCGAAGGCGCCGCCGGTCGAATCTACATGCGCGCGCAGGAATTCATAGGCGCGTCCCGGGTCGCCGGTGGCGAGCGTTTCGATGCGCGTCTTCGGCGATGCGACGGGCTCTGCTTTGGCCAGCCCTTTTTTCCAACTGTGTACCATGGGGGCGCAACCGTCCGCCTGAATCGGCGCAAAGGCGGGGATGCGTTCCACCCAGCCCATTTGCCGCATTTCACGAACCCCCTTATAGACCCCCAGCGGACCCATTCCGCCGCTGACGGCTTGCACATACCAGTCCGGCGCGCGCAGAGGCGCGTTCTCCGCCGCTCCAAGCGCCATGCTGAGTTGGTCTGCGATCTCGAAGGCGATGGTCTTCATCGCTTCGATGGATGTGATCGTGCGCGCGCCCATATCGAGGTAGAGGTTGCGCTGGCGGGCGAATTCGGCGGCGACCTGTTTGCATTGATCGTAGGACCCGGTGATCTTGATGACCTGGCTGCCGTACAGGGCGATCTCGCGCATCTTGACCGACGGAACGAGGCTGGTGACGAATGCCCAGAGTTTCATCCCCGCCCGCGAGGCGTACGCGGAATATGAGATGGCGACATTGCCGGTCGAAGCCGCCACCATTTCGGTGATGCCCGCTTCTTTCAACGCGGCGATGGTGACCGCGGCTTGCCTGTCCTTGAACGAAGCCGTCGGTCCTTGGCGCTCGTCCTTGATGAAAATGTTCGGGCATCCCAGCATCATACCGAGATTACCCGCGCGGATCAACGGCGTATAGCCCTCGCCCAGCGAAAGCCCTGGGTTTGGGTTGCGGACGGGTAAAAGTTCTCTGCGCCGCCAAAGGTCGTATCCCCTTGAGAGTACCTTTTCCGGCAAGGTTTTGGCAAGCAGTTCGTAGTCATACTCCGCTTCGCGCCACTGGCTGCCGCATTTCGGGCAGGCGGTGGCGGCGGGGAAGTAGGGGGCGTTATGCCCGCAATCCAGACATTTGATGATGAACGACAAAACGGAGCTCCTGTGACGGTTCGGTTATTTCCCAGCCTTAAGTCTTTCCAGCGATCGTTGAAGGGAGGTGAGCAATTCCTTCTCTGTGAAGGCGCCCTTGGTCAACAGGCGCTGACCGAACTCTTTTAATTGATTTTTCTGTTCGGGCGTGATGTCCATGCCGCTGATGACGATGGTCGGGATGTCGCGCAGCCTGCGATCCGCCTGCATCTGTTCGAGAATCTGAAAGCCGTCCATCTCGGGCATGAACAGATCGAGAATGATGGCGTGAGGCGGGTTTCCGGAAGAGAGCGCCGCCCAGCCGTTCTGCCCGCCTTCGGCGAGGATGGGTTTGTACCTGCCGTCGTCAATCAGCATCTTTCCGATCAGGCGCACGTCGTTCGGGTTGTCGTCAATCACCAGCACTTCGCGGATGGACCCGTCGGCGTTCAAACGGTCGAGCGAATTGACCAGGTCTTCTTCGAGAATGGGTTTGACGAGATAGTCCGACGCGCCGAGATGGAACCCCTTTTCAATATCTTCGACAATGCTGCAAATGATGACCGGGATGTTGCGCGTCTCCGCGTTCGATTTCAGGGCGTCCAGCACTGTCCAGCCGTCGGTGCCGGGCATCATGATATCGAGGGTGATGGCGAAGGGCTTGACTCTGCGGGCAGCCTCCACCGCCCGCGCCGGGTCGGTGAGCGGCTCCACGCGAAAACCTTCCGGGTGGAGATATCGTTGATACAACCCGATCACCTGCGGGTCGTCGTCTATGGTGAGAATCGTCTTGTGACTCTCGACCTCCGCCTCAAGTTCCTTGTGATAAAGCGGCAAAGTGAAGTGGAAGGCGCTCCCCTTGTTGATTTCACTTTCGACCCATATCTCGCCGCCGTGCATGTTGATCAACTGCTTGCAGATGGACAAGCCCAAACCCGTGCCGCCGCTCTTGCGCGTCGGGGAGGCGTCCACCTGGGAGAAGGCTTGGAAGAGTTTCTCCTGATCTCTGGGGGAGATGCCGGGTCCCGTGTCGATGACGCTAATGCGGACGAGCCGCCGCCCGTCTTGCCTGTAGGGTTCGACGTTGACCGTGATCGAGCCTTCCTCCGTGAACTTGACCGCGTTCGAGATCAGGTTGATCATCACCTGGCGGATGCGGATCGCGTCGGCGCGGACGGCGGGCGTCTCCGGCGCGACGAACTGGCGTAGTTCGATCGGTTTATCCTTGACGATGCCGCTCATGGTGGATAGCACGCTGTGAATCAGGTCGCCCACGTTGACCTCGTCGAAGGCGAGTTCCATCTTACCGGCTTCGATCTTCGCCTGGTCGAGGATGTCGTTGATGAGACCCAGAAGGTGCTGACCGGAATTATAGATGGCAGTCAGGTCTTGTTGCATCAACTCGGTCACGGGTCCGTCTATGCCTTTGAGGATCACGCGCGAAAAACCGATGATCGAGTTCAACGGTGTGCGCAGTTCGTGGCTCATGTTGGCGAGGAACTGGCTTTTCAGGCGGTCCGCTTCGCGCATTTCCATGACCGCCTGTTGTGAGAGTTCGAACGAACGGGCGTTGTCAATCGCCACCGCCACCTGGTCGGCGAGGGTTTGCAGGACGGAGATTTCGTCTTCGTTGAAGGCGTTTATCTCCCGCGCCTGAATGTCAATCACGCCGATGATGCGGGGACCAATGCGCAGCGGAATGGCCGCCTCGGCGCGCGTATCGGAAAGCAGGGGCGACGCCGCATACAGGGGGTGTTCGAGGACGTTGTTTGCCACCAGCGGGCTTCCCGTCGAGGCGACCGAACCGACGATGGAGCGCTCATCCAGCCGGAGTTTGTGCTCCTGTTCCTTCATTTCCGCCCCGGCTTCGCCTGTGGCTTCTTTCAGTTCAAGTTTGAAACCGGTCTCCTCCACGATGTAGATGGCGGCGTGATAGAAATCGAAGCGTTCGGTAATCAGGTTCACCGTGCGGGCAAAGATTGTGTTCAGGTCGAGGATCGAAGTGACCAGTTTGCCGATCTCGGCTGAGACCGCCAGGTATTCGTTCCTGCGGCGGATGGCTTCTTCTGCTTTTTTACGCTCGGTGATGTCCCTTGCGATCCAGAAGACGCGGGTATTGTCCAGTTTGGTCAGGTTGGCGAGAAACCACAACGGTTGCCCGCCTATGTTCAATTCGTATTCGAATGCGATCTTTTCGTCCGAAGATAACGCTTCGCGCACCTTGCCGAGGAAATTATCGGCGATGTCCTGCGGCAGGAATTCGTGGAAGATCTTTCCCAGCATTTCATCGGGCGGGCGCACAAGCAGGGAGGGGTTGGTCGGCGCTATTTGTTCGTAGCGTCCGTCGCTGTTGATGACCAGCACGACATCGTCCATCGCGCTGAACAGCGTGCGCAGGTTCGCTTCGGAGCGTTCCTGCGCCTTCTGGCGTTCGGAGATTTCCTCGAACAACCTCGCGTTTTGAATCGCGATCGAAGCCTGGTTGGCGAACGCCTGCAAAAGTTCGAGATCGTCCTGGGTATAGACGTTGTATTCCTGATAATCCTGGACTGCCAGCGCGCCGATTGCTTCATTGCCCACCAGGATCGGCGTTCCAAGATAGGATTTCGCGGGTTCCCCGGCGGGGATCAGTCCCCTTTCCTTCGACCATTCGTCGGTGCCGTTTGTGATGAGGACGCTTTCCCCGGTGGAGATCATGTGCGCGGTGATGCCTTGTCCGAGCGGCATACGGGTGATATTCAAGTCCGTCGCGGATTCAGTCACATTTTGCGGGAAGAGAATTTCTTTATTCTCGCGGTCGTAAAATGCAATGTAGAAATTCTTCGCATTCAAGAGCCTGCGAACGCCCCTGTAGACTTCCGATACGACCTGGTCCAGGGTCAGGCGCGAAGCCAGCGCCCTTCCCAGTTCGTTCAAGACCGCGGTTTCTTCCGCCCGTTTTTTGGTTTCCTGGAACAATTGCGCGTTTTCCAGCGCAAGGGAGAGTTGATCGGTCACCTGGCGGATCAGCAATTGTTCGTCCGTCGTGAAGGTGCGCCCCTGGTTTTCGTCCACCATGCGCAGGATCGCCCAATTTTCTTCGCCGAGTTGTAGGGTGGTCGAATACGCCGACCCGGGAGACGAGTCGGATGGAATCGGATCGCTCAACGGGAGCAACGTGCCTGTATGACGGCGCGAGGTCTTCGCCGGCGTGGGCGCGGGAAGTGAGGCAGGCTTTGGGCTTGGATCAGGCTTGGGAACGCCGACGGGAGTCGCAGTCACAGATGAGGCGGGGCTTGCGTCCGCCTGGGGTGGAGGCGCGTCTTTCCCCGCCCCGGGCTTTGATCCGCGTTTCCCTGGGTTTTCCTCGGGCTTGACGTCTTTGAAAAGACCGTCAAGGCGTTTGCTGATTTTCTGTTTCTTTGGCATATTCCATGAGTTCCTGCGCGAGGACGCGGTATTGGGTCGAGCCGCGCGCGGCGGGTTTGTACTGGGTGATGGGCTGCCCGGCGATGGGGCTTTCCCTGAGTTTTGTGTCCAGTTCGATCACGGTGTTGAAAACGCCCGCGCCGAAGGTGGAACGCAGCTGTTCATGGATGTTGCGGTGGGTGCGGTTGCGCCGATCCAGCATGGTGACGAGGATGCGATAAGAGAGGCTGGGGTTGTCCGTTTCGCGCGTGCGGCGGATGAGCCCCATCATGTTGCGGAGCGCGTAGGCGGAGAAGTATTCGGCCTGGGTGGGAATGAGCAACAGGTTTGCGGCGGCGAGCGCGTTGCGGGTGATGGCCCCAAGCGCGGGCGGGCAATCCATGACGATGTATTCGTAAGGCATGGCGGGCGCCGATTGAATGGCGCGCTGGAGGATGGTGGTGTAGTTCGTGCGAACCGGCAGGAATTGTTCCGATGTTTCGATGCGCGAGCTGGATGGGATCAGATCGAGGTTTTCGATCTCGGTTTTGCGGCGCGCGTTGAGGAGCGGTTCATTGTCCAGCATGATGTTGCTTGAGGTCAACTCGCTTTCGCCCGGTTCCAAGCCCAGGGCGAGCGTGAGGTTCGCCTGCGCGTCGAGGTCTATTAATAGCGTGCGATTTCCCAATTCGGCCAGGGCGGCGCCCAGCGAGAGGGCGGTGGTGGTTTTGGCGACCCCGCCTTTTTCGTTGGAAACAGCGATGGTTTTTGGCATAAACACCTCTACATTCCTTGTGCCTGCAACGGGTTTCAGCGATCGGGCGATTTGTTCTTCTGCGGGATGATGTCCACGCGCGAGACTTTCAGCGCCTCGCGCAGTTCGCGGACGGCGGTTTCGATCATGGCTTGCGGGTCGTTGTTGCCGCGGATCTTTGTGGTGATTTCGGTTACAAGCCGTTCGCGTTCGGCGCGGCGGGTGGTTTCGTCGAACAGCCGCGCATTTTCGGCGATGACCGCCACCCGGTCCGCCACCGCGCGGATCATGTCCATTTGGTCGGCTTTGATATTTTCATCCTGAGGGATGGTCACAGCCAGTTCGCCGATCTCCAGCCCGCGCATGACGATCGGGACGGCGACCTGCTTGCGGTCGGAAGATTGCGCGGCGTGTCCGTCTTCGTCTTTGGAGGGTGGAATCGGTTCAACGCTTCCGGCAGTATACCGGTAACCGGTGATTTTGTAGGCATCTGCAAGGCGATTCCAATTTTCGCGGAAGCTCCGGCGCGAAGCAGCCTCGGCTTCCGAGAGCGACCGTTCCATTTGCTCGTATAGTTTCGCGTTTTGGATCGCGATGCTGACCAGTTCCGCCAGGATGCCGAGGGTCTCGAGGTCTTCGTTCGAAAATGCGTCGGCTTCCGTGCTTTGAACGTCGAGCGCGCCGAGGACCTGCCCGGCTTCGACCAGGGGCAGCGTCATCTCCGACCGGGTATCGGGCAGGTCGGAGTGTTTGAAATACGCCGAGTCTTCGCCGACGTTCAGGGCGATGCGAGGTTTGTTCGCTCCGATGGCGTAGCCCACGATGCCCTGCGTTCCGATCTTAAGTTGGTGTCTGCGCGCCAACATGCGCCTTCCGCCTTCGCTGTTGGCGGCGGCCAGCACGGCATATTGGTTGAGGGCGTCGTTCAGGAATATGCCCACATGGTAAAACCCGAATTGCTCGCTGATCACCTGCGTAACCTGCGGCAACAGTTCCCGCAGGTTGGTTTGAACGCTGATCGCCCGGGCGACTCTGGCAATCGCTTCGTATTGTTTGCCGCGCTTTTCGCCGCGCCGGATTTCCGTCTCCAGGTCGGCAGTGCGTTCCTGCACCCTTTGTTCCAGCGAGGCGACCAGGGCTTTTACCGTGTCGGTCGTGCTGTTAAGGGCGACAGCCAGAGATTCCAATTCATCGCCCGAATGTACGTCCGCTTTTGCGTCGAAGTTTCCCTTCTTGATTTCCAGGGCGGTTTTGCTCAAGGTCTGGAGCGGGGAAGTCAACTGGGCGCTGACGGCAAAGGAGAATGCGCTTGCCGCGAAGAAGACAGCGGCGATCAGCAGGATGCTGAAATAGATTGTGGAGCGCGTCTCGCGTGAAATTTGTTCCGCAACGATCTCCCTGCCCGGCGTCAACTCCTTCAACGGCGCGACGAATACCAGTTTGTAGCCCACCTGCGATATCTCGCTGAACGCGATCCGCTTCTCGTCTCCGTTGAGGGTGGTTGTGAAGGCGCCTGAATCTTCGCTGGAGATTTTCTCCATGAAATCGAGAAATTCCTGCGTCGCCGATGGAAGCGCGGCAGGATCCATGATCTCGCTCAGCATGGCGCTTTCGTCGCCGATCCCGAAATCTTTGAACCCGTTATCGGGCAGCGCGATCAGGCGGTTGTTGTTGTCCACCAGGAAGGCGTAGCCGGTTTCCCCGACCGGCGTGTTTGCGACCAGGCTGATCACCCGGTTGATCTGCACATCCATGGCGACGACGCCCTGGAAGCCCGCTTCGGGGACCACCACCGGGGCGCTGGTTGTGATGACGAGCCCGTTCTGCGCGGCGTCTTCATAGGGCGCCGCCCAGACGACCGTGAGATCAATGTTGTTTTCCGGAATGGCTGAGACGTACCACCCGCGGCTCGTTACGTCGAAATCCGGCGGGACGATGTCCGCCAGGTTTATGTTCGGGAAGTACACGGTTTCCTTGAGTTCCCCCCCGAAGTAAATGGCGACGATATCCGGGTTCGCCTCCAAAATGGAGGGGAAGATAAGTTCGGCGTGTTTCAGGAGATTCAATTTTCGGACGAGAGGATCGCCAAGTTCTATCGCCGCCGGTATGAAAATGGCGGAGGGTTCGTTGTTTGGGTTGTCCCAACTTCCGTTCGGGAGGCGACCCAGCGTCGTTGTCGCGTCCCAATATGAATCGCCCTCGAGTTTGGGGTCTTCCAGGATGGTTTGGATCGAGTCGGCGGCGATGAGTGTGTTTCCGCGCATGTTTTCGAAAAACGCGTCGAGATTTTTCGCCTGTTCGCCGTTCTTTCTGAAGAAGTCTTCTTCGGCGCGCGCGCGCGCATTTTCCTCCACGCGCAGGATCAGTTTGCGGTTGCCCTCCTGGATGCGCAGGGAGACGTAAGCGCCCATGATCAGGACGACTAGGATCGTGATCGCCATATTGCCTACGGTCAATTTTCCCCGCAGGTTCAGCCGCGCCAGCGGCGACTTTTCCGCCAGGTTTTGTAATGAAAATCGTCGGGACTGGTTCATGATTCGGCCCTCATCCGTTGCCGTTGTTTCCGCTTTCATCCTTGAGTTTGATGGTCACTTCCGAACCGGGGATGGTGCGTCCCAATTCCTCCACGGCGGTCAATAAGACGTTATTCAGGTTGATGGACGAGCCAATTTTGCCGGTGATTTCGGCGATGGTCTGTTCCTTGACCGCCTGGCGTTGGAATTCCTGGAGCAGGCGCGCATTTTCGAGGGCGAGCGAGAGGCGATCTGAAATGGCTTCGGCAAGGTTGATTTCATCCGCCGTCCATGGGCGTTCGCGGGAGGGCGATTTGATGCGCAACACTCCAATGATCTGGTCGCGCAATTTGATTGGCACGACCATGGTCGGGTCGTCGGTTTTGCCGTCGGCATGGAAGACCAGCGCGCTGCCCCGGTTCATCGCCTGGCTGATTTCGTCGCTGACGACGGGCTTGGTCAGCCGCCTGCCGCCGCTCATGGATTGCCGGTATCCGATCATATCTTCGTCTTCGATCAGGCTCTTCCAACCTTCGTGAAGCGTGCGTTGATACGTCAGGCGCGCTTCGATGAGCGCCTGACGGGTCTGCTCGAGCAACCTTGTATTTTCGATGGCGATTGCGATCTGATCTGCCAGGATGCCGAGCATGTTCGTGTCGTCCTCGGTGAATGCGCCGGGCTTTTCGCTTTGCACGTCCAGCACGCCGATGATCGCATCGCGAACCTTTAGCGGCACAGCCGCTTCGGAGCGGGTGTCGGGCAGGTCCGGGTTGTCGAAGAAGACCGCATCCTGTCCCACGTCGAAGGCGATGCGCGCAAGCCCGGTTTTTCCCACCGCTCCGACGATTCCGCTTTCCCCGACCTTGAGCCGGTGACCGCGCTTGAGCATGTTCTGTCCGCCGGCGCTGTTTGCCGCAAGCAGGACGGCGTATTGCCCTGTATCGTCGAGGAGGAAGATGCCGGTGTGGTAAAAGCCGAAGCGTTCGCTCACCAGGCGGGCGATAAGCGGCAGGAGGATGTTCAATTCCTGTTCGCTGTTGATCAATTTCGAAATTTCGCCGATGGCGATGTATTGCGCGGCGCGATGTTCCGTCTGACGGCGCGAAACTTCAAGGTCGTATGTGCGCTCTTCGATGCGCTGTTCGAGGTTGGAAAGCGTGTCGCGCAGTTGCGCGGTCGTACGGTTGAAGGATTTTGCCAGTTCGCCGACCTCATCGGGGGATTCAACGCGCGCAACGGCGTTCAAATTTCCGGTTGAAATTTCTTCGGCGGTCTCGGTAAGACTCAGGATCGGTCTCGTAATGAACCGGGTGATGCCCACTGCCGCCAGACTGGCGAGGACCAGGGCCGCCAGACCGACCAATTGAGCCGCGCGGGATGTATCCTCCACCGCCTGAAGCGCCTCGCTTCGATCCTGTAATGTGACCACATGCCAGTTTAATAATTCGAATGCTTCAGAGATTTCAGGGTTTTCCACGCCCGACCCGGTAAAGTCTGTAATGCCCACCATGACCGGGCTGCCGTCGTGAACTGTGTCGAGGAAAGTCGCATGTGGTTGCCCGGCGAGGGTGGATGCGAAGTCGGCAGGCGATGTTTCTGTTTCGAGCATGGGTTGACCGTCTTCCACGTGAAGTTCAAGTTCCAAATTCCCCGGCATGTAAATCTCTGTGCGTCCCGTTTCGCCGGGCTTTCCCAATTCTAGGGAGGGTATGAAGACGCTCAGGTCGAGAGTCGAGCGGATGATCCCCAGCATCGCGCCGCTATGGTTGTCGAAGATCGGCAAGGCGACTTGAATCGAAAAAGAGCCGCTGCTTTCGTCAAACGCCGGCTGGCTGAGATAGACGGCGCCCTCTCCATTCGAATAGGCGACCTGCCACCATTCCTCGTCCGCCTGATAGTAGTCCGTTGTGCGATTCGTTGCGGCGACGTTGGCGCCGTACACGTCGGCGATGAATATTTCGACATGGGCGGGGAATTCTTCGCGGAGCGCGCGCAGTTGATCGGCAAGGGCGCCCGTCGTCGCCTTTCGCACAAGGGGATCGTCGTCGTTCTTCGCCGCATCCGCGGCGCGCCATTGTTCGTCCAATTTTAGCAATTCGACGATATTCGATTGGGCTTCGCGCCGGACGAGCGCGGATTGCAGCGATTCGCTCAGGGCGGCAGCCTGAATGACGCTGATCTGCGTGACCAACTCCCTGCCGATGGCGGTGGCGGTGAGTTCCGACACGCCGGTCAGTTGTTGCTCGACCTTGAGTTTGAGTTGATTCGATACAAGGCTGCTGATTGTGACCGCGGTGACGCTCACTGAAAAGACGCTGAGAAGCACGAAGACGATTATGAATTTCGTCCGCAACCCGAATTGACGGAAGCGGTAAAGGGTTATGCCGACATACACGAGCGCCAGCAGGACGATGACGACGATCGAAGAGGGTGTGACGGGGTTGCGAACGGCGCCGGTCGTGAACAGTTCGATCAAAATGATCGCGATCGCAAACCCGAAGGCGGCGGTTATGACGCGCCCGGCGGCTTTTTCGGGCAGCGCGCTGTTGGCAATGCCGGTGGCGACCAGGATCATTCCAATGGCGGTCTGCCAGCCGATGTTGTCAGCCGCCATTGGGTAGATGAGGACGGTGACCCCGATTGCCGCCAAAAGGAGGTAAACGCCGAGGTCGCTCCTGCCGCGCCGCGCAAAATAATACCCGGCTGCCGCCGCCAATGCGACAAACGGCATCATAAAATTGTCTATCGGCGTTTTGTCGCTGGCAGGCACAAACAACAAGGTGACCGCTGAAATGACCGTCATAATGACGAGCGTCACCAGGGTAATTGTCCGCGCCGAGCGCTGTCGGGCTTCGCCGCCTGTCTCCATTTTTCTATCCTGCGTCATTTCAACTCCGGGTTTCGTCTACAGGTTTTCCTTAATGCTGAGCTCCAACGCCGCCGGTTCGATTTGGACAATCACATCAGACCCGCCCAGCGCGGCGCTTAATTCGCGGGCGGCGGTTTGCATGATGATTTCGAACCGGGTGGAGGAATTGACTTTGCCTGCGATGTCTGTCGTCACCCGTTCGAGGTCGGCGCGGTGTTGAGTGGCTTCAAGCAGGGTCGCGGTCTCGATGGCAAGCGAGAGGCGTTCAGCCACTGCCTCGGCAATCTCCGTGTCGTCTTCTGTCAGGAGGTTTTGTCTGCGGGCGCTGAGCTGTATCACGCCGATCACCTGTCCGCGCAGGCGCACGGGAACGGCGATGCGCGAACGGTTGCCGGGCCCCACCCCGCGCGCAGACCTCGCCATGGACACGCTTTCCCTGACCTGATCGTTTTCAATGGGGATTTGCAGGGGCTGGATGCCCGCGTCTGTCAGCGAAAAACCGTAACCAAGTTTTTGGGGGCGGAGGATTTGCCAGGCCTCCTGGGCGATGCGTCCCACGGCGCTTTGCGCTTCCGCCAGCGTCTTTTGCGCCTCTTCGATGACGCGGGCGTTGTTGATTGCCACCGCAACCTGGTCGGCAAGCGTGGATAACACGTCGGCGTCGTCGGACCCAAACGCGTTCGGTTCGACGCTTTGCACATCCAGCGCTCCAATGATCTGCCCTGCATAGCGGAGGGGAAGGGCGATCTCGGAACGGGTGTCGGGAAGATCGGGGTTGTCGAAATAGACCGAATCCGCTCCGACGTCGAGAGCGATGCGCGGCTTTCCTGTGGCGGCGACAAAACCCACAATGCCGGTTTGTCCGACTGGAAGGGAGTGCCTGCGGGCAAGCATCCTTTGACCGCCTTCGCTGTTCGCGGCGCGCAACACTGCAACGTCGCGCTGTTCATTCAGCAGGAAAATTCCCGCGTGATAAACGTTGAACTGTTCGCTGATTACGCGCGTGACGAGCGGCAGGAGTTCGTCGAGGTATTGCGCGCTGGAGGCGGCGCTCATCACCTGCGCCACCGCGCTGAATTGGCGGGCGCGCTTTTCATTCACCCGGTTCGCCGCTTCCAGTTCGGCTGTTCGGCTGCTAACCCTTTCCTCGAGGCTGGCGCGCAGGGCAAGGAGTTCGGCGTTTTCCAGCCTTTGAGCCTGTTCGCTTTGACGCGCCCGTTCCGCGCTTTCATTGAGGCGCGCGATCAATAACTGTGTGATGCCGGCGGTGGCAAGGATCAAAATGACCGCGCTGATGGCGCTGTCAACGCCGATGGGGGCGGGGACATTGCCCGTCTGCAAATCCTTCAGGGCGATGTAAATCGTCGCGGCGAGCATGAGCGGCAACGCGACCGTCAAAGACCGCCTGCCGAGCAGAATCGCGGAAATGATCAGGATGGCAGGCATTGCCAGCATGGATGTATTGCGAAGCCCATTGGTTTCCAGCGAGATGATCAAGACGACCATGATCAACCCGGCGGGAACGATGACCTTTGTCGGGAGGATTTCCCCGCGCAGGATAAACGCCAGCGAGATCAGTTCCAGGAGCAGGCTGACAGCCAGGGTGTAGAACGCGCGCAGATTCCGCGAGCCCTCTTCGCCGGTGATTCCTGCAAACAAGGGAAGGATGGCAAGGGTTGCGATCATGACAACGATCAGAATATTCCGCGCCAGACGGATGAACGACGGGTCGCGGTCAAATTCGCCTGCCAGAAACTTCTTCAACCTATCGAACATGGCTGCTCCCGTCGGATCGGGTGGAATGGCCCGTGTTGAATTGAATGGCGACATCGGTGTCGGGCAGCGCGCCGCCGAGCTCCTCGACGGTGGTGCGGATGATGTTTTCGATGTTGACCAGACCGCCGATTTTGGAGGAAATCTGCCCGATGGCGCGTTCCTTTGCGGCGCGTTTCTGGGCGTCTTCGAGCAGACGCGCGGTTTCGATGGCGAGAGCGGCGCGTTCTGCGGTCGCCTGCGCCATGGCGATTTCGTTATCGTCCCATTGACGCTCCGGGTCGGCTGCGCTTAATTTGAGCGCGCCGATCTGGTTTCCGCGCAGGAGGATCGGAATGGAGAGTTGATTTTTGTGAATCGGGATGCCGGGACCGACTTGATGCGAGTTGACGCCGTCGAAGTGATATCCGGGGGTCGTCTGGCGTTTAACGAAACGATGCCATTGTTGTTCGCTTAATTGCGCGGCGGCGCGTTCCGCCTGTTCGCGCGCCTGCTGGCTTTCCTGAAAAGAGTGGGCGTTTTGGATCGCTACGCTGACCTGGTCGGCGAGAACGGACAGGATGTTGACATCCTCCTCGCTGAAGGCGTTGGCGACTTTGCTTTGCACGTCGAGCGCGCCGATGATCGCCGGTCCGCCGCGCAGGGGAAGCGCGATCTCGGAATGCGTCTCCGGCAGGTCGGGATTGTCGAAATACACCGCATCCTTTCCGACGTCGAGGGCGACTCGCGGATTTCCGGTCTCGGTCACGAACCCGACGATGCCTGTTTCGCCGATTCGCAGGCGATGACCGCGGGCGAGCATGGTCTTCCCGCCTTCGCTGTTCGCCGCGACAAGCACGGCGAATTCCCGGTGAACATCCACAAGAAAAATGCCGACATGGTAATAGCCCAACTGGCTCGAGATCGTCTCAGTGATCTGGGGGAGCAGCTGTTCCACGTTTTGGGAGGCGCTGATGACGCGCGAGATGCGCGCAATCGCTTCGAATAGCGAAGCGCGATGGGCGTTGCTTTGATTTGCTTCGCTAAGTTCGTGGGTGCGTTCGGCGATCCGGTCTTCCAGCCCTTGCAGGGTGTCGGAGAGCCGGTCTGCCATCAGGTTGAACGAGTCCGCCAGCGCGCCGGTCTCGTCGCCTGAGATGACTTGCGCGCGCGCGCTGAGATCGCCCCCGGCGATGCGATTCGCCGCCTGGATGAGACCTCTCACAGGCGCGGAGATCAGCCGTCCCAGCGCGATGCTGACAACCAGCGCCCCGAGGAAGGTGCTAACCATGATCAGCAACGCAGTCTGGGTCGCCGCGCGAACTTGGTTTCTTGTTTCCTGTTGCGTGGCTGGGATGGCTGTTTGCATTTCGGCTGTCGGCACAACCAAGCCGAGGCTGTAGCCGTTGGCGGGGATTGGCGAGAAGGCGATGTAGGTGTCTACGCCGTTCACCTTCACGATTCCCAACCCGCTTCCGCCGGCGACCATTCTGTTGGTGAAATTGATTAGATCGCGCGAGCCTTGCCCCAGGATGGTGTACTTGTAGAATTCGTCCGCAACGATCAGCGACGGGTCTATGCCAAACATTTCATATCCGGCGGGAGGCATATGGATCAGCCGCCCGGCATCGTCCACCATGAATGCGAACCCGCTCTGCCCAATTTTGATGTTGGCAAGTTGTTCGGTGATCGCGGAAAGTTGAACGTCCGCCGCCACAACCCCGGCGAATGTGTCGCCGTAATAGATGGGGGATGCGACTGTGACGACCAGTCCGCCTCCCGCCGCATCCACGTAGGGGATCGTCCAGCGGGTGAGGCGGTCCGGGTTGAATAAGGGCGAGGTAATCTTGTAATATGGGCGCTGAGTCGCGTCGAAATCGGGGGGCAGGAGCGAAGCCAGTTGGATGTTCGGGTAATAGCGGATGATTCCGTTCGGGTTGATGGAATAAATGGCGAGAATGCTCGAGTTGTCCTCGATATTGTGGGGGGCGATGAAGTCGAGGTAAGCCGAGGCGTTCAAATCCAGCAGGGCGGCTTCGTCCACGGGCGCGCCGACGGGGATGAACACCGACGAAACGTCTCCGGCGGGGTTTCCGAAGTGACCGCCTTCCAGTTGAATCAATTTCTCCGAGGCGTTCCAGTAATTGCCCTGACCGAGGCTGCCTTGTTGCTCGTGGAGTTTTGCCCGGTATTCCGCAAGATCGGTTGCATTATGCGCGAAAGCCGCAAAGAAGTCATTGGTAAGCTTCGCCTCGCGCTCCACTGTGTTCGTCAGTTGCGCCTCTGCGAGACGCCGCACATTGGACTCCAGCCGCGCGGCGAGCAGGCTTGTGATCCGGTTGGCGACGGTCAGGGCAAAGAAGGCAATTACAGCGACCGCCACGCCGCCAGTGACGAGGACGCCCAAAGTGATCTTCGCCTGAAGGCTGAACCGGCGATATTCGCGGATGAAGATGACAGCAAGAGGAGCCGCCATGAAGGCGACAATATATGGGATGTAGCGTTCCAGTTCGGGGACGCGCAGGCGATCCGCGCCGAGGAAAAACTCAAGGGTGGATACCGCCACGGCGGACACCACTGCCAGGATCGCCCCCGCATTCGTGTATTTTGCAGACATGCCAAGCGCGACGATCGAGAAGACGACCAATAATATGGCGGAAACAATAATCAGCCCCAGCCCCTGAACGATGAACTGCACGGCGACCACATTGACGAGAAATACCGTCAAGACCAGCATCATCGCAAGGTCGCGCCTTCCCCGCCTCAAAAGTGAAAGTGGGAGCAGGTCGAAGACCATGGATGCGGCGAGCAAGCCTGCGGGAACGAACAATATCGTCAGGCGGTTGGCGATTCCAAGAACGAGGAAAAGCGCCCCGGTCAGCGCGGCGGAGGCGAGTAACACAATGGCGATGATCTGCGCGTTGCGCGTCAGACGGGAATCCACGGATGATTGAACTGAATTCTGCATACCAAAATGCCCGGCGGTATTATCCGCCGCCTCCGATCTCCACCGTTACCTGGGAACCGGCAATGCGGCTTCCCAATTCTTTGGCGGCGGTTCGAAGAATATCTTCGATATGAGCGCCCGCGCCGATCCTTGCGGAGATTTCGCCGATGGCGCGCTCCCGTTCCGCAGTCTTGCGGCTTTCCTCGAGCAGGCGCGCGTTTTCTATGGACAATGCGGCCCCCTGCATGATGGCGTTGGCGATATCTATCTCGTCGTCCGTCCATATGTGTTGCCCCCCTGCCTTTACATTCAAGACGCCGACGGTCTGCTCCCGCAGTTTGATGGGGAGCGTCAGAAGGGAGGACCCGTCGCTTTCGGTTTTCCGAAACGCGCCTCCAGACCGGGTCGCTTCGAGGGCGCCCGGCACTTCCTGGGGCTCTGCAAAGATGCTTGTTTTCAGATTTCGGCGATGAATCCCGGCGATGTTCCCCGTCCGCATAAAGCGCGACCAGCCCTGTCGCAGGTCGCGGCTATAGACTGCCTGGGCTTCTTTCAGGGTCCTTTCCTGTTCCTCGAACAGACGCGAGTTTTCAATGGCAATCGCCACCTGATCTGCCAGGGTCGCCAGCGCGCGCACGTCTTCATGGCTGAATGCGTTTGGTTCGCGGCTTTGCACGTCCAAGACGCCGATGATCTCATTGCCTCTGCGCAACAAAGGGAGCGCCATTTCAGAACGGGTTTCGGGCAGATCGGGATTGTTGAAATAGATCGCGTCCGCCCCGATGTCCAGCGCGACGCGCGGCAAACCCGACCCAGCCACATAGCCTACGATGCCGGTTTGTCCGATTCTTAATTTGTGGCCGCGCGCCAGCATCCTTTTCCCTCCGGCGCTGTTGGCGGCGATCAGGACGGCGTACTCGTTGTTGGCGTCCAACAGGAAAACCCCGGCGTGATAAAGATTGAACTGCTCGCTGATCAATTCCGTCACAAGCGTGATCAGCCGGTCGAAGTCCTGGGTCTGGTTGATGGCGCGCGATATACGGGCGATCGCTTCGAATTGTTTCGCGCGGCGTTCGTTCCCGCGATTGGCGGCTTCCAGTTCGGCGGTGCGCGCGGCGATGGTGGATTCAAGGTCGGCGGTGAACTTTTGCAATTCCAGATTCTTGGCGGTCAACTCATCCTGCGCGGCGCGGAAATTGGCCAGCAACTTTCCGAAACCAGTCGCAGAGGCATGGAGCAGGGCGGCGGTGAAGAACACATAAACCGCCAGCGACGAGAAATAAGTGATCGGGCTTTGCGGAATCAGCGCCGTGGGAAGCGAATCCTGGAAGACCATGAATCCCAACCCGATGAGCGTATTGATAACCGCCAAAGTATAGGCGCCGCGCCCTCCCAGCAGGACGCCGGCGAACACTACGGTGAGCGTCAGGCTGAAATAACTTGCCCCAGTGACCCCGTCCGAAACCGCGATGGACGCAATCAGGATGATATCGAACGCCGCCAGCAGGATCATGGCCGCCAGACGCACGCTGCCGCGCATCATCAAAATGCGGGCAATCACGCTCGCGAGCACGACGGTTGCGGTCAACGCGGCGGAAAACATCTGCCCCAGAAGAAAAGGCGCGACGACAGTGTAAAGAGACCCGATTACAATGACCGTCCACAAAATACTGTTCAACAGGGCGGCAATGCGGTTTTTCTCTTCGTCCTGGAAGATTGGGGGCGCGATAAATTTCAACATGTCGGTCTATTCCTGAGCCTTGTCGGTCGGGTTGCCGGAAAATTGGATCGTGATCTCCGAACCGCCCAGAGCCTTTTCGAGTTCTTCGGCGGCGGTAAGCAGGATATTTTCCATGCTCAGGGCTGCGCCAATGCGGTTTGTCGCCTCGAAGATCGTCCTTTCCTTCGCGGCGCGGCGGTTGGTTTCCTCGAGCAGGCGCGCATTCTCCAGCGTCAACGCGGCGCGGTTGGCCGCCGCCTGCGCGACGGCAATCTGTTCCTGCGACCAGGGCTTGGCGGGGTCTTCCTGTTCCAGCCCGATCACGCCGACCGCTTGATCGAATACCATTAACGGCACCAGCAGCGTGTTCTTTGCGTCGTCGCCGTTCGAACTTGTCGTCGCCGGGAGTCCCTTCCCCAGTCCTTCGAGAATTTCAGGCGAAAGACCCTGCGGAATCGGTCGAATTTGAACGCCGTCATACTCATATCCGGCGGCTTCGCGCCCGCCCAAAATGGACTGCCAGACCTCGCGCGTCCTGGCGCGTTTGGTTGTCGAAAGTTCAATAAGCGTCCCCTCCAGCCGTTGCACCAATTGCGCGTTTTCGATTGCCGCGGCGAGTTGGTCGGCGAGGATTTGCAGGGTTTGAATGTCGCTTTCGTCGAACGCCTGGAGCGTGGAGGACTGGATATCCAGCGCGCCGATGACGATGTTGAAACTTCGGAGCGGCAGGGCGATCTCGGAGCGCGTCTCCGGCAGGTATGGATTTTCATAATGCACGGCGTCGAGGTCAACATCCTGGGCGATGTACGCCTGCCCGCTGCGGCTCACATTTCCGACCAAGCCGGTTTCGCCCACTTTGAGTTTGTAATTTCGGGCAAGCATTTGTTCGGCGGCGGGTCCGCTTGCCCCGCGCAGGACGGCGTATTCGTTTTTATCGTCCAACAGAAAGATGCCGACGTGATAATACCCAAGCCGCTCGCGAATCAAGTTCGCAGAGACGTTCAGCAGGGTGTCCTGATCGCGAATGACGCTGAGCTCGCGCGCAACCTCGGAGATTGTGCGCATTTCGTTCGCAAGGCGCGAAAGGTCCCGGGTGCGGACGGCGACCTTCTCCTCCAGCGTGCCGAACGCCTGCTGCAAGTCTGCCGACATCTGGTTGAAGGCGTTGCCAAGATCCTCCAATTCGTCATGAGTGCGAATCTGTATCATCCCCGCCGACTCAAGGTCGCCGCCCGAAACCCTGCCCGCAAATTCCCTCAGCTTTATCAGGGGGTCAGTGATGGAGCGCGTGACCCCAAACAGGAGCGCGCCGAAGAATACGATCGCAATGGCGGTATAAACCAATAGAGTGTTTTGAAGCCGGGTTGTGCTTGCGTTCAATTCTTCGCGAGGATGCGCGAGCGCCAGCGACCAGCCCGTATCCAACCCAACAGGCGCGTACGCCACCAGCATCCGCTCCCCGCGCGGGTCGGTCGCTTCGATAAAACCGCTCTTGCCGGCGCGCATGTCGGCGACGAGGTCGATCCATTTCTCGGTTTTGTCTGTGTACGCCTCCAGAACCATCGAGTCGGACATGGTTTCATACTCGCCCGCATTCGCGCCGATGCCGAGGATGATCCCGTTCGCGTCGAGAAGGAAAGCATAGCCTTCTCTGCCAACCTGAATGGAATTGACGATCTCCTGCGTTTGAGAAAAGGCGATGTCCGCTGTGGCGACCCCCTTGAAACTGCCGTCTTCATTGTAGAACGGCGCGCTCCAGGTGACCATCCAGATTTCCCCGCCCCCGTAATCGTAGTAGGGCGGCGAAATGACCGTCGTTTGTTTCGACTTGGGAAGCGTGTACCACTCGCGGATGAAATAATTGTATTCCGGCGTTCCAAGGTTCGAGAAAATCAGCGAGTTATCCGGCAGGCGATTGAAATAAGGCGCATAAGAGTCCACGCCCGGTTTAAACTGATTGGGTTCATAGGCGATCGTCGAACCAAAAACGTCCTTGTTCCGGTTTAGGGTGGCTCGCAACATTGAAATCAGGTCGGATCCTCCGACGGTCTCTGTTTCGGCGTATGCCGCCAGATCCAGTGCGACCGAACGCGCAATCAACAGCCTGGCTTGAATGACCTCCGCCTTGGTCGAGGCTTGTTCAAGCAGTTCGTCCTCCAGCGTGTCAACCAGCGCCTGCCGCGAGAGGCGCAGACTTAAAAAGGTATATACGCCAAGCGCGAAGAGAAGCAAACCGATCACAGTCGCCGGAAGTTTTACGCCGAGGCTGATTCGGCGGTTGGATACGCCCGGTCGTTCCCCGGGCGCATCGGGAGGTTGGACGCGATTGAAGTCGCTCATTTCGCCGCCTCCTTGTCGCCGGGCGGCGCGCCGATATGAATAAAGGAGCGCGAAGCCCCAAGCGCCTGCCCCAACTCCTGAATGGTGGTCTGCATAATCCGCTCGAAGTCGGTCGAAGCGCCGATCTGGTTTGTGATCCTCGATATCGCCTCTTCCTGTTCCGCGCGCCGGGTGGCTTCTTCGAACAAACCGGCATTATCCAGCGCCAGCGCGGCTCGGTCCGACACGGCTTGCGCCAGAAGAATTTCATTCTCCGTCCAGGTTCGGGCGGGCGTATTCGCCTCGATCTGGATGACGCCGACAACCTGCTCACGAAATTTCACCGGCACAATCAGCGCGGCGCTCCCGCCGTCCGCCGACATGCCGACCGAAACCGTATCGCCTGATTTCACAGCGCGTTCAAGATACGGACTCGAAGGCAGACCCCGGCTTTCGACAATACTGCCGTCGGCGGTGAATGTGTATCCCAATTGCGCCTGGGGCGCCTGGATCGGCAGAGGATGCCTCGCGCCCTGCGGCGTTGCGCCGCCGAACTCCGCCTTCCGCCCGACAATCAACGCCAGTTGGTTCGCTATCGTCATCAATGTATTGGTGTCCTCGTCCGAGAACGCCGAAGATTGTGTGCTTTGAACGTCCAACACGCCAAGGGTTGTATTCCCGAACTTAATGGGAAGCGAAATCTCGGAGCGCGTCTCGGGCAGATAGGGATTGTTGAAGAATACCGCGTCCACCCCGGTGTCGAGGGCGATGCGCGGGCTTCCGCTTTGAGAGACATACCCGACGATGCCCGTCCCGCCGATCTTGAGTTGATGTCCCCTTGCCAGCATCTCCTGACCGCCCTTGCTGTTCGCCGCCCGCAGGACGGCAAACTCCCTGGTTGCGTCAATCAGAAAGATACCGGCATGGTAATAACCGAGCTTCTCGCTAATCAAACGCGCGACCCGCATCAACAATTCGTCGAGGTTCAGATTGAGCCCGGCGGCAATCTCCCTTGAAATCTCCGTGATGTTTTGCAGGCGGTTTGCCCGCTCCTGAGACCGAAGGTTTGCCGATTGATACTCGCGCGTGCGTTCTTCGATCCGTTTTTCCAGGTTGACCTGCGCATCCTGCAATTTGCGGTTTGCTTCGCCCATCTCAAGGCGCTGCTCCCGCTCCAGCGATTCCCGAAAAACCATAAACCCGTACAGGATCGCCCCAATAGTCAGGACGACGCCCCCCAAGCGCCCGACAGTGGATGCTTCATCGGCGGCGGTTGAAGCGTACAACGGCGCTGTGAACGTCGCCGCCGCCGCCGTGACCACAAGCAAAATAAATCCGCGCCGCGGCAGAAGCGCGCTGGAAAGCGCCAGCGCGATATGCACGGTGGACACGACCGACGCCTCGATGGATACGGACGCGCCCTGATAGATGCGGATGAACCCCAACGCTGTGAACGCCCAGGCGAACAGATAATTTCCCGCCTGATAATAACGAGTGCGACTCAACGCATACGACACAAGCGTGATAATCGTCAAACTCAGGAAGGGAACCGCGTCTGTGACTTTAAAGATCGCAAACCGGACGATAAGCGCGACCGTCAGGAAAGCGGCAAGGATCAGCGTCAGAACCGCAAGCAATTGCGCCTTGCGCCTTTCGGCGACGGTCGAGAGGAAAGCCGAAGGCGCGATCAACGACTGCCATAAACGCGAAGCGCGCTCCAGAAAAGCCGCCGATTGGGGGATTTGAATCTCGGACATGCTATCCCTCCGCCCCATCCCGATCGGCATCCGCCGCGCTTCGTCCCTGAACCGGGAACGGATCCCGTCCATTGGGCTTGTTCAACAACTGGAAGGTGACCGCCGTATTCCCAAAAGCCTGCCCCAATTCCTGCACGGTTTCGCGAACAATCGCGTCGCGCGACGCAGAGGCGCTGATCCTCGCCGAAATATCCGATACCAGCGACTCGCGCGCCGCGCGTTGCTGCGATTCGCCGTAAAGACGGGCGCTTTCCAACGCGCCGCTGAGTTGGTCGGCAAGCGAAATCGCCAGGTTGGTCTCATCCTGCGTCCAGGCTTCCGCAATATCCGCCTTTTTCAGTCGAATGGCGCCGATCACTTGCCCGCGAATCTTTACAGGCACGCTGATTGACAATCCGTCCTCGCCGAGGATCAAATCTCCCGTTTCGACCGCCTTGGCGATGATCGGTTCGACCTTGTCGTCTTGGATTTGGGCGGTATGGGGCGGGGTCGCCAGAAAGTTCACCCTTGCCCGGTTGCGAAGCATCCTGCTCCAGGCTTCGCGGCTCATTTGACCGTAGGTGGAGCGCGCAGTTTCAAGCGCTTTTTCAGTCTCATCGAACAAGTTTGCGTTCCGGATCGCTACAGCCATCTGTTCCGCAAGGATCTGCAAGGTGGCGATGTCGTCCTCCACAAAAGCGCGCGCTTCCGCGCTTTGCACGTCCAAGATACCCAAAAGCTGGCCGCTTGCCACCAGCGGCAGCGCCATCTCAGAGCGCGTATTCGGCAGATCGGGGTTGTTGAAGAACACGGCGTCCGCGCCCACATCCAGCGCAATTCGCGCGCGCAGACTTTCGGCGACGTACCCCACAATGCCGGTTTCGCCGACCTTGAGAGCGTGCTTTTTTTCGAGCATCCTCCGCCCGCCCTCGCTGTTGGCGGCGGCAAGCACGGCAAACTCCCTGCGCTCGTCGAGCAGGAAGATACCCACGTGGTAATACCCGAATTTTTCGTGGATCAAATGCGTGGCTCTCTGCAGGAGTTCGGCAAGGTTGCGGTATGAAGCGATGGATTTCCCCACCTCCGCCACCGCTTGCAGTTGGGATGTGCGCTTGTCCAGGATGCGCGTGCGCTCGAGAATGCGCTCCTCCAGTTTGGAGCGTTCCGCGGTCAGGTCGCTGAAGAAGTTATAGGCTTGCGACCTGGAATTTTCATATTCGGTCTGCGTCAACCGGATGCCGTTGATGATGAGGACAGACAGCATCGTCATACTGGCGATATTCGTTATCCATATTTCCAGGTTCCCGATTTCCACCCTCTTGTTTGTGATCGCAAAGCGCCCGGTCAGGATTAACCAGCCCATCAACGCGTAGAGAACGATCCCAAGTATAAAAACCGCCCACCCAGCCCGCCAGGAGAAAAATAAGGAAGCCAGCACGATTGCGCCCAACACAAAAAGCCGCGCGTCGCCGCGAATGCCCGTTTCGGTGATGCCCGCCACGCCGACGGCAAAGATCAGCGCAACCAGCGTCCCCGCTCTCACGTCGTCGTTGATCCGCAGGAACGTAATCGCCAGGACCGTCAGGTAAAGCATCAGATAAACTGCCTGATAGACCGGCGCGCTGGTAAACAAGGCAGGAATCAATGTGGCAAGCCCGAAGATGCAAGCCGCAATCAAGGTGGAGCGCAGGAAGGATGCGCGCCACCGTGTGTAGGTGATTTCGATGCTGCCTTGTCGATTCATGTTGAGCCTGTTACGGGTTTGAATCCCGCGCCGAAATTGCCGGGGCGTCCGGCTGGGCGATCCCGATCATGATCTCCGCTTCTTTAAGATCGAAGACTTTTCTCAACTCAGTCGCCGCGCTGCGGACGACCGAATCCACGTCGAGCGTCTCGCGCACATGGGTCGAAAAACTGGCGATCATCTGGTTGCGGAGCGCGCTCTTCTGTGCTTCGTCCACCAGGCGGCTGTTTTCGAGCGCCAGCGCCGTCTGGTTGGCGATCTTGTCCACAAAATCGCGTTCCCGTTCCGACCATTGCGTAGAGAGCCCCTTCCGCTTCAGGCGGATGCTCCCGATCGCCTGTCCTTGCAATACGATGGGGACATAAAGTCCGTCCCGCTCCTTGGGACCCGGTTCGCGGGAGAATACCGGGCGCACGCCGGCGGGCGTATACAGATATGCGTTTTTTTGACGGCTGGTGAACTTCGACCAGATCGTCTGGGTTTGATATGCCGAGCCCGCCGCCAATTGAGACAGGAGGCTTCTTGTTTCTTCAAGCAGGCGCACATTGTCGAATGAGATAGCCGTCAAATCCGCCAGGGTCTGAAGAATCTCCACATCCTCCGGGCCGAAGGCGCGCGGTTGCTCAGAGTGGATGTCAATAACGCCGATCAAAGCCCCGCGAACGACGAGAGGGATCGCCATCCGGGAGCGTGTCAGCGGGAAATTAGCATCGCGATGGAAGTGCGTCTTGTCCAGGTCTGTGGCGACGACCATCTGCCTGCTTTCCATGACCTGTGAGAGCGGATCTTTTCTGTCCGGTTCGATGCGAAATGCCTGACCGACCAAAGGTTTGCTGGTTTCCGAAGACGACGCCTGTAGGTAGGCGGTTCGCCGTTGATCGTCGAGAATGTAGGCGCCGACATGGTAATATTCAAATCTCTCCGAGATCAGGTCTACGGCTTTTTGCAACAACCCGGCGATCTCCTGCGTCTCTGCTATGGCGCGGGCGGCGCTGGTGGCGGCGCGTAACTGGAACATGTGGGATTCCAACTCGTCCGTCCGCTCTTGAATCTTGTCTTCCAGGGCATGGCGTTCCATGGTCAGGGTATTGAAGGCTTCTTTCGTTTGGCCGGTGATTTGCGCAAAGGCGGTTTTAAGCATGGTCGCCGCAGAAGCGAGGATGGTCCCAATGATCGCAAAATCCGCAATATATCCCCCCCAGTCCGCGAGAACTGTTGCCGGCGCGATCTCATTCAGGCGATACGCGCCTGTCTGTTCCAGATACCCGACCGCGACGATAAAGATAATGGAACCCGCCAGCGCGACAATGTCGGTTCGATTGTCCAGCAGGAATGAGGCGAGGACGACGGTCGCGAGGAGGAATGTGGCGCCGTCTGCCCAGGGACCCCAGCCGAGAATTGCGTTCGCCCCGATGGTGGCTGTCACGGCAAGGAGCAGATAAGCGCGCAACGTATAGGGCGCCGGCAGGATCGCAGCGCCAAGCAGGACGACGTAGAGTGTCAGGAACAGAATCCTGTCGGCGGAGGGGGCGGTTGGAAAGGATACCGCGATCATCACGACCCCGAGCAGCGCCGCAAGGCGCAACACGGCGCGGATGAACCGTTCCCGCCACTCTTTTAGATCGAAGGAAACGTCGGGCAGGCTGTTATTCATCCGCGATTCCTTCCAGCGAAACTTCGATCTCGACTTCGGAAGCCTCCAGGTTGCGCCCCAACTCGCGCGCGACGGTCTGGAGAATGGCATCCATGTTCTGCGACGCCCATATTTTTGCGACGATCTCGTTCGTCAGGCGCTCCTGCGAGGCGGCGGACTGGCTTTCCTCGACGAGGCGCGCATTTTCCAACGCAAGCGCAGCCTGAACCGCTATGGACTCGACCAGGTCTTTCTGTTCGGCGCTCCACTCATCGTCGCCCTGCGCTGTGATCTGGCCGATGACTTGATTCCTCAATGAAAGCGGCGCTTCCAAAAGATGGTTTCCCGGCTGATCCGTGTCGCCGATGGCGTACTGCAATTTGATATCCGCCGCGAGCGAATTCCACACATTTTCAAGGTATTGCCGCTGTGTCGCCTGCATTTCCCTGATGCTTTGTTGCGCCTGTTGATAAAGCCGGGAATTTTCGATTGAGATCGAAATGCCGTTTGCCATATTTTGATAGGCGTCCAGATCCTGGGGAAGAAACTCATTCTCTTTTGACGAGTGCATCTCCAGCGCGCCGAGGATGGCGTCTCCCGCCACCAGGGGCGTCACGATCAGGGAGCGGGTGTAGGGAAAGAGCGGATACTCCTGGCGAATCTGCGAACCGTCCTGGACGATCTGTCCCGATTTCGAGCGGATGACCTGGGCTACCAAACTTTTCCCGTTGACATTGAGGCGGTGTTTTCGTTCCTTCATCAACCGGCCCGCTTCGCCGACAGCTTCCGTCAGTTCCGCCCATTGTCCCGTTGAATCCATGAGATAGACTGCGGTGCAATAGAAGCCGAATTCACTTTGGATGTGTCGCGTCGCCATGGGCAGGATTTCGCCCGCGTCCAGGATGGCCGCCACCGCCCTTTCCACTTCATTGATGCGACGCAACTGCAGGGTGCGCTCCTCGACCCGGGTTTCCAGGTTGTTTCTTTCGTCGCGCAGTTCTGCCAGCGTTTGAGCGACCTTCTCCTGCACGGCGGAAAACTCCCTCTCCAACTGGCGAAAACCGATGATGATTACCACGCCGAACATGAGCAGGGCGGCAGCGGCGCTGAGCCAGTCTTCCCACCTGGCGGGGGCGGCGTTGGGGTTGAGAGCGACGAGGTAACCTTCGAGCATTAAGGGCGCGACGACGAGAAACGTGGCGATTCCGGCGGCGATGGCGTAAATGCCCGCCCGCGGCGATAACAACATTGTGGAAAAAACAATCAGCGCCAGGAAGAAAAACAGACTGTCGCCGAGTATTCCCAGGCTGATCAATTCGCCGATCGCGACCGCATATATCCCAAAGAGGAAAGCCGAGATGCGGACCGCATAGGGAAATTTGAATACCGCGCTGACGGCGATGAGCGCGTATACGCCTATAAAAATGGAGTTAACCAGCAGGCTGTTGGACGCGCTGATTGCGGGGAACAGCGCGATCGCGCCAAAGACCAGAATGCCGATCAGCAGGGGAAGGACAAATCCTTCCCGCCACGATCGGTACACGCGTTTTGTGGCGTCGCTTACTTCGCCGGGAGCGGGATTCGACAACTGTGTCATCTATTCCTCTTCCAGGCTGGCGCGCGTTTTCGGGCGCACGTCAATCCGGGTATAACGCGCTCCCGTCACCCGGGTGATTTCGCTTGCGGTGGTATGAAGAATGGATTGGATGTCCGTGGAGCGGCGGATGCGGGCAGTGATTTCGTGGACGAGCCGTTCGCGTTCCGACTGCGTCCGGATCTGTTCCACCAACCGGGCATTGGCGATCACGGCGGCAAGGCTCCCGCCCAGCGTTCCCAGCATTTCTTCATCGTTATCGGAATAGGCGTCCGTTTGCTCGCTCTCGACATTGATCACGCCCAGAATTTCGTTGCGGTAGATCAAAGGCACTGCCATTTCAGACCTTGTGTTCGCGCTGATTTGTATGTAGCGCGGGTCTTCCAAAACGTCGCGCAGGCGGAGCGCGCGCCGGTGCGCGGCGACCCAACCGGCGACTCCCGAACCCATGGCGATCTTCATCCCCGCGATGTCGTTGGCAAAACCGACCGACGCCTTTACTTCCAATTCGCTTTTCTCGCGGTTTACGAGCAGGATCATTACGCGGTCGCCTCCCAGCGTCACCTGGAGCCCGCTCACCGCGCTTTCGAGAGCCTCCTCGAGCGTCGTCCCCGAAGCGGCGGAGGATGTAATGTGGTGAAGCAGGCGATGCTGCGAGAGATGTTCCTGCGTTTCTGCGAAGAGTTCCGTGTTTTCCACGGCAATTGCAAGTTGATCGGCGAGGATCTGCAGGCTGCGCAGGTTGTCTTCATGGAACGCATACGGCATGACGCTTTGCACGTCCAGGGCGCCGAGGATGCGGTCGCCGATCCGCAGGGGAATGGCCGCCTCAGCGTGGGTGTCCGGCAAAAGCGGGTTGGGATAATAGGTCAGGTCTTTGGTCGTGTCGCTCACGATTAGGGGTTCGCCTTTGCCGGTCACATAACCCACAATGGATTTCGAGCCGACCCCGATCTTGTATCCCTGCCGTTTCATCTGCGCGCCCGCCTCGCCGGTCGCTTCGCGCACGACGGCAAACTCGCCGGGCATGTCGAGCAGGAAGACCGCCGCATGGTAGAAATCGAACCGTTCGCGGATCAATTGAACGGCTTTGCTCAGAAGTTCATCCAGGTTGAGAGAGCCGCTGATGTCGCGCGCGATCTCTGCGGCGGTCTCCAATTGCAGAGCCTTTTGCTTGCTCTCCTCCAATAATTCCACGCTCTTAATCACGCCCGCCACCTGCCCGGCGACGGTCAGGAAGAATTTCATGTCGTCTTCATTGAACGCCCCTTCGCGTTCCAGGTCCTGAATGATGAGCGCCCCGATCGGCTCGCCCTGCACCAGCATCGGCGCGCCCATCCAGGATCGGGCGGGTTTGCCGATCACCTTGGCGCCGAGTTCCGCCAACCTCCGTTCCGTGTCTTTTATGAGCATTAACGGCTGACGGGTTTTAATCAGGATGGATGTAAGCCCTTCGCCGAGGGGGAAGGGAGGAATCGAAACGACCTTTCCGTCTTCGTAGCTGAACGGGATGCGGATCGAATCGGTCGCCTTGTCGTAGATGGCGACGATCAGGTTGTAATCTCCGATGATCTGCTGTATTTTGGCGAGCAGGGCGTGGAAGAATCCCTGGATATCGGAAACCGAGGAACTCAATTCGTTGATCGAAGACAGCGATTCGACCTCACTTAAGTGCTTCTCTGTTTGGGCAATCGCGTCGGCGCGCTGAATGGCGACGGACATCAAATCTGCCAGGCTTTCATAAGGACGGATCGAAGCCTCTGCCGGGCTTTGCTGTTTCGAGCCGATCAAGACCAACCCTTCGAGCGCCTCCCGTCCCTTCACAGGCAGGAAAACGCCGTTCAGCAGGTTGAGCGACCGGAGAATAGTCCGCAGAATCATGGGGAGTTCGACGCTTGCGCTGGACGCGGAAACCATGCCGCTTGAAAAGAACGTATCCAGGTCTTGCTCATCGGCTGACATGCCTTCCCCCCACCAGTTGCGCGGAACTTCGTCCCGAACGACATCCGACGCCGCCGTAACCTTGAAAGTGTTGCCCTTCGATTGAAAGAGCAGGGCTGGGTGCGGGGAGTCTTTCAAGATCAAACCGCCTGCGCGCAGAACCTCCGCCTTGTCCTTTGCCTCGGCGACCATGCGGCTCGACCGATAGAGTCTATCCAACTCTTGAAAATCAACCTTGCTGGCTTCGACCAGCCCGGCGGTTTGAATGGCGGCGGCAACCTGGCTGGCGAGCGTCTTCAACATGACCGTCGTCTCCTCGTTGAAGGCTCCCGCCTGGGCGCTTTGCACATCCAGCACGCCGATCACGTTGTTGCCGAGCGCGATTGGGACGCAGACCTCGGAGCGCGTTTCGGGCAATAGTTCATTCTTCAGATGAAGCGGGTCTTCCGTCACGTCGGAGGCAAGCCGCGCCTCGTTATTTGCCGCCACCCAGCCGACGATGGATTGAGAGCCGATGGGCAGGCTGTGTTTTCTTTCAGCAAATTCCCTGGACGCCGAACCGAACCCGCTTTTGAATTCCACGTTTTTTCCGCTGCGATCCACGAGGAATATGCTCGCCTGCGAGAAGCCAAACTGTCTGGCGAGCAGTTCGGTCGTCTTTCGCAACATTTCGTCGAGGTCGGCGATGGCGGTCACGTTTTGCGCCACCTCAGCCGCCGTCCGAATCTGAAGCGTTCGCTCGTCCACCTTTCGCTCCAGGGAGCGGCGACTCTCTTCGATCTGATCGGCAAGCAGGTTGAAGGAGCGCGAGAGGACGCCCACTTCGTCGTCCGAACCGGTGTCGCGGGCGCGTTGATTCCAGTCGCCGTCCGCCATTTTCAAGGTGATGGCGGAAAGCGCTTGAAGGGGCTGAATGACCCTTTTTGTGCCGTAATAAAGGATGACCCCCATTGCGATCATCGAGGCGCTGATGAGCAGAATCGTAAACGCGGCAAGGCTGTTGATTTGTTCGAAGATGTCCCGGGTGTTGACCGCCAGCACAACCCCGCTGTGAATCGCTGGAAGCCAGAGAAACTGCGAGATGATGCCCGTCCCGGCCTCAAACTCCAAATCCAGCGGGGTGGGGGAGGAAACTTCGAGGCTGGTCGCCCTATCCATCTCGGCGTGAAGCGCGTCCCTCGACGCGCCGGTTAAAGTTGCGGCGGCGAAAGAGCCGCTTTCCCGATCCAAAGTGAAGAGTGTGTCGTCCGGCAGGACGAAATAGGAATTTGCGTAGGGGGCAAGCACGTTCAACGGCTCGAGTATTTCCTGCGCGCCCGCCTCCCTTGTGATTCCGACAATCGCTCCCAGGATCGAATCCCCTTGCGCAGTTTTATATTGAACGGCAGTCAGAAGAATGACTTCATCGGGATACAGCGGCGGCAGCCCGAAGAGCAGAATCGAACGGCTTTCCTCGAACTCAAAAAGCGCCGGGTCGAGCGACTCGCCTTCCCAATTCTCGTCGCTGGCAAGGGCGATGTGCCCGTCGTCGTCGAGCAGGATGAAGCCGTCGTATCCCGCCATGTTTCCCGTAGGACTGTCGAGCAGGGTCTCGAAAAATTCCCGGCGGATGGATTGGAATTGGTCGCTTTGCCGGTTGGCATGCAGGGCGGCTTCGATCAAAACCGCCGCCTCCTCCCCCTCGAATCGGGATTGCAACTCCCTCTCCCTTTCCCTTGCATCCCGCTCGATTTCACCCACCTGGTTCGCAAGCAGGTTTTTCAACTGGGCGTTCGCCTGCTCGCGTAGAAGCGTTTGCGCGCGCAGGTACGCGACTCCCGCCATCGAGACAAGCGGAATGAACGTAAAGATCAAGAGCGTCCTGACGAGGGTGCGGGTTAGGCTGCCCTTGAACCTTCCTTTTTGAGATCCATGTTTGGTCGGCGCCGCGGGATTTTCCATTCGAAGGTTTTACATCAACGCTAACTGAATTCCCAAACCGGCTCGCCGTTCAAGATGCGGCGAATCTGGTCCGGAAAACGGTCCGGGTCGAGCGGTTTCCCAAGAAAACCGTCGAATCCGGAATCCCTCGCCTTATTCATCTGCTCCAGGCTGGCTTCTGCCGTGACCGCCACGATCGGCACGGACTTGAATCTGTCCGAAGCGCGGATCTTCTTGAGCGCGCCGTAACCATCCTCATACGGCAGGCGGATGTCCATCAGGATCAGGTCGAGACGCGGCAGGGTGTCGGCATATTCCACAACTTCATACCCAGAAGTTTTCCATTCGCAATGAATTCCGAGATACCCCAACATGCGGGCGATTAGGACAAAATTCGACACATTATCTTCCACCACAAGCACTGCGGCGTCTTTCGGAATGGTCGCCTTACGGATGGGCTGGGTGTCTGAAACGGCGAGAGTCTGGTCTTGGTCAGGCATTGGTTCTCCTTGTAAGGAAGCGTTCGATCTGCTGGGCAAGCGTATCAATGTCTATCGGTTTCTGGATGTACCCGTCGCAGCCTGCTTCGAGCGATTTTTCCCGGTCGCCCCGCATCACGTTGGCGGTCACCGCCACAATCGGGATGCCGGAAAATTTTTCCATTTGCCTGATCTTTGCCGTCAGCGTGTACCCGTCCACACCGGGCATATTGATGTCCATCAGGATCAGGTCTATTTTTTCCTGCGCAAGTTTTTGAACGGCGTGGTCCGCATGTGAAGCCTCGATCACCGCATACCCCTCGGCGTTCAACACCCTGCGGATAAGGTTGCGATTATCCGGGTTGTCTTCCACATACAAGATTGTGCCTTTGCCTGCATTTGTCATCTCATGCAATTCTCCACGCGGAATTTTACTGTACTGCGCGGGCGTATCCATGACAGCAACCTTACAACTTGCAAATAGTATAGCATAACAAAAAGCCGGGGGAACGCATCCCTCGGCTGTGGAGCGGGTGATGGGAGTCGAACCCACGATATCTTGCTTGGGAAGCAAGCGTTCTACCACTGAACTACACCCGCTTGGGTAATGGGATTATACGGCACGCTAAAAAGCCGTGTCAAGCGCGGATTTAAACGCCTCGAACCGGACCCGGTCACTGGTTGCGTTTCAGGAGCAGGTTTGCCAGCCCGAGCAGAACCTCGCCAGCCTCTCCCTGCGGGTTTGCCTTGTCGAGAAAATCAAGCGCCTTGCGGGTCTCCTCTTCCGAGACCTCCTCTGCGAAATTTTTCCCGCCTTCATCCTCCAGCATGGACGCGACCTCCTTCACCTCAGCGGGGGCGATGGGACCTTCCCTCCAACGCCGGGCGAACCTGCCGTTTTTCTCCAAGCCATATAAAACAGGCAGGGAGTTCTTCCCCTCGACGAGATCGCTCGCCGCCGATTTCCCGGTGACGGCTTCATCGCCCCAAATGCCCAAAATATCGTCCTGCACTTGAAAGGCAAACCCCAGGTGATAACCGAACAATCGGAAACACTCAACCGCCTCGCCTTGCGCGTAGCCAAGTAAGGCTCCAACCTGAGTGCAGGCAGAAAGCAGGGCGGAAGTTTTCCCACTGACCATCGGCATGTAATCGCCTATTGCAAGGTCGGAGCGGTCTTCATAAGACATATCCAGGAATTGGCCCTTCGTAAGTTCCAGGCAGCAATCGTTAAGGATGCGCGCCGCGCGAACGACCATCGGAGCCGGGAAATGATCTTGAAGGTCGAGCGCGGCTTGGTTGGCGATGACGAAAAGAGCGTCGCCGACGTTGATCGCCATGGGCGCGCCCCATTTGACCCAGACGGTCTTCCGTCCGCGTCGGAGTTCGGAATTATCCTGTATGTCGTCGTGGACAAGCGAAAAGTTATGGATCAGTTCGACAGAAGCGGCGACGGGGATCGCGTGCAGCCAATTTACATAATCTTCCCGCCCGCTTTCCCCGCCATGGGCGGAAACAAGCGACAGCAATAACAACAGCGGCCTGATTCGTTTCCCAGCCGCCTGCGCCCCCGCCCCCTCGCCCGTCCAACCCATGTGATACGCCAGCATTTCATGAAACTGACGGGTGCGGGGTTGGTCGAGCCTGCCCGCCTGCCTTTGCAATTCGCTCTCTATCGCTTCGAGCATTTTCTTTTGGAGGTTTCCTGCCATGCATCAATTCCTTCTTCGAGAAATCCCGCATCAATGGGGCGGGGGAGTCGCCGGTAAATGGGCGCGAGCCGTCGTTATTTTATCCGATGCGGCTGAAACAGGCGTTATAATCGCGCGATTGGGAGCATTCAAATTCTGTAGAATCAAGCAGCCAACGGCAAGGCATCCCATTGGCGGCTAATCCAGGCGGCTCGAGCCTTGGCAACCATGGTAGCGCCCTCCTTTGTCCAGCGCGCGCCGGGACG
>CAADGT010000176.1 GCA_900696595.1 uncultured Chloroflexota bacterium
TCCCTGGCGTTCACGCCCGACGCGCTCGGCAAGATCGAACTTTATGATCTGCCCATCCTCGGAAAATTGATTGATTATTACGGCGCGATCTGGCTTCATCGCGGCAAACCCGATAAACGGGCATTACGCGCCGCGCTCGATGGACTGGCCGAAGGAAGAAGAATCGTCATCGCGCCGGAGGGACGTTATTCATTGACCGGCGCATTGGAGGAAGGCGCAGGCGGCGCGGCATTCCTCGCCATTAAATCGGGAGCGCCGATCCTGCCGGTCGCCGTCAGCGGCACGGAGAACGACAACGTGTACGGTCACTTGAAGCGCTTCAAGCGCGCGCAAGTTCACGTTCGGGTGGGGAAAACCTTCGGGTTGAGCGAACAGGCGTCGGCGCGGAAAGAGGCGATGGACGGCGGGACGAAGCGCATCATGGCGGAGATCCGCTCGCTGCTGCCGGAAAGGTATCGCGGGGGGGAATCATAGCGCGTAATTTGGATTGCTGAAACGCAAAGGGGCGGCATGAGGTTTTGAGGCTATAATAAAAAAATGCAGTTCATCGCAAATCTCTTCGCAGGCAATCCATTCCCCGCCGCGCCCACCGCGCCGGGCTGGCTGGTATGGGCGTCATTGCTTGCGGGGCTGGGCGGTTTTCTTTTCCGTCAACGCAAATCCCAGCCGAAATGGGGATCGAAGGAATGGGGACTTTTTGTTTTTCTGCTCGCGCTTGTTCCCTTGTTGAATCTATTTCTCGGAGTGAGACTGACCTCCGGTTCGGTCCGCCCTCTGCCCGGTCTGCCCGCCGATGCGCCGGGTTCTGCGCTGATGGTTTTCTCCGCCATCCCCTGGCTGTTGAGCGGGGGCTTGCTGGGTCCGTTGGCGGCGGCGGCGTTGGGCGCGGTCGCGGGCATTGCGCGCGGCGCATGGGATCTGTATTCGCTTTTTCCGGTCATCGAGTTCGCCTTTATGGGCATGTGGTTTTCGATGAACATGCGCCAGCGTTACCGCACGCCCGCCTACCGATTATTGCGCCAGCCGTTGATCGGCGCGTTGTTGTTGATCCCCATTCACGTACTTTTCTATACGGTCAGCGCATTGTTCACCCAATGGGGCGCGGACGTTCCCGCCACGGCGCGGCTGGACTTCGCCATCAGCAACGCCTTGGTGGTGACGCTGACCTTCGGCGGCGAGATGCTGGTCGGCGGGCTGGTCGCCCAGATCGTTTCCTTCGCGTTTCGTTCCCGCTGGGGAAGCAAACAACCCCTGCAACCTTCCCCGGGCGAGAAAAGCCTCGAGTCGCGCTTCATCTTTTCGGTCAGCACGTTCATCCTGCTCCTGCTGCTCTCCCTGCTCGTCGGGGGCTGGGTGGTGGCAGGGCAGTCTGCGCGCGACCTGATCGAGGGGCGGCTTTCCAGCACGGGCGAATCGGCGGCGCAAAGCGTGCCTTTCTTTTTGGAGACCGGTCAGAACCTGGCGGCGCAACTGGCGGCTGACCCGCGCATGGTGGACGCGACCGGCCCGGACCTGACCGCCATCCTTTCGACGCGCATCAAATCGGTTCCCTATTTCGATCAATTGATCGTGCTGGACGCAAACTCGCGCGATATTCTGGCGATCTACCCCGAAGACACGCGCCCCGGCTTCCGCTTATACCCCGATGAAGATGCGGGAATTTTGTTCGCGACCCATGGCGTGTTGACGCAGGTGTATTCCATTCCGCCGATCTCGGCAGAGGGGTCGTCGCGGATATCCTTTCTCGTGGCGGTCAGCGACGGGGTTCGAGTCAGCCGCGTGTTGATCGGGCGCACGACCCTCGCGGCGAATCCGCTCACCCTGCCGCTCATCAAGAGCCTTGATAACATGCGCGACCTCGACGGTTCGGGCATGTTGGTGGACGACAATAATCGCATCATCTATCACTCGGACAAGGCGCACACTCTCGACCCATACGAAGGGCAAATGGGGCCCGAGCCTTTTTTCTACGACAATAACGCGCCGGACGGCACGCGCCAGATCGTTTATTACCATCCGGTGATCGGGCGTCCGTGGGCGGTGGTGTTGACCGTCCCGGCGCGGCGCGCGCAACAACTGGCGTTGAACATCGCCGCGCCGCTGGCGTTGATGACCATCCTGCTGGCGGTGATCGCGCTGATCTCGCTGCGGGTCGGTTTGCGTGTGGTGACCGGTTCGTTGAAGGGGTTGGCGGTGGACGCCAACCGCATCGCGCAGGGGGATCTGGATCATCCCTTGCGCGTCGCGGGCGAGGACGAGGTCGGCCAGGTCGGGCGCGCCTTCGAACAGATGCGCGTCGGTTTGCAATCGAGACTCGAGGAAAGCGACCGCCTTTTGACGGTCAGCCGCGGCGTGGCATCCAGCCTCGAGATGCAGGACGCGGTCAAGCCGGTGCTGGAGGCGATCCTCTCCACGGGGGCAAAGGCGGTGCGCGTCGTCCTCTCGCCGAGCATCCTGCCGGATACGTTCATCGAATTGCCGTCGCGTTTTTCTTTGGGCGGAGACGCCGATATGTTTTCCCATCTCGACGACCAGGTGTTGAACCTTGCCCAAAGCCAGGAACGAATCGTCCTGCCGAACCTGACCCGTTCGCGCGAACTGGCGCTCGACCCGGCGCTCGCAAATCCGTTGGCGTTGCTGGCGGTGGCGCTGCATCATGAGAATCGCTATTACGGCGTAGTCTGGGCGGGTTACGAACAGCCGCGCATGTTCTCCGATTCGGACGTGCGCTTTGTGACGACGCTTGCCGGGCAGGCGGCGCTGGCGGTGGCGAACGCGCATCTCTTCCTGAATGTGGAAGCCTCGCGCCGCCAGTTGGAGGCGATTATCAACTCTTCGCCCGACCCCGTGATCGTGACGGATCATCGCAGCCGCCTGTTGCTCGCCAACCATGCGGCAACCTCGGTTCTGGGGCGGGATGTGGGCGAGACCATGAGCGGCGTGGAGACGGAAAAGGTCATCAAACTGCGCCCCCTGCTCGCGCTGTTGCAAAACGCCGCGCCGGAGAAACAATCCACCGAGATCCTGCTGCCCGATAACCGCACTTACTTCGCCACCGCCTCGCCGGTAATGGTGGAGGGACGCCAGATCGGGCGGGTGTGTATTATGCGCGACGTGACCCATTTTAAGGAACTGGATACGATGAAGTCCGAGTTCGTGGCGACGGTCAGCCACGACCTGCGCTCGCCGCTGACCCTGATGCGCGGTTACGCCACCATGCTCGATACGGTCGGCGAATTGAACGAACAACAGGTGGGTTATGTCAGGAAGATCGTCGCCGGGGTCGAGAACATGTCGCGCCTGGTCAACAACCTGCTCGACCTCGGGCGCATCGAGTTCGGCGTCGGCTTGCAGGTGGAGAACGTGCAGGTATTGGACATCATCGAGCGCGTGACCGGGGCATTGCAGTTGCAGGCTTCGCAGAAGAATATCCGCCTCGCATCCGAACCGGCGAAGGATATGCCTCACGCAGTGGAAGCCGACGGGGCGTTGCTGCATCAGGCTGTCTATAACCTGGTGGAGAACGCCATCAAGTACACGCCGCCCTCCGGCACGGTGACGATCCGCGCCGCGTCCCGGGACGGGTATCTCATCTTCGCCATCGAAGACTCGGGCATCGGCATCCCGGCGGAGGATGTTCCGCATCTCTTCGAAAAATTCTATCGCGGCAAACAGCGCGAGGCGCGCGCGCAATCCGGCTCGGGGCTGGGGCTCGCCATTGTCCTGTCCATCGCCGAAAGCCATCGCGGACGGGTATGGGTGGAGAGTGTCTTAGGGAAAGGCAGCACATTCTATTTGCAGATTCCATTATCCCAGCCCCGCGAAGGCAGACCGGTATAACGCAGGTTGCTCCCTGCGCCGTCGCTTCGAGGGTCCAGCGCAAGCCTGCCAACGACGGGAGCCGTCGGGTTCCGACTCCGGTGGACTCCGCGCGCCATTCCCAAAAAATAAAACGGGACTATAATCCAGCCTTGTCCTTCCGCGGGAAGGGCTAAATTTTTGCCTGCAAAGCAAGGTGCCATGCTCGACCAAGAAAACAAACAAACCCCCATCATCGAACGACAAACCGACTACACACCCCGGCGCAACTGGCGCAATTGGCTGATCGGACGCCCGCTTTCCACGGCGGACGCGCCGCATCAGACCATCGGCAAGCGCATTGGGCTGGCGGTCTTCGCCTCGGATGCCCTGTCCTCCAGCGCGTATGCGATTGACGAAATCCTGATCGTGCTTGTCCTGGCAGGCACAGCCATGCTTTCGGTGTCCATACCGATCGCCATCGCCATCATAATTCTGCTGGCGATCCTCACCATCTCATACGAGCAGACCATCCACGCCTACCCGGGCGGCGGCGGCGCGTACATTGTCGCCCGCGACAACCTGGGCAACGGCCCGGCGCAAACAGCAGGCGCGGCGCTGCTGACGGATTACATCCTGACGGTGGCGGTCTCCATCTCGTCGGGCGTCGCCCAGATCACCTCCGCCTTCCCCGACCTGTACCCGTGGCGCGTTCCCATTGCCGTTGGGTTGATCGTCTTTATGATGGTCGTCAACCTGCGCGGCGTCAAGGAATCCGGCGCGGCGTTCTCCATTCCGACCTATTTCTTTCTGGGGATGGTCCTCCTCACGATCGGCATTGGCTTCTTTCAGGCGCTGACCGGCTCACTGGGCAAAGTCACCGGCGTGGAAATCGCCCACGCGGGCGAAGCGCTTCAGCCGCTGACGATCTTCCTGATCCTGCGCGCCTTTGCCGGCGGATGCACAGCCCTCACCGGCGTGGAAGCCATCAGCAACGGCATTACCGCCTTCAAAGAACCCCGCAGCCGCAATGCGGGAGTGACCCTGATATGGATGAGCGTCATTTTGGGAATCAACCTCTTCGGACTGACCTACCTCGCCAACCAGGTCGGCGTCATACCCTCCCACCTGGAGACCGGCTTCTCCCAGATCGGGCGCGTCGTCTATGGCGCGGGGAGCGTGTTCTATCTCGTCCTACTAGGCTCTACCACCTTGATTCTGATCATGGCCGCCAATACCGCCTTTGCAGACTTTCCGCGCCTGGCGGCTCTGGTCGCCGGGGACGGCTTCCTTCCCAAACAGTTAACCTTCCGCGGCAGCCGCCTCGTCTTCTCCAACGGCATCATCGCCCTGGCGGGAGTCGCCTCTCTTTTGGTGATCGTCTTCCAGGCTAAAACGAATTCTCTCATCCCGTTGTACGCGATCGGCGTTTATCTTTCCTTCACGCTCTCGCAGGCTGGCATGGTTGTGCGCTGGTTCCGCAGCGGAAGATTGAAACCCGGCGAGGAATGGATTCAACACGGCACAGCCCTGCGCTATGACCCGAACTGGAAATCCAAACTGGCAATCAACGGTTTTGGCTCGCTGGTCAGCGCGGTTGTCATGATGGTGTTCGCCGTCACGAAATTCAAGGAAGGCGCGTTCATCGTCCTGATCTTAATCCCGGTTTTGGTGGCGATCTTCTACCTGATCCACCGTCATTACAGAAACCTGGCGCGCAAACTATCCCTCGAAAACTTCGGCGTCATCCCGCCGCATACCCACCGCCACCGGGTCATCATGCCGGTCAGCGGCGTGCATCAGGGAACGCTTTCCGCGTTGCGATACGCCCGCATGTTATCCGACGACGTGACCTGCCTGCACATCGTCATCGAGCCGGACGACGCGGAAAAGACGCGCAGGAAATGGGAAACCTGGGGAGAGGGCGTCCGCCTTGTCATGCTGGATTCCCCCTACCGGCTTTTTGTCGAACCGCTGCTCGAATACATCGCCGACCTCGCGGAAAACCGTCAGCCCGGCGAGATCATCACCGTGGTCGTGCCGGAGTTTGTTTCCGACAACCGCTGGACCTCCGCCCTGCACACCAACACCGCGGACATCCTGCGCGCGCAATTAAAAAATCAAGACGGCATCGTCATCACCAACGTCCCCTATCATGTGCATGAGTTTGCGGACGGACGCGCCGGTCACTAAGGAGTTATGGACATGAATTTCATTGTCATTGGATGCGGCCGCTTTGGCGCGGAACTCGCCTACCGCCTCTTCACAAACGGACATCAGGTGGCGGTGGTCGACTCCGACCCCAAAGCCTTCAACCGCCTCCACCCGGACTTTCGTGGGCGCACCGTCGAAGGAGATTCTCTTTCCGCCGACACTTTGTCCCGCGCCATCACCGACAAGACCGCCGGCGTGGCGGTCGTCACCAATTCCGACACGATGAACGCCGTCATCGGACACGCTGTCCGCGTAAATTACCCGAACGTCCAGCGCATCATCGTCCGCAATTACGACCCGGTCATGCGCGACATGTTGGAATCTTTCGGGCTGCAAATCATCAGTTCCACCGCCTGGGGCGCGGAGCGAATGCAGGAACTGCTGATAGACCCGGCCTTCCACGCCGTATTTTCGGCTGGCAACGGCGAAGTGGAAATATACGAAATGTTTATTTCCGAAAAATGGCACGGGTTGAGCGTCTCCAGCCTGCTGGAAGGCTGCGGCAAAATGGCCTGCGTGGCGCTCACCCGCGCCGGACGCGCCGAACTCCCCGCCCCGACCGATATTTTACAAAAGAACGATATCTTGGCCGTCAGCGCCACGCTGGACGGGGTAAAGATTCTGCGCGCAAAATTGCAGGAAGGACAGGAGGACTGACATGCTCGTATTCATCGCAGGCGGCGGACGCACTGGCGCCCAACTCGCCTCACAATTACTCCAGCAAAAATACAACG
This sequence comes from uncultured Chloroflexota bacterium, assembly GCA_900696595.1. Taxonomy (GTDB): domain Bacteria; phylum Chloroflexota; class Anaerolineae; order Anaerolineales; family Villigracilaceae; genus Villigracilis. The sequence continues at coordinate 6,747 of CAADGT010000176.1, forward strand.
TGCGTCTGGTGGAACACCGCCGCGAACTGCTCTCGCGCCTGCACCACGAACTGCCGACCGAAGTCATCTACGAAGGACAAGCCACCAACCCGAACGTGTTGAAACAAGCCGGGTTGGACCAGGCTCAGGTGTTGGTGGCGTGCACTCAGGACGACGCCGCCAACCTGGTTCTGTGTTATCTGGCGCGCACCATGTTCAAAGTGAGGCGCACTGTGGCGCGTATCAACAACCCGCGCAACGCCTGGCTCTTCGACAAAAACTTTCATGTGGACGAGACCATCAATCAGGCGGATGTCATGGCGCACTTGATCCAGGAGGAAATGTCCCTCGGCGACATGATGACCCTGCTGAAACTAAGGCGCGGACGTTACTCGCTGGTCGAGGAGAAGGTGCCGAAGGGCGCGAAAGCCATCGGCGTGCAGATCAAGGACCTGGGGTTGCCCGACCAGTGCGTCATCGCCGCCATCATCCGCAAGGGACAAGTCACCCTGCCGCGCGGCGCAGCCTCGCTCGAAGAATTCGATGAAGTCCTCGCCATCACCGACGAGGAAGGCGCGAAACAACTCGCCCTCCTGCTCGAACCGCCGGATCGCTCTGTGCTATAGATAAGCCAGTCAAATTATCCAAAAAAGGGCGCGCAAGCGCCCTTTTTTGGATTAACATTGAAGCGCGTTATGAAAAACCTCCATCGTCTCTCCATCCTCTACCTCACGCTTCCCTTCCTCATCTTCCTCTTTGGCTGGGTTCGTCTCGCCATCGCCATCCCACTGGGGCTCTTTTTTCTTTTCACCTTATGGCGACTCTTCAAACAACCATTTAATCCTCGCAGTCCGCTATTCACTATTCACTGGTCGCCATCCACTGTTTACTGGTTACTGATAACTATTTCCTGGCTTCTCCTCTCCGGCATCGGCGGTTACGCCTTCCAAAACTGGGATCACAACTGGCGCAATGTTGTCCTGCGCGACCTGATGAACTTCGACTGGCCCGTCTACTACGCCCAGCCCGAAAGCGGACCGGTCAAAATGCTGGTTTACTACGTCGGCTTCTGGCTGCCTTCGGCGCTGATTGCAAAATTTACCAACTGGCAGATCGCCAACCTTGCGCTCTTCGCCTGGTCGCTCCTCGGCTTGTTGCTCGTTACTCATCAACTTGCCATTGCGCTCAAAACTTCCAACCTCAAAGCGGCGCTGCTCCTCATCTTCTTCAGCGGGTTGGACATTCTCGGCGCGCTCTTCTTCCCACAGGGTTATCCGACCGTCTTCCCGCCCATTACCCATCTCGAAATCTGGGCTGGGAATTTGCAATACTCTTCGTTCACTACGCAATTGTTCTGGGTCTACAATCAAGCCATTCCGGCGTGGTTGGTGATTATTTTGATTGTCATTCTGAGCGAAGCGAAGAATCTCTGGCTCAATGAAAGAGAGACCCTTCGCTCTGCTCAGGGTGACATAAGAGGGCAGTTGGTCCTTCTCTGGTCCCTCTGCTTCTTCTTCGCCCCCCTCGCCGCTGTGGGACTCCTCCCCTACGTGCTCATCGAACTCGTCAAACACACCGACTTCAAATCCCCCTTCAAACATCTCAACCCAGCCATCGTCCTCACCGCCATCATTATCTTTTCACTTTCCACTTTCTACTTCCTCGCTAACACCGCCGCCCAACAACGCGGATTTCAGTCCCTCGCGATAAAAGATTTCCTCGCCTTCTTCCTGCTCGAAGGCGGGCTGCTCTGGCTTATCCTCGCGCCGTCCAAATACAAAGATCCGCGCTGGATCGTCACCGGCATCCTGCTCGCCGTCATCCCCTTCATCCACCTCGGCAGCGACCGCGACTTCGTCATGCGCGCCTCCATCGCCCCGCTTTTCCACCTCATGCTCCTCGCCGGCGAAACCATCTTCAACCAAGCCATCTCACGATCTTTACGGATTACGCTTTACGCATTGCTCCTCCTCGGCGCACTCACCCCCCTCTACGAAATCAACCGCTCCCTTTACCGCGCCTACGATTACTACTTCGTTCAACAAGACTGCAACTGCGACTTTTCCACCGGCCCCGTCGTCAAACTCGACCAACCCGGCATCCCCGAAAAGGAACATCCCGGCGCGCTCACCGCCGACGCCCTGCCCACCCTCAAATTCATGACCGACGAACTCTCACAAAACTTCATCGCGAATGTAAGGCAATCCTTCTTCTACAAATATCTCGCCAAACGATAACAACCTTCAACCTGTCATTCGCGCCTCGCAACTTGTAACCTGTCGCCCGCGCCTCACAACAAGGTCCCCATGCCCTCTTTCTCCTCCCCTCCCAACCCGCAAGCCTTCTACGAACAAGTCTGGGCGATTGTCCGAATGATCCCGCGTGGAAAAGTCGCCGCCTACGGGCAGATCGCCAAAATGATTCCGCCGCCCGACGGCGTGGAACTCGAAGCCTATGCCGCATTTGCTCCCCGCTGGGTCGGCGGCGCAATGGCAAACTGCCCAGACGATGTGCCGTGGCAACGAGTCATCAACTCGCAGGGCAGGATCAGCGAACGCCCCGGCGCGGAAAGGCAACGCCCGCTTCTCGAAGCCGAAGGCGTGATCTTCGACGCCAAAGACCGCGTGGACTTCAAAAAATTCGGCTGGAGCGGAATGAACGAAGACGATATTCCGCAACAGCAAACTATGTTTTGAAAAAAGTGGAAAATAGAAAGTCATCATCCCGCTTTCCGCTTCCTACATTCTATTCATCATTCAAAATTCCCATGACACACCTCCTCATCATCGGCGGAGCCTCCACCGACATCCTCCATCTTGATTCCAAAACCGTCCCCTCCGCGGGCGGCGCAGGCATGTACACCGCCATGGCGGCTCGCCGCTGCGGATCGAAAGTCTCGCTCTTCGCGCCTTGCCCCAACCCCATCCCCGGAATTTTGCAACCCATCGCGGACAGACTTACCGAATGGCTCGGTCCCATTGTCGAACCCGAAGAAGGCTTGCCGCATTTTGAAATTTCACAGCGCGGCGGCAAGACTGAATATCTCAAAGCGACTTTCGGCGCAGAGTCCACGCTCACGCCCGATATGCTGCCGGCCGACCTTTCAACATACGATTGCATTCACATCGTCCCGCTTGGCGACGCGCAAAAGCAATTGGACTTCATCACCGCCTGTCGCGCGCGCGGCGCAAAGAAAATTTCGGCGGGCGCCTACATCGCAGGCGTGGATAAATCTCCGCGCCTCGTTCACGACATCGTCGCGCAAGCCGACATCTTCTTCATGAATCAAAGCGAAGCCATTGGTTTATTCGGTTCGCTTGAAGCGGCGCATACTGACGCAGGCAAACTACTCTTCATCACCCTTGGCGCGGACGGCGCGCGCGTTATTCAAGGCGCTCACAAAACGTTCATCCCCTCCGTGACGACCGCCGAACTCGACCCCACCGGCGCGGGCGACACCTTCTGCGGCGCGACATTGGCGTATCTTGCGCAGGGACAACATCCCATCATGGCGGCGCAACGCGCAGTTCCGCTTGCCGCGCAGATGATCGCGCATGTCGGTCCCGCCGCATTGCTCTTCGACGAAACCGCGCCTGCAATTCCCGCCAGCCCCAAGGCGCGCGTCAACGAAACCCAGATTCAAAAAATTTCGCAAATGATTTCCACGCTCGAAGAAGCCGCGCCCTTCAACTTCGTCAGCCCCGAACTGCCGCCCGCCCGTCACCCCAAGGCGCTCGATTATTTTTTCGCGGTCACGCTGCAACAGTTCAGTTTTTGGAACGAGAAGAACAACCGCTACCACACGCCGCTGATTGCGCCGCTTGGCGGGGTCAGCCAAAAGGGCGCATTCTATCTCTTCGACGCATACCGCCGTCGGCTTGAGACCGATGCGGATTTTTGCTCCCCCGCGCGCCAGGCAAATTTGAGCCGCGCCGACTTGCTCGAAATCCTAAAATCCGACGATGGAACCGACCCCATGCCCGCGCTGGATTTGCATTTGGAAATGGCGAATGCCTACGGGCGGGATATGCTTGCGCTTCATCTCACGCCGGAAACTGTGTTGCAAAAAACCCGGGCCTCTGCCGCCCCGTTGACGACTCTCATCTCCATCCTCGACAAAATTGGCGGATACAAAGAAGACCCCCTCCGCAAAAAAAGCGGATTGCTCGCGCTCATCCTCAGCCAACGCCCCGAAGCGTTTTTGAAATTTGCCGAAGGCGAACAGGTCGAACCCGTCATTGACTATCACCTCATGCGCTCCTGCCTGCGCGCCGGCCTGGTGGATATTCTCGATGAAAGACTGAAAAACAAAATCGCCAATCGTGAACTGATCTCCCCTGCCGACGAATGGGCGATCCGTCACGCCGCCTACCGCGCCATCGGGCAGGTGGTGGCGTTATCCGGCAAATCCACCGGCGCCGTGGACTGGTTCTTCTTCGGCGCGCGCAAACGCTGCCCCGAAATGACCGAACCCGAATGTAACCTGTGCCAGATTGATTCAATCTGCGCCCACCGCAAGGAATTATTCCAGCCCGTCCTGCGCACGACTTTTTATTAACCCGTCCATCCAAACCGCGACGAAATGAAAATGGTAGAATGAATCCGATGATTCGCCTTCTTCATTCATCGCGGACATTTCGCGCCCTGCTCGCGGGAATTTTTCTCGCGCTCGCGCTGGCTTGCGGCGTATTCGACGGCGCGCCTTCCCCCACCCTCGAACCGGAAGAATTCGGCTATTGCGGCGCGCGCCTGACGAAATTATGCGTGGTCTCGTTTGGGCGCGACCATCTGGGCGGCACAGTCGTCAACCTCTTCGTCCCGCGCATGAGATACCCCGCCTTTTACCTCAACATCGTCCGCAGGACCGGCGCGGATATTTACGAATGTTCATGGAGCAAAATTGACGAGACCGGCGCATTTTGCTCCGGCGCGGCGCTCAACCTGGGCGAAGGCATCGAGATTCAAATCCTCGCAGCGCTGGACGACCGCCTGCTCGCGCGCGGCGCGTTCACGGTCAATGCGTTTCTGGTCACGACGCCACAGATGGGAGAAGCGCCAGACACGGAGAAATCGGGGCTTGAATCCGGGACGAATGTGGACGAAACAAAAACCCCGGAACCTTCGCGAACCGCCGACTCTTCCTCATCCGATGAAACTTCGACCGCCGACCCTTCCTCGCCCGGCGAAACCTCAACCGCCTACCCAAACTACCCATAAATGAATCCCTGGCTCGACGGCCTCTCCGCCCTGGCAGACCGCGCCGCGACAACAACCTTGTTTTTATTCGTCATCGCCTGGGGCATATTCGTCATGCGCGGAATTTTATTCCGCCTTTCCCGCGACGCGCTCGATGAATCCGACCTGCCCTCGCTCGGCGCGGCGGGATGGGCTCTGCCCGTCCTCATTCTCTCACTCATTACATTTTCAGCGTCATCTCTTTTCAATGTAGTTTCCGGGGGCACCATCGCTCTGATATTGATATTGCTTTCCGCCTTTATACTCAGAAACCCGTTTTTGGACACGGAAGCGGATTTCACGGATTCGCGCGGAAAAAATCTTGAAAAATCCGTGTCGGTCCATGCAATCCGCGCACTTAAGAAACTGCCACATATCCCGATCGCAATCGCCCTCCTCATCCCCACCCTCATCCTGCGCTTCGCCTTCATCCGCGACCTGTCCCTGCCCTCCTACTTCGACTCCGCCGAACATTACCGCCTCATCCAATCCATCGTTGAAACCTACCAGACCGGCGCCCCCAGCCACAACCCAGGCGGCGGATATTACCACCCCGGCTACCATCACATCCTCGCGCCGCTCGCCTATTTCTTCAAACAAGACATCGCCGAACTGATGCTCGTCTCGGGTCCCTTGCTCCTCGCCCTCCTCCCTTTCTCATTTTATTTCATCGTCAAACGCGAGACCGATTCACCCCCCGCCGCATTATTCGCCTGCCTGCTCGCGGGCTTCGGCTTTCACATGCCCGCCCACCTGATGAACTGGGGCAAATACCCCGCGCTCCTGAGTCTTTTCTTCATCCCCTTCGTCATCAGCCTCGCATACCTCCACTCTCAAAGCAACACACGCCGCAAACAGATTCTTCCATTGCTCGCCCTCGCAGTCGCCGCCTCGACCCTCATCCACTCGCGCACTCTTATCGTTTACAGTTTACCCCTCCCCGCCGCCCTCCTCGCCCTCGGCTGGGGACGACTGCGAAACCCATATCGCGCTCACGGATTCATCCTGCTCCTCGCTCTCATCGCCGTCGAAATTTTTTTCATCCATCAAAACCCCGCGCTCAAAACCCTGCTCGAAAGTTATCTCAAGAACGACCTCCCTATCCTCATCCTTCTTCCAGCCCTCATCCTTCCTTCCGCTCATCGCTTTCCGCGCCGCACATTCTTCCTGCTCTCATGGCTTGCGCTCGCCGGGCTTTGCCTGTTCATCCCCATCCGCCTTCCCATCCTCGAAATTCAAACCCCGCTCGACCGTCCCTTCATACAGATGTTCGCCATCGTCCCACTCTCCCTTTTGGGAGGATTCGGACTCTCAGGCTTGATCCACGCCCTCGCCCGCCTCACCCCCGACCTGAAATGGATTCAGCGCTTCGCGCCGATTCTCCTCTTTGGCTTGATCCTACTTAACGCCGCGCTGACGGTTGATCTTTACCCATCCGCCTGCTGCCGCTTCGTCGCCCGCGACGATCTCGCCGCCCTCGCCTGGCTGGACGAATCCACCCCACCCGACGCAAAAATCCTGGTCGCCTCCACCGGCTTGTACGTTACATCATTCGAGTCGCCAAAATCCCAAACCGGCGTGGACGCGGGCATCTGGATTCCCGCGCTCCTCTCCCGCCCTGTTCAACTCTCCGGCGCGGATATTCGATTCGACCTGGCGCAAACCCACATCCAACTTTGCAACGATGGAGTGGATTACATCTACGTCGGCGGAACCGCCCAAAGCTTCGACCCCGCCCAACTCGAAAACCGCCCCGCCTGGCATCTGTCCGCCTTCGCCCTCCCTTCGGCAAAAATCTATCAACTGACCGGGTGCGACGGATAGCGCGTCAGCCTCTTTCCATTCCGCCGAAAATTCATGCCTTCCGTTTGATTACCTTACACTTTGTTTTTAGGACGCGGAAAACGCGGATGAACGCAGATTTTTTTGACAAAACGCCCGAAAAAATTCCTTGAATCCGCGTTTTCCGCGCTCGTCCGCGTCCTGATTTTAAGA